>NZ_JAMPNQ010000003.1:0-561873 GCF_028479445.1 Providencia sp. PROV210
CCCGCGTCCGAAATTTCTACATCCTCGGTACTACATGCTTAGTCTAGTCTTTAAATTCATTTGCCAACTGCGGACAGACACGCCATCAACAAACTATCCTGATTAAGTTTAACGCTTCAACCCCAGGCAAGGTATTCACGCGATCTCTTTTGGGTTTGACCTCTCTTGATCCCCGTCCTAAGAGCGGAGGCTAGGGAGAGAGGGCTCTAAGCAGGTTATTAAGCTGCTAGTGCGTAGTTTTCGTCGTTTGCGACTATTTTTTTGCGGCTTTTTACGAGGCCAACCGCCCCTCGGCATGCACCTTGGGTTTCGCAAATCCCGTCGAATCCAGAATCAGCCCCAAGTTGTTGAACGCAGTATAACAGAAAATAACTCTATAAAGCTAGAACTTAGCGATTAGAATGTTTCATTATACGCGCTTTATCTAACTGCCACTCTCTATCTTTGATATCAGAGCGCTTATCGTGGGCTTTTTTACCTTTGGCAACGCCAATTTTGACTTTGCACCACGCATTTTTCCAATATAAAGAAAGCGCGATAACTGTGTACCCTTCACGGTTAACTTTGCCATAAAGAGTATCTAATTCACGTTGATTAAGAAGTAGTTTACGGCTACGGGTTGGGTCGCAGACAACATGGGATGATGCGACAGTTAGTGGTGTAAAGTTTGCACCAAACAGATAGGCCTCACCATCACGCAGTAAAACATAACTATCACCAATATTGGCTTTGCCTGCACGTAATGATTTAACTTCCCAACCTTGTAGGGATAAACCCGCCTCGAACTCCTCTTCGATAGAATATTCGTGGCGAGCACGTTTGTTCATAGCAATTGTTGCTGAACCGGGTTTATATGGTTTTTTCTTTGTCATAGTTCAATCATTATACGTTAAGATGAGTTGAAATAAATCTTTCAACGCCGATATTTTTCTAATTGTGCATTTCTTGCCCTGCACAGGTTTTGTTTTTTGTGTAACCCGTCAATGGTGCTATTATATGCGCAGTTTTTGGGGATAGGAATTGATATGCCACAGATTAGTCGCTCTGCGTTAGTCCCTTTTAGCGCGGAACAAATGTATAAATTGGTTAATGATGTTATTTCATACCCAAGTTTTTTACCAGGGTGTGTTGGAAGTCGAATTATTAGCCATAGCCCTGATGAGATGACAGCGTCGGTTGAAGTTTCCAAAGCAGGGATCAGCAAAACCTTTATTACTAAAAATGCATTGGAAGATAATAAACGAATCCATATGCAATTGGTTGAAGGGCCTTTTAGTAAGCTAACAGGGGGATGGCAGTTTATTCCTCTTAGTGATGACGCCTGTAAAATTGAATTTCATCTTGATTTTGAGTTTTCCAATAAATTAATTGAGCTTGCATTTGGTAAGATTTTTAAAGATCTTGCGAACAATATGGTTCAAGCATTTACATCAAGAGCTAAGGTTGTTTACCGTGTCTGATATCAACATTGAAGTCACTTATGCATTGCCTGAAAAGCAGTTCTTGCTATCAGTGGCTGTGCCTGAAGATACAACTATTGAAGATGCAATTATTGCGTCAGGTATTTTGGCATTACGATCTGATATTGATTTAAAAAAGAATAAAGTTGGTATTTATAGCCGACCAGCTAAATTAGGGGATAAGGTTCAGGAAGGGGATCGTATTGAAATTTATCGACCACTGATTGCTGATCCGAAAGAGTTACGTCGTAAGCGTGCTGAGAAATCTAAAGAGAATAATAAATAATAGATTAGTGTAATCATTATTGATAATGAAGCCGAGTGGAAACTCGGTTTTTTTATATATTTTAAAATGAGTTTGAAGCATTTTCTAAATACTAATTTGCAGATTTAGCAACTACCTGTAGTTTGAAAGACATAAATTAATCTTGGTTTCACAGGTAGTTACCGCGCGCTAGCAAAAGCATTGAGCTTTATTAGTGCGTTATTCCGCTGCTTTAGTTTCTGAAGTTTTAGCTTCGGATGCTTTTATTTCATTAGCTTCCATTGCTTGCTGCGCTTCAAGATTCTTTTCATTTTTGATATCAGTCAGAATACCTGTGCGATCAAAAGTTAGCGTTAAAGTTTCTTGTTTTACAGGGTCATGACCAAGCTCTTGGCGGAAAACATAAAACCAAGTCTGAGAACCAAACGGGTCAGTCATCATTGGGGTGCCCAAAGTATAAGCGACCTGTTGCTGTGTCATTCCTTTTTTGATCTTAGCAACATCTTTTGCAGTCAAGTAGTTACCTTGATTAATGTCCGGATGGTAAACAAGACGTTCCATCATTGAACAGCCTGTAGACATTAATGCAAATGATAGTGCAGCAGCAGTTAACAATTTATAACGCATGGATATCTCATTCCTTTTGGAGTCAGAACATCAATGATAATCGACATTGATACAATTTAAAACCTTCCATATCGACTCTAAGACAACAGGAGAGAAAAAAAGTTGTCAAAATTTATGCTGCAAGCAACTCTTTTGCATTCGCTAGTGTATTTTTTGTTACAGATGAACCTGCCAATAATCTCGCAAGTTCTTGTAATCTTGATTTTTTATCTAGCAGTTGCATATGCGTTTCCGTTTCTACACCGTTCGTTTCTTTGCTGACATAAAAATGATGATGACCACAGCCAGCAACTTGCGGTAAGTGAGTAACACACATTACTTGGGTTGATTCCCCCAGTTCGCGTAACATTTTGCCGACAATCGCGGCTGTTGGACCACTGATACCAACATCTACTTCATCAAAAATTAGGGCAGGAGTATCCATTTTTTTCGCTGTAATTACTTGAATTGCTAAAGCAATACGGGATAACTCACCACCAGAAGCAACTTTAGCCAGGGCTTGATGAGGTTGTCCAGGGTTCGTTGTGACATTGAATTCCACTTTGCAAGCCCCATCAATTTGCAAATGTTCCGGCACGAATTTTACATCAATAGTAAATAGGCCATGCGGCATCGATAATTGATGCATGCTATCCGTGATTAATTGGCTTAATTCTTGTGCGTAGTGTAAGCGCACATGATGTAAGCGCTCAGCACAAGCTAAAGCTTCTTGGTGGGCTGCAACGACTTGAGCATTTAAGACTTCACAATCTTCATCTTGATTGGCAATTTGTTCTTGCTCTTCCACTAGCTGTTGAAAAAGCTCAGGTAAGGCTTCGGGAGTTACATGATGTTTACGCGCAAGACTAATTTGTTTAGAAATACGTTGCTCAAGCTCAAATAGACGATTTGGGTCGAGTTCATATTGGTCACAATAATGTTTGATTTCATCGCTGACTTCACTGACTTGAATTGTGGCTTCTTCCAACATATCGAGCAAACCAGAGAATTTAGGATTAAGAGAGACTAAGTCTGCTAGCTCACTTTTTGCCATATTTAATAAGCTGATTACATTAGCGTCGTCGCTTTCAGTTAAAATTTGGGCGGTAGTTTGTCCGATAGTCAAAAATTGACCATGATTAGCGAGTTGCTTGTATTCTTGATCAATCTCTTCAAATTCACCTTGGACGGGCAAAAATTCAGTTAGTTCTTTCAGATGATAATCAAGTAATTGTTTGCGAGATTCTCGCGTTTGCATCTGTTTTTGAAATACAGCGAGTTGTTGGCACGACTCGTGCCATTTTTGCCATGTATGCTTCATTTGTGACAATAATTCTTGCTGATTAGCATAGGCATCAAGCAACGATTGTTGATGACCATTATCTAGCAATAATTGGTGTGCATGTTGGCCATGAATTTGAATAAGCAGGGCGCCAAGTTCCCTTAATTGAGATAAGGGAACAGAAACACCATTAATAAAGCCTCGGGAACGGCCATCTACCGCGATAGTTCGGCGTAATAGACATTCATTGTGATTATCTAACTGATGCTCTACCAGCCAATTTGCTGCCATTTGTGCATCAGCAAGAGAAAAGCGAGCACACAGATCGGCTCGTTGGGAACCAGGCCGCACCATATTGGCTTCACCTCGGTTTCCTAAACATAGCCCTAGAGCGTCGATAGCGATGGATTTACCTGCACCAGTTTCACCTGTAATTGTGGTCATACCGCTACGAAAATCAATTTCTAACTCACGAACGATAGCAAAATTATTGATGGTTAATTGGGTTAGCATCTGCGCTCTCCTGTGAAAATACACAACTGTGTTTTCATACAGTTTAACCTGTTTTTTTATACAGTAAAGAGGCAGAGTGAAAAAATTAAAAAGTTTTTTTGGACCAACCTAACTTTGAGCTTAACGTATTGAAATAATTGTAATCTTTTGGGTGTATTAAGTTTAAGCTCTTTGAACTACGTTTGATGATGACTTCTTCGCCATCCTGTATAGGTAGCATAATTTGGCTATCACAGCTCACTTCATAGTCAATGTTGGTACGCAAAAATTTCAAGCGAATGCTGCTGTCACTGCTGATCACGAGGGGACGAGATGACAATGTATGAGGAAACATTGGCACCAATACAATGGCGTCGAGATTGGGTGTCAAAATAGGCCCGCCGGCAGATAATGAATAGGCTGTAGAACCCGTTGGGGTGGCAATAATTAATCCATCAGAACGCTGAGAAAAAGCAAATTTATCATCAATATAGACTTCAAACTCAATCATGTGTGCAACTTTGCCTGGGTGAAGTACTATCTCGTTGATAGCACTACTTTTACGTGATTTTTGATTTGGTTTGATCACTTGCGCTTCTAATAAAAAACGCTGTTCTTCATGATACTCACCATCCAAAACTCGGGAGAGTTGTTGCAGAGCATTATCGGGATCGAGGTCAGTTAAGAATCCTAAATTACCACGGTTAACACCGATGACTTTATTGTTATAACGAGATAAAATGCGTGCCGCTCCAAGCATATTGCCGTCACCACCAACAACAATGACCAGATCGGCTTGTTGACCAATTTCAGTCAATGTACCGGCATTGGCATTTGCCAATTTCAAATCTTTGGCAACTTGTTTATCAATAATCGCATGGTAATTTTTCGAAATTAGCCAATGATAGATAAGTTCATGGGTTGCCAGTGCTTCAGGATGCCTAGGGTGCCCAACAATACCGATAGTTTTAAATGGTGATTGTGGTGTTGTCTTATCCGTTTGCATACTTTTTTGGCCTCTCATTGTATGGCTTCCCTTGAATCCCTGTATTAGATCCCCATAATACTCTCATATATCGAATTATTGCTAAATACGCGGAGATATTCATGAGTAGTAAAGAACAAAATGTGCATGATGAGCAAACTTCTGAGCAAACTGAAACTCAAAAAGTTGAAGCAGAACAAGAAGTCGATACTCAACAAGCTGAAGAACAAGCGTTAGCCGCGCGCATTGCTGAGCTTGAACAGCAACTTGAAGCTTCCCAAAAAACTGAGCGAGAAGCAATGTTACGTGCTCACGCAGAAATTGAAAATGTTCGTCGTCGTACTGAGCAAGACATCGAAAAAGCACACAAATTTGCTCTTGAGAAATTCTCAAATGAGTTATTGCCTATTATAGATAACTTAGAGCGTGCTATTGATGCTGCTGACCACGAAAACGAAGAATCAAAAGCGATGCTAGAAGGCTTGAATCTGACGCTCAAAATGTTCTTGGATGCTGTCGGAAAATTCGGTATCGAAGTCGTTGATGCTGCTAACGTACCATTTAATCCTGAAGTCCACCAAGCAATGACCATGATCGAATCCCCTGATCACCAAGCTGGGCAAGTGATCAATGTGATGCAAAAAGGTTATACATTGAATAACCGCTTACTGCGACCAGCGATGGTTATTGTTTCTAAGTAAGTTTAGGATATTTAAAATAAAATGGGATGCTTAGCATCCCATTTTTGTTTCTATCAATTCATGTTATTCGTCAATGACAGGATTCCAATTGATAGGTGTAAGACCTTGTTGTTCTAACAATTGATTGGTTTTTGAAAAATGTCCGCATCCAAGAAAACCTCGATGAGCTGAAAGTGGTGATGGATGAGGCGCTTTCAATACATGATGGCGTTTAGTATCAATAATTCGTCCTTTCTTTTGGGCATGCGCTCCCCATAAAAGAAAAACAACGCCTTCAGTATGCTCATTGATTGCTTCGATTACTTTATCTGTAAACGTTTCCCAACCCAAGTGGGCATGTGAATGCGCATTTCCCTGCTCAACGGTTAATACCGTATTGAGAAGTAACACCCCTTGCCGCGCCCAACTCAGTAAATACCCATGATTAGGCCGCACAAAGCCGGGGATATCTTGTTCTAGCTCTTTATACATATTGACTAAAGATGGCGGTGCCTTGATGCCAGGAAGCACGGAAAAGGATAAACCGTGGGCTTGTCCCGGGCCATGGTAAGGATCTTGTCCTAGGATCACGACTTTGACATCGGCCAGCTCTGTATAACGAAAAGCGTTAAAGACGTCTTCTTGTGGTGGATAAATAATTTTTCCATTTTGGCGTTCTGAGGCAACGAAAGCCAGCGTATCTTGAAAATAGGTTTGTGACTTTTCTGAGCCAATCACATCGTGCCAAGTTACCGTATTTGACATGAAATATTCCATTGCTATCTATGTATAAAGGTAGCTTACTGTTTCCTTGGTCAGAGATAAAGTATTGTTCATTGCTAATGTCTTCAAATTATTTTGAAAATTTACAAAAAATAATTAAAAGAATGCAAATATGATTTTTGATTTAAATCAGAAACATGCGAACCCCAAATTGATCGCCACACAAAATATTTGATAAATATCAAAGAAAGCAGGGTGTCTAGCTGGTATATATTAGATAAATAGGTTGGTTAGACCAATTATCCAATCAAAAGCTATTAAAGATGGTTAGCGAAGATTGATCAAAATCTGATTCGAACGTGGAGGTCGACATGATTACTGGTATTCAAATTACTAAAACTGATAATGCAGCACTGCTGAACTCATTCTGGTTACTGGATGATGAGACAAACGAAGCGCGTTGTGTGTGTGCAAAAGCAGATTATAACGAAGGTCAAGTAGTTGCTAAAGATGAATTAGGTGCTTTTGAGTTCCGTGAAGTTCCTCTGGAAATGAAACCAACCGTTCGTGTAGAAGGTGGTCAGCACTTAAATGTTAACGTATTAAGCCGTGAAACATTGGAAGATGCAGTAAAAAATCCAGAGAAATATCCACAGTTAACTATCCGTGTTTCTGGTTACGCAGTGCGTTTTAACTCATTAACGCCAGAACAACAACGCGATGTTATTACTCGTACTTTCACAGAAAGTTTGTAATAAACATTAAGGGGTCAATAGATCTCTGAGCTTAACAAATTCTAAAAGCCATTGTTATCAATGGCTTTTTTATTCCCTTCTAATAAAGTCGATTATTTCCCCTGTTCGCGATTTATATTTCAATACTCTTCCTGAATAACGTATTTGTTAGGGAGAGTCTATGCCTTTGAGTACAACCTTACAGACGATAATTAAAAAAGATGAACTTTCTTTAATTCAAGAAGGTTTAAATCTGTACATACAAAACCCATTTACCGAAACATTTTGTAGTGTTGGTGATAAATGGTCACCAAATATCACTAAGGAGGATTTTTTAGGAAGCGATGCACAAAATAAGGATTATCTTTTAGCGCTACTGTCACGAGGCGCATATTACAGCCGTTGGCAAGAAATTCATGGAATAGAAAAACTAAATACAGAACAAATTAATCAGTTGGGAATAACGGCTGAACTACTAAGTGATAATTTTACTGGATTTCAAGCAAATATTTGCCGTTTTAATAATTTATATATTCTATGTTTTGCTGGGACTAACGATATAGTCGATTTTTATGCCAATATCAGACAAGGATTGGGATACTATGAACCTCAATATTTTCAAGCTGTTGGATTAACAAATATTCTATATAAAGCTGTTCAGGGTAATATTATTTGTACTGGACATTCTCTTGGTGGTGGGCTCGCATCCATTGCAGGGCTAGCTAGCCAGTCCCCTTGTATCTCATTTAGTCCTGCAGGGCTAGCGCAAAGTACGGTACAAAAAATTGGTATGGATTATCACTTAGCTAAGAAGATGGCAGATAATGGATTAATGCGCTTTTATACTGTCCAATATGATTGGCTTGATGCTCTTCAAAACACGCTACCAATCCCTCCTGCGTTGGGAAATCGTATTAAAATGGCCTATAGCGAACAAAGCTCTTGGAAAGACTGGCTCCCTCATCGTCTCTTAACCCGAAGTTTTATTGCACATACGATGGTGAAAATAACTAGGATGATGTGCAAGTATAAACCATGGAATAACTGGAATGCCATTACTGGGGAATTCGATAAGCAGGTAGATATTATGCTTACAGAGTTTCCAACTATTGAAGAGCAGAAAATTATAAACTGGCAGGAGAGTTGTAAAAACGCAATTAAACAGGGAAATATAAATGAATTTTCTACACTGCTGTCGATGAGTAATAAGCAATGTAATATTGATAGTTTGGCAATGCAATCAGTTCGCTCGGTGAATAGCCAGTTTATTAAGGTATTACTTAAATCTTCATATGGGAAGGGAATTCAAAATATGAAATTAGCACAGCAAAAAAGTATTTTACATATTGCTGCGCAGAGTGGACAAGTTGCACAGTCAGAAATTTTGCTACATAGCGGGATAATGGTAAATGTAAAAGATAGCTTAGGTAATACACCGCTACATGATGCGTTAAATAGTCATGCACTTGAAGTCGCTGAATTATTATTATCAAAAGGGGCTGATTGGAGGATGAAAAATAATCAAGGTGACAATTGCCGAGATATTTTAAGTCATCACATGATTAAAGAGACATCATTAACGGATGAGGGGAGAGCCTCGAGGGGGAAAATCTATCAAATGATGAGTTAAAAAAACGGACCGAAGCCCGTTTTTCTTAAATTACTCTGTTTTTCCGCTATTCTCTGGAGTCGGCGGGGTAGCAGATGTACGGCGCTTACCGATATTTTTCTTATCGCGCTCACGTACTTTAATTTTCTTTTTACTTTGTTCTTCTTTTTTCTTTTCTTTACGTTTAGCCAGCACTTTCTTCGACGGTTTTGGTTTCGTCAGCATCGCATCTGAAGGTGCTTTTGTTGTTGGTCGTAAAGAATCCACCACTCGAATCTTGATAGGATCTTCAATGTATCGGGTGATTTTGCCAAACAGTGGGAAATCGTGAGCTTCCACAAGTGAAAGTGCAGTACCTTTACGTCCCGCACGTCCTGTACGACCAATACGGTGTAAATAAACATCTGCCGTACGTGGTAGGTCAAAGTTAAATACGTGGCTTACGTTTTCAATGTCTAAGCCGCGGGAAGCTACATCGGTAGCAACTAGCACGTTAACTTGCCCGGTAACCATACGACGTACCGCTTCATTACGTTTAGCCTGTACCATTTCCCCTTCGATGTAGCAAGGCTCAATCCCAGCTGTTCGTAGCCACTGAACGACCTCACGTACACGCTCACGTTTACGAACAAATACGATAGATTTAGTAACATCTTTTTGTTTGAGTAAATGGCACAGTAAGGCTGTTTTGTGTTCTAGGTTGTCCGCACGGTAATAAAACTGTTGGATTTTTTTGCGTTCACGACGTGATGGGTCTGCACTAATCTCAACAGGATCTTCCAATAAGCGCTCGGCGAAATCACGGATAGCATCCCCTTCAAGGGTTGCCGAGAACAACATGGTTTGTTTGCGCCAGCGGGTTTCTGCCGCAATAGTTTCGATATCGTGAGCAAAACCCATGTCTAACATGCGGTCAGCTTCATCAAGGATCAAAATTTCTACAGCGCGGCAGTCAAAGTTTTCTTCTTTAATATATTGCAGTAGGCGACCGGTAGTTGCGACGACAATATCTTGGTTTTCGCTGAACACTTCTGCGTGGTTCATATACGCGACTCCGCCTGTAATTGTGGCGACGTCTAAATGATTATGTGCGCAAAACTCTTTTGCTTGATCAGCAACTTGCATGGCTAATTCGCGAGTTGGCGTCACGATCAGAACACGAGGTGGCCCTGATTTTTTTCTCGGAAAATCAAGTAAATGCTGAATTGCTGGCAATAAGAATGCCGCTGTTTTACCTGTTCCGGTAGGGGCTGAACCTAACACGTCGCGCCCATCCATTGCTGGCGGGATCGCGGCTTCTTGGATAGCCGTTGGGCGCTCGTAACCTTTATTGGTTAGCGCTGTGATTAGGCTTTCATCAAGTTCAAGTTCAGAAAATGTGGATGCAGTCATGATATACCTCTGTTTGGGGCGCTGATTATAAACAGGTTAGCAAAATTGTTCACCACAAAAATCAGTTTTCGTAGAGTTTACCTGTTTTTAATGGCGGAGGGTATATGGGGAAGGACTTGCCTACGACGAGTTTGGCCCCGTAATAGGCAAGTTTATTGCTTGATTAGCTGAGCATGTTAATTAACCAAGTGTGGTAAGGGATCCCCACGAGGTCGATAAGTACTGCACCACTTAATGGAACAATCATGAAGGCTTTCATGGAGACGTGTTTGTAACGCTCGCAAACCGATGACATGTTTGCCATGGCGTTTGGTGTCGCGCCTAGCCCATGTCCCATCATGCCTGAACACATTACCGCCGCATCGTAGTTTTTACCTAATAGTCGGAAGACCACGAAGACAATAAACAGGATGATAGCAACAGTTTGTGCCAGTAAGATGATAAATAATGGTAGTGCGATAACTTTCAATTCCCAAATTTTTAAGGACATCATCGCCATAGTTAAAAATAGGCCTAATGAAACGTCGGAAATTAAATTGATGGATTTCTGGTTAATTCGAACAATTTCAACTTGGTCATTAATGTTTCGTACAATGATCGCGATAATCATCGCACCCACATAGCTTGGCAAAGAGAATCCTGTTGCTTTCGTGAATTGTGCTGAAGCAAATTGACCAATGACCATCACACCTAAAATTAGTGCTAACATTTTTAAGAAAGCATGTGCGTCGATTGAGTCGATTTTGCCTGCTAGCTTCTCTTCAACTTTTACACTTTCAATATTTTCTTCGCTTTGAATCGTTACTTTGTGCTTTTTAATTAGGTAGCTCGCGATGGGACCACCTAATAAACTACCTGAAATTAAACCAAATGTTGCAGCAGCGATAGCCGCAACAGTTGCAGATTGTACGCCAAGGCCTTCAGCCATACTGCCAAATGCTGCCGCGCCACCGTGTCCACCAGTGAGAGAAACACCGCCAGCCATGATCCCAATAACCGGATCAATGCCCAGCAGATGAGCCAGACCTGCGCCGAAAGTATCTTGGAAAATAACGAGAGTCCAACAAATCAGTAAGTAAGTGATTAACAAACGACCACCGCTTTTTAAAATGCGGAAACTGCCATCGATACCGACAGTGGTAAAGAATGCGACCATCAGAAATGTTTGCAGGCTGGTATCAAAAGTGATTTCAGCCAGATCGAAAGATTTTAATCCCCAGATAAGTAAACTAACTAAAAAACCGCCAATGACAGGTGAAGGAATACAAAAACGTTGCAGCCATTCAATCCGTTTTTTGAGGTGTACACCCATGAGCAGGCAGAGCACTGTCAGGAAGAGTGTGGTGAGTGTGTCGATTTGGAACGTCATTGGTATCCCCTTGTTTTATACCTTGTCTTTCAAGTTACAGCGTTGTTGGTTTCTCTCAGGTACCCTAGTCACATACTTATGTATGCTCCTAGGGATACCTTCGTTTACCGCCTAGCTGTAACTCGAAATCCAAGGGTATAAATATCTTTTTAGAGATATATACAGTTGTTCTTCAAATTACAGCGTTGTTGGCTATTTCAAGTTACAGCGTTGTTGGTTTCTCTCAGGTACCCTATAGGGATACCTTCGTTTACCGCTTAGCTGTCACTCGAAATTCCATCAATCTGTAACCCAAAAATCCAAGCATTTAAAATTTAAATACTTTTATTTTTATATAGTTGCTTAGTTGACTAAGCTTTTATTTATATATTGAAAGACAAGGTAAAGTTGTTTATCAGTCGTTTTATTGTGTTTGTTGTTTTTAGAATAAATATTGGTAAATCAAATAGGCTGCAAGTTTTGATGTGTGGTTATCAATATCAAATGCAGGATTACATTCAGCGATGTCAAACAGCGCAATCTTGCCACTCGCCTTGATAACGTTAAATAATTCATCAAACGTTTCAGTGGAAATTCCTCGTGCTGCTGGGGCACTGACTCCCGGTGCAATACCGGCAGAAAATACATCCAAATCCACGGTGATATAGAGATAATCGACAGAATCAATAAACAGCCGGAGCTGCTCAATGGCTTTGGGCAACTGACTTGATGTTAGCGCTTTATCGCGAATATATTGGCAACCAAGACGATCTGCCGTGTTGAATAACACTTTAGTGTTACCGTGATCAGCAATACCCAAACAGAGATAATTAAACGGGCGTTGATACTGTTTACACAGTTGTGAAGCTTGTAAAAATGGTGTGCCCGAGGTCGCTTCGGATGCTTCTCGTAAATCGAAGTGAGCATCAAAGTTGATAATTCCGATCGTTTTTTCTGGAGAATATTTCTGAACGAAATCAAAAACTCCTTGAAAACTGGCATAACCGACTTCATGCCCTCCACCAAGAATAATTGGCTGTTGTTTCTGTTCTAAGATCTTAATAATTTCATCAGATAATTTGCGCTGAGCACTTTCTAAATCCCCATCATCGCAGCTCACAGTGCCTGCATCACGGATAGCTAGAGGTTGATGAATCGGTAACCCAGCCAACTGGCGGCGAATTTCATCAGGGCCTGCTTTCGCACCTTCACGCCCCTTGTTACGTCTTACTCCTTCATCTGAAGCAAAACCGAGCAGTGCGAACTTTGCAGGTGAGAATTGATTGATAACCTGATGGATTCTAAGATGCTCTGCGGTTTCGCCATCAGTACGACCTTGCCATACAAAAGGTTGCGACATAATTACTCCAAATTAATTAGTTTTGTTATGTTTTGAGCGGTTTGACACGTTGCTTTGATAAGCTCATCGACGCGATGAATTGAACGAAATTCAGGAGCCATGACGGAAACCACAGCTAAAATATCGTTACCTTTGAAAATAGGAGCGGAGGCACCGAAAACACCAGCATCTATTTCGCTTACTGAGATGCCATAACCTTGCTGGCGGATCTGGACTAAATCCTTCTTTAATGTCTGCAAATAATTATCTTGCTGTAACTGTTTCCCATGAGTTTCAAACACTAATTCTTGATATTGCTCATCACGAAAAGCTAATAACGTTTTAGCGCTTGCACCACGGATCACTGTGTTACCGTGTCCAACAATGAACGAGCAACGAACCGCTTGTTCACTATCAATCTTATCCACACAGATAGTTTCACGAAGATTAGCGGTAATGATGGCGGCGGTTTCTTGGGTCTTTTTCGCGAGAGCTTGTAACTCTGATTTTGATGACGTCATCAGCAAACTATGGTGATAGTATTTTTCTTGAGTTTTGATACTCTGCGCACCAACCGTGTAAGTCCCATATTGTTTAGAGTAAGAGACAAATTCCCAATTGATGAGAATTGTTAATAAGCGATAAACGGTTGATAAAGGAATATTGAGCCCATTAGAGATTGCTTGGGGTGTGACTGGAGATGCACTGGTAGTGATGAAAGATAAGATATCTAGGGTTCTATTTATGCTGTTCATGGCATCTCCTTTTTTTCGAACTTAGCAGTAAAATTTTTAGCTAACAAATGATATTCTCATAATATGAGAATCTAATTGTTGCAAATAGATTAAATTTATCGATTTGTGAGCCTAAATTGAGAATTTGAGTACAAATAACAATCAAATCAGAGTGACAGCATGAGCAATCAAAAGCCGAAGTACCGTAAAGGGGGTTTTACCTTTAAACAATTCTTTGTGGGTCATGACCGTTGTGCAATGAAAGTGGGTACTGATGGTGTCTTACTAGGTGCATGGGCTCCAATTAATGGGGTACAAAGAGCGTTAGATATTGGCAGTGGCAGCGGTTTGATTGCGTTAATGTTGGCGCAGCGAAATGCTCATCTCAACATCGATGCAGTGGAACTTGATAGTGATGCAGCGGCACAAGCACAACAAAATTTTGATGAATCCCCATGGGCTGAACGCTTACAAATTGTTAATCAAGATATTATTAGTTTTAGTGAGCAAACCACGAAGCAATACGATGTTATCGTCAGTAATCCACCTTATTTCGAGCCAGCAATATCCTGTCGTGATGAAAAGCGTGATCAAGCTCGTTATACCAGTACATTAAACCACCCAATTTTGTTGGAATGTGCTCGCCGTTGTTTACTGCCACAAGGTATTTTTTGTTTAGTTTTACCCTATGAAGTCGGTGAAAAAGTAGAAGGAATGGCGGTTGAGAATGGATGGTTTAGTGCGTTGCGCATGAATGTGCGTGATAAACAAAATACCCCATACCATCGCATGCTATTAGGATTACGGTTGGAGCCGTGCACGGCAGAGGTTTCATCCTTGACGTTGAAACAGCAAGATGAGCAATATACCGATGAATTTAAAGCGTTGATTAAACCATTTTATCTGAAATATTAATTACCTACCTGCAATATAAATATTTACAGATAGGTAAATTAATTATTATTTTCGTTTCATCGAGTTAGAATTGTGGGCCCTGATTTTTCCAGTTGTTCAGGGTAATCTAAAGTGTAATGTAAGCCACGACTCTCTTTACGCTCTAGGGCGCAACGTACCATTAACTCGGCAACTTGTACCAGATTCCTTAGTTCTAATAAATTGTTGGAGATACGAAAATTAGCATAATAATCATGTATTTCCTGCTGTAATAAATGAATTCGGCGCAAAGCACGTTCCAATCGTTTAGTGCTTCTAACTATCCCCATGTAATCCCACATAAATAATCTTAATTCATGCCAGTTATGCTGAATGACAACTTGTTCATCGGAGTTATGGACTCGGCTTTCATCCCAATCATCAAGTTGTGGAACATCGGGGATCTTATCGATCGTTTGAATGATATTTTCCGCAGCGGCCCAACCATAAACTAAGCATTCGAGTAGAGAGTTCGACGCCATGCGGTTTGCCCCATGTAATCCGGTATAACTGACTTCGCCAATAGCGTATAAGTTAGGAATATCGGTCATACCAGTTTGATCAACCATAACGCCACCGCAGGTATAGTGGGCAGCAGGGACGATTGGAATGGGATCTTTGGTGAGGTCTAAACCAAGGGTGATTAATTTGGCATATATGGTTGGAAAATGATGTTTAATAAATTCTGGCGATTTATGGCTAATATCTAAATACATACAGTCAGCGCCAAGGCGCTTCATTTCGTGGTCAATCGCCCTAGCGACTATATCCCGTGGTGCTAATTCACCACGTTCATCATAGTCCGGCATAAATCGGCTACCATCAGGGCGCTTAAGATAGGCGCCTTCACCACGTAAAGCCTCAGTCAGTAAAAAATTGCGAGCTTGAGGATGAAATAAACAGGTGGGATGGAATTGGTTAAATTCTAAATTTGCAACTCGGCAACCTGCTCGCCATGCCATCGCAATGCCATCACCAGATGAAATATCTGGGTTAGTAGTATATTGGTAAACTTTTGCTGCACCACCAGTGGCTAAGACAATTGTTTTGGCTCGGATCGTTTCAACTTGCTCTTTTTGTCGATTCCAGACATATGCGCCAACAATTCGGGAATGACCTGAGGATTGATTTTTATCTTCAAGGATCAAGTCAACGGCATTATAACGTTCTTTGATGTGGATGTTAGGATGGGAAAATGCAAGGTCAACGAGAGTGGTTTCAACTTCTTTACCCGTTGCATCAGCATGATGCAAAATACGACGGTGGCTATGCCCTCCTTCTCGAGTTAGGTGATACTGAGTTTCCCCTGTCTCAGTCACTTCGGTGTCGAACAGGACGCCTTGATCAATCAGCCATTGGACACAATGTTTGGCGTTCGAGGCAATAAATTCGACGGACTGTTTTTCACAAATACCGGCACCAGCAATTAGCGTGTCATCAACATGAGACTCGATGCTGTCGGTATCATCGAAAACTGCGGCTATTCCGCCTTGAGCATAATAGGATGCACCTTCTGTGAGGTTGCTTTTACTGAGAATGGTAACTTGATGAAAAGGGGCGAGCCGTAAAGCGGCGGATAACCCGGCAACACCACTCCCAATGATGAGAATATCAGTGTAATGCTGTGTGGATGCGTTCATAAGTGTTTGCGTGTTATGTAGTATCTATTGAGGATTTTATGTTAGCCTATCGAATCCCCTGTGACTACGTATTAATCGATGGTCACATTAACATCCGCTGTTAATTGTATTGATGGCATGTATTATCACATCGAGGATTTTACGCGCAGAATATCCCATTGATAACGCGGTTGTGTATACTATTAGTTATAACTCACAAGGATCTCTAGGATCGAAAGAAGACCAGAATCTCATTTTTTTAATTTTTTTTCGATTTTTTGGGTATTAAATTGAACTTCGTCTGTTTTTACTACTCGAAGTAAGGCTTGCTTAAGGAAGGGAGAAAATGATCAAGTTAAGCATTTATCAGTCTACGTTCGGGAGTTTGTTCCTGGAATGAGCGAGCAATTGACAGACCAAGTACTGGTTGAAAAAGTACAAAAAGGCGACCAACAAGCCTTCAACTTACTGGTAATTAAATACCAGCATAAAGTTGCAAGTTTAGTTTCTCGTTATGTGCCGCAATCCGATGTTCCAGATGTCGCGCAAGAGTCCTTTATTAAGGCTTATCGTGCAATTGGATCATTTCGTGGTGATAGTGCTTTTTATACTTGGCTTTATCGAATCGCGGTCAACACAGCTAAAAATTATTTAGTTGCCCAAGATCGGCGCCCACCCGCGTCTGACCTGGAAGCGAGCGATGCTGAGAACTTTGAAACAGCTGGTGCTTTAAAAGAAATTTCGAACCCAGAGAACTTAATGTTGTCTGAAGAACTGAAGAAAGTTGTTTTCCGTACCATTGAGTCATTACCCGAAGATCTTCGAACGGCAATTACGTTACGAGAATTAGAAGGTTTAAGCTACGAAGAAATTGCCGAAGTGATGGATTGCCCTGTAGGTACTGTGCGTTCACGGATCTTTAGAGCAAGGGAAGCAATAGATGAGAAAGTTCAACCCTTGATCCAACATTATTAATCTTGTTGGAGTTGTGGGTCAAAATTTAACTGTGAGCAATTAACTGAAGGTAATTGGGCATGCAAAGAGAGAAACTTTCCGCAATGATGGATGGTGAAGCTCTAGATTTAGAACTCATTAATACCATTTCATGTGATTCAGCGTTGAAACAGCGCTGGGAGAGCTATCATCTTGTTCGTGATACTCTGCGTAATGATATTGGCGATGTCATCCATCTTGATATTGCAAGTAAAGTTGCGGCAGCATTAGAGAATGAAGCTGTGCGAATTAATCCTCAGGTAGTTGTCGAGTCGCAACCTGAACCATCCACGTGGAATCGACTTCCGTTCTGGAACAAGATTCGTCCATGGGCCAGCCAAATCACTCAAATTGGTGTGGCAGCTTGTGTATCGTTGGCGGTCATTGTTGGTGTTCAACAATATAACCAAAGCAATTCTGTAGATTCAATGGTCGATGAACCAGTGTTTAATACAGTGCCAGTCGGTCGTGGAGCGCCTGTAAGTTTGAATCTGTCAGATAGCCAATTATTTGGTACAGACCAGCAAACTCAGCAAATTGAACAACAGAACCAACGAATTAATGCAATGCTGCAACAGTATGAGATTGAAAGACGTTCTATGCTAAATCAACAGCATAATGAAAATGATAAAAATGCAGCGTCTGCCGGAGTTAAACTGCAATAATGAAAAAATGGTTATCCGTCATCTGCCTGACGGGCAGCCTGATTGTTTCTAATCAAGCTTCGGCATCTACACAAGATGCCGATGTTCTTTTTAAAGAAATGGGATCTGCTGCCCAGAATCTATCTTATGAAATGTCATTCATGACATTCAACCCACAAAATATTGTTCCCGTTCGTTACCGCCACGCCATCATTGACGGTGAGAATATCTCTCAGATGATTCAAATGGACTCATCTCGCCGAGAGATTGTGCAAAAAGGGGATCGAATCAGTTATTTTGAGCCGGGATTTGATGCCTTTAGCCTAAACGGCGACCATATCATTGATAATTTACCAATGGTGTTATTTGCAGATTATCAAAAAATTCAACCTTATTATAATTTTATCGATGCTGGTCGTACCCATATTGGTGACAGACCTGCATTAGTTATCCGCATTATTTCAAAAGACAATTCTCGCTTTAATTATGTTGTTCTCATCGATGAAGAAACTAAATTGCCATTACGCGTGGATTTATTAGATAACAACAGTCAGACACTAGAACAATTTCGCGTGATTTCTACGGTGCTTGATAGCAAAACGGTACAAGATTCATTAGCTACATTACGCAATGTTAATTTACCGCCTTTACTTGTGTCCCCAAGAAATGAAAATCCTTCATTTAAATGGCAAGTTGGGATGCTCCCTCCTGGTTTTGAGGAAACCTCACGCTCAGTAAGGAAATTAGCGGATGATGATGTAATAGAAACCGCTATGTTTAGTGATGGTCTGTTCACTTTTTCGGTGAATGTGACTAAAGCATCCAAAGGTCCTCTGCTCGATCAACCGTTGCAAAATGGTCGCCGCACAATTTATACCATGACTCAGAAGCAAAATGTGATTACGATAATAGGCGAGCTACCGCTTGCAACCTCACAGTTAATTGCGAGTAGCATCCAATTTCGGGAGTAAATCATGGTAAAAGAATGGGCAACAGTTGTTCGATGGCAAAAAGGGCGCGCATTATTGCGTTATGGCTCTTCAGCAGGGTGTGGCAGTTGCAGTGCACGAGCTGCTTGCGGCTCTTATGCATTGAATAAAATCGGACCGAATACAGAGCATGAATTAGAAATTGAAATTGAGCAACCTCTCGTTGTAGGGCAAAAAATAGAGGTTGGCATCCCTGAAGGTAGCCTATTACGTTCGGCGATGTTGGTCTATTTAACGCCACTGATTGGCCTATTCTTATTTGCTGCATTAGCGCAGTCTGCTGATTTTGAACAGCTATGGGTGGCTGTTTCGGGTGTATTTGGCGGGTTTGCTGGATTTTTTATTGCGCGTACAATGGCATCACATTGGCGCCATAAAATAGATTTTCAACCAATTGTTTTGCAAATAGGTCTTCCCCCCGGAGAGGTTTGTGTTCAAACCCATTCTTGAGCCGAAATCACCTGTAGCCATTATTCGCCCGTAGCCATTATTAATAGTTATTGGCGATTTTGCTTTTAGTTACTCAAAAATGTCATCAGTAACTTATTAAACTTCGGCAGTTTTACAGTTGTTTTACATTGAATCTTTGTGTTAGAGGGTTCTTGTATGTAAAATGCTGCTAATTAGCAATCTTGTGATAATCATAGCATTTTAGTTTTGTAGCAAATTTTGCACAAAACTGATTTTGTAAGGCAATTTAAAAGAAGATATTACCTTGAAAATCAAAAACATCAGAAACTTTTCGATCATTGCACATATCGACCATGGTAAGTCCACATTATCAGACCGCATTATTCAAATTTGTGGTGGCTTAACTGACCGCGAAATGGCGGCGCAGGTTCTAGACTCTATGGATTTAGAGCGTGAACGTGGAATTACTATCAAGGCACAAAGCGTTACCCTTGATTATAAGGCATCAGATGGTGAAACATACCAACTGAACTTTATCGACACCCCAGGACACGTTGACTTCTCTTACGAGGTTTCACGCTCTTTGGCTGCGTGTGAAGGTGCTCTGTTAGTTGTGGATGCAGGGCAGGGCGTTGAGGCTCAGACGCTGGCTAACTGTTACACCGCAATTGAGATGGATTTGGAAGTTGTTCCAATCCTGAACAAAATTGATTTACCTGCAGCGGATCCCGATCGTGTTGCGGATGAGATTGAAGACATTGTGGGGCTTGATGCTCATGATGCAGTTCGCTGCTCAGCGAAAACAGGAATTGGTGTTCAAGATGTCATTGAACGTTTAGTTAAAGAAATTCCACCACCGGAAGGCGATCCGGAAGGACCTTTACAAGCACTGATTATTGACTCTTGGTTTGATAACTATTTAGGCGTTGTTTCTCTGATCCGTATCAAAAATGGTTCCTTGAAAAAAGGCGATAAAATCAAGGTGATGAGTACAGGACAGGTCTATAACGCTGAGCGTCTGGGAATTTTCACACCAAAACAAGTTGACCGAGACACCTTAAGTTGTGGTGAAGTAGGCTGGTTGGTGTGTGCGATTAAAGACATCACGGGTGCACCTGTTGGAGATACTTTAACAGGGGCTCGTAATCCAGCGGATAAAGCATTACCAGGCTTTAAAAAAGTGAAGCCTCAGGTTTATGCGGGTCTGTTCCCAGTAAGTTCCGATGATTATGAAGCATTCCGTGATGCACTAGGCAAATTAAGTCTGAACGATGCATCTCTATTTTATGAACCAGAAACGTCGACAGCATTAGGTTTTGGTTTCCGTTGTGGTTTCCTTGGTTTACTGCACATGGAAATCATTCAAGAACGTTTAGAGCGTGAATACGATCTTGATTTGATCACAACGGCACCAACGGTTGTCTATGAGGTGGTTCAAACCAACGGTGAAGTGGTACATGTGGATAGCCCATCCAAATTACCAGCACTTAATAATATTGAAGAGTTAAGAGAACCAATCGCTGAGTGTCATATGCTGATGCCTAAAGAGTATTTAGGTAACGTGATTACTCTGTGTATTGAGAAACGTGGCGTGCAAACCAATATGGTTTATCACGGAAATCAGGTATCTCTGACCTATGAAATTCCGATGGCAGAAGTCGTACTAGATTTCTTTGACCGTTTGAAATCGACATCTCGTGGCTATGCGTCTTTGGATTATGCATTCAAACGTTTCCAAACATCTGATATGGTCCGTGTGGATGTATTAATTAACAACGAACGTGTTGATGCATTAGCACTGATCACTCACCGTGGAAATTCACAATACCGTGGACGTGAGCTGGTTGAGAAGATGAAAGAGCTAATCCCTCGTCAACAGTTTGATATCGCAATTCAGGCGGCGATTGGTAACCACATTATTGCTCGTTCTACAGTTAAGCAATTACGTAAAAACGTTCTTGCGAAGTGTTATGGCGGTGACGTTAGCCGTAAGAAAAAACTGTTGCAGAAGCAAAAGGACGGTAAGAAACGTATGAAACAAGTGGGTAACGTTGAACTCCCACAAGAAGCGTTCCTTGCTATATTGCATGTTGGTAAAGACAGCTAAGTTTACAAGGAGTCTCAATGGCTAACACATTTGCCCTGATCCTAACATTAGCCACGCTAGTGACTGGGATTATTTGGTGCTTAGATAAATTTAAGCTTGCGCCTGCTCGTAAAGCCAAGCTTAAAAAATTGCGGGAAGTAACTAACGGCTCAATGAATGAAGATGAATTAGCGAAAGCAGTTCGTCGTCCTTCATGGCTTGAAACGGGAACCTCAATTTTTCCTGTGTTAGCTATTGTTCTGATTGTACGCTCATTTATTTACGAACCGTTTCAGATTCCATCTGGCTCGATGATGCCGACGTTATTAGTCGGTGATTTTATGTTGGTTGAGAAATTCTCTTATGGGTTGAAAGATCCTATTACTCAAACCACATTAATCGAAACAGGAAAACCGAATCGTGGAGATATCGCGGTATTCAAATACCCGCTAGAACCTAATGTTGATTTCGTAAAGCGTGTCGTTGGTTTACCGGGAGATAAAATTATTTATAATCCGGATTCCAAAGAACTCACTATTTATCCGAACTGCACAGCAAATAATTGTACCGAACGTTTACCAATTACTTATGGTCCATTAAAGCCAAGCGAATGGACGATGTTTTTAGATATTGGCTCGGTGGTTGATAACCAAAAGGGCAACTATCAAATCCCTCTTGACCAAGCATTGCCAAGAAATGCATTGCGTCAGTACGAGAGAAGTGAAACGTTGGGCACTGTTGAACATCAGATTTTAATTATTCGTGAAGCGATGACTGAAGCTAAATATGTTCAACCCAATATGCCTCGTAATGAGTGGATTGTTCCTGATAAACATTATTTTATGATGGGTGACAATAGGGATAATAGCTCTGATAGCCGTATGTGGGGCTTTGTTCCTGAACAAAACTTAGTGGGTCGAGCCGTGTTTATCTGGCTAAGTTTAGATAAACAAGAAAATGAATGGCCGACGGGTATTCGCTTTAGTCGTATTGGTCCTCTATAATTCAATTCAGACAATGCGGGTTTTCAGATGAAAACTCGCATTATCATAAGCATTATTGTTTTACCCAGTGTACAATAATCTTGTATTAAATATTATTGGCTTCCTAATAATCAACCATTCCTGTTAAATCATCATGGCTAATTAAAGTTATTTTCATTAGTTTCAATGAATTATGAGTGGTGTTTGTTGGATGTCAGTGCAAACGCAACAGTTTTGTAAAATACCCAATTTTACAGGTCTGTTGCGTGTGCTTTGTTATCAAATAAGAAATGGTTGGGCGCACATGAACCCTCTTTTATTAGAGAAATTACAGCGTAAGCTGGGTTATACCTTTACGCAACACGATTTATTAATCCAAGCATTGACACACAGAAGTGCTAGCAGCAAGCATAATGAACGATTAGAATTTTTAGGTGATTCAATTCTTAGTTTTGTGATTGCAAATGACTTATATCACCGTTTTCCTAAAGTGGATGAAGGAGATATGAGCCGCATGCGCGCAACGTTAGTGCGTGGAAATACATTGGCTGAAATAGCCCGTGAATTTGAGCTCGGTGAATGTTTACGTTTAGGTCCTGGAGAATTAAAAAGCGGCGGTTTTCGTCGTGAATCAATTCTTGCGGATACCGTTGAAGCCTTGATTGGTGGCATTTTTCTTGATAGTGATATCCAAACTATTGAGCGAATCATCCTTGCTTGGTACAAAGGTAGACTAGATGAAATTAGTCCGGGTGATAAACAAAAAGACCCTAAAACGCGGCTACAAGAATATCTGCAAGGGCGTCACCTTCCATTACCTAATTACTTAGTTGTTCAGGTAAAAGGTGAGGCTCATGATCAAGAATTTACGATCCACTGCGAAGTCAGTGGTATTGAGCAATCTATTAATGGTGTTGGTTCAAGTCGTCGTAAAGCGGAGCAAGCCGCAGCAGAACAAGCATTGAAAATCTTGGAGATTGAATGAGTGAATTACAATCCCACTGTGGTTTTGTTGCCATAGTTGGACGTCCGAACGTTGGTAAATCAACGTTATTAAACCAGTTGTTAGGGCAAAAAGTCTCGATTACGTCGAGAAAGCCACAAACAACTCGTCACCGCATTATGGGGATCAATACAGAAGATAATTACCAAATTATCTATGTTGATACCCCAGGTCTACACATTGAAGAAAAAAGAGCGATCAACCGATTGATGAACCGCGCAGCATCCAGTTCTATTGGTGATGTTGAATTGGTTATTTTTGTGGTTGAAGGAACCCATTGGACACCAGATGATGAAATGGTGGTCAATAAATTATCCAGCTTACGTTGCCCTGTTATTCTGGCAATCAACAAAATTGATAATGTGGTCGATAAGACGAGCCTATTGCCTCACATTGGTATGATCAGCCAGAAAATGAATTTCTTGGATGTAGTACCAATTAGTGCTGAAAAAGGTCAGGGCGTTGACACAATTGCGAAAATTGTTAAACAACATATTCCTGAAGCTATTCACCATTTCCCTGAAGACTACATTACTGATCGTTCTCAGCGCTTTATGGCGTCTGAAATTATCCGTGAAAAATTAATGCGTTTTCTTGGTGATGAATTACCATATTCCGTAACTGTAGAAATTGAGCAGTTTAAAGAAATGGATAGAGGTGGCTACCACATCAACGGCTTGATTCTTGTTGAACGCGAGGGTCAGAAAAAAATGGTTATCGGTAATAAAGGCAGCAAGCTGAAAACTATCGGTACCGAAGCCCGTATTGATATGGAACGTCTGTTTGAAACTAAAGTTCACCTTGAACTTTGGGTTAAAGTTAAATCAGGTTGGGCAGACGATGAAAGAGCGCTGCGTAGCCTGGGTTATGTTGACGATTTAAAATAATCGGTGACAACGTGAGTGGTTGGCAACGTGCGTTTGTGCTCCATTCCCGTCCTTACAGTGAAACGAGTTTATTACTCGATTTTTTCACTGAAGGGGAAGGTAAAATACGTTTGTTGGCGAAAGGCGCTAGGCGCAACCGCTCACCTTTAAGAGGCTGCTTGCAGCCTTTTACACCTTTATTAATCCGTTGGGGTGGTAAAGGTGAAATCAAGACCCTCATTAACGCAGATCCTGTTTCTCTTGCTCTTCCTCTAAGCGGCACTGTTTTATATAGCGGCTTATATCTCAATGAATTAACCGCCCGTGTCCTTGAGTTTGGAACCCCATATTCAGCCTTATTTTTTGATTACCTATCTTGCTTACAAGTGTTGGCAGGCAGTGAGCGAACACCTGAATCTGCTCTACGCCAATTTGAGCTTGCACTGCTATCTTACTTAGGTTACGGCGTTGACTTTCTGCACTGTGCAGGTAGCGGAGAGCCTGTATCGGATACTATGACTTATCGTTACCGCGAAGAAAAAGGATTTATTGGTAGCTTAGTAATAGACCAATTTAGCTTCACAGGAAAACAACTTAAAGCGCTGGCAAGCCGTGATTTCCCTGATGCTGATACCCTAAAGGCAGCTAAACGTTTTACTCGGATGGCTTTAAAGCCCTATCTGGGAGGTAAGCCGTTAAAAAGTCGAGAGCTTTTTAGGCAATTCACGACAATGCCTTCAATATTAACTAATAATAAAAGCTAAATTTTATTTTTTTGAAGCTATTTGCAGATATTTCTACGTGCAAATTCATCTGCTATCCAGCTAATTTTTTATCCTTATCCATTTTCTTCGAAGCGCTTCCCAAAAGTTGAATGTAATAGGTGCAATACAGATATCTGTTTGTAATATGTGGGAAAGAGTGAGAGATTTATTCCCACAAAGCGCTAAAGTGCAGTACGATACGACTTATAAAAAATAAGTGACCGTTTATTCATAGGGAGTTAAACATGGCTGAGCTGTTATTGGGCGTTAACATTGACCACATTGCAACCGTTAGAAATGCAAGAGGAACACAATATCCAGATCCTGTCCAAGCAGCATTTGTTGCTGAACAAGCTGGAGCAGATGGTATCACCATTCACCTACGTGAAGACCGTCGCCATATTACGGACAGAGATGTTGAGTTACTTAACCAAACTATTCAAACTCGCATGAATCTTGAAATGGCGGTCACCGATGAGATGATCGACATCGCTTGTCGCATTAAGCCAACTTATTGTTGTTTAGTACCAGAAAAACGTGAAGAAGTGACAACGGAAGGGGGATTAGATGTTGCAGGGCAAAAACAAAAAGTTGCTGCTGCGGTAAAACGTCTAACAGAGTCGGGCATTTTAGTCTCCTTGTTTATCGATGCAGATCATGAGCAAATTGATGCTGCTCAAGAGTGCGGTGCTCCATTTATTGAGATCCATACTGGAGCATATGCGGATGCAAAAACAGAGCAAGCTCAAGAGATTGAGTTTCGTCGAATTCGTGATGGTGTCAAATATGCCGCAGGTAAAGGCATTAAAGTGAATGCAGGTCACGGCTTGACGTACCATAATGTTCAGCGTATTGCCGCACTTCCTGAAATTTATGAATTGAATATTGGCCACGCGATTATTGGAAGAGCGTTATTTAGTGGTTTAGCGCAAGCAGTATCCGATATGAAGCAATTACTCACGGAAGCACGCAAATAATGGCTATTGTAGGTTTAGGTACTGATATCGTTGAAATTAGTCGTATAGAGTCAGTCATTGAACGCTCAGCGGATAGCTTAGCTAAAAGAATTTTGACGGAATACGAGTATGCACAATATCAGCAACAAACTAAGCCTGCCCGTTTTTTAGCTAAACGATTTGCCGTTAAAGAGGCTGCTGCTAAAGCATTAGGGACTGGGATCCGTAACGGATTGGCTTTTAATCAGTTTGAGGTCACTAATGATAAGTTAGGTAAACCGTTATTAACGCTCAGTGGAGAAGCTTTGAAGCTGGCAGCTTGTCTGAATGCAACCCATTTTCATGTTTCTATTACCGATGAGCGCCATTATGCGGCAGCAACAGTGATTATAGAGAGTCTGATAGATTAAATGAATTGCCGACAAGGCTACGTCGTTACGTCGGCAATTTTTAAGGATGACAAACTTTTGATGTTAGATTTTATCTGCGTGGTGGATCATGACAAACTTATCCCATAGCTGTTCTTGGGATTCAGTTCGTTCAGGGTCGGTAATAATGGTATTTGTGATAGGGCAGACAGACTGACAGGTTGGCTTGTCATAGTGGCCAACACATTCAGTGCATAGGTCAGAATCTATTTCATAAATTTCCTGTCCCATGAAAATAGCATCATTAGGGCATTCAGGTTCACACATATCGCAATTGATGCATTTTTTAGTAATTAATAGTGCCATTTTAATCGATTATATCTATTTGATAATTTAACTTTTATAATTGTTGACTATTCTACACTGAACCGAATCAATTAAACACTGAATTATGGTGATTAAAACTAAATGAATTACATTGTTAACAAACTGTAGTTTTTTGTTTAAAACAAAATGTAATCAACGAAATATTCATTAAATTTTTAATAAAAAATAAAAAACAAAATAAGGATTTAAATTACAATCCTTATTTCTATGAAATTATTTATTGAATAATATTAGTAAGTAATTAAATTATAGATATACCAATATTTGGTTTTGTCTGATTGAGTATAGAAATGCAGAACACCATTTACAATAAAGAAGGTTGCAGATTTGATTGAGTCTTCAATGGAAAACTCTTCAGAATACATTAATTGGATACTCGCATTATCAGCAATTTGATAAACATCGATAACTTTTTCATCCAAGTTGTAACCATAAAGATATTGTTTATTTTGAGTTGAATCGTAGAAAGCTTGGATATTTTGTAGGTAGGTTTTCAATTTTCCTTTTTGAACAACAGCAGATGCATCGATTTTACCTGCATCGGACATGTTATAGATCATATAAGATTTATCTCTTGAATGACCTAAGAAGAATGATTTTTTACCGGCAATAAATGCCAGTGTAGTTGGATAGAACTCATCGAACATGTTCGATTGAACGGTTCTTCTAATAAATGCCATTATTATTCCTCGTATTTAATTTAAGAAAACTCAAGTTCCCATTAATCATATTTGAATGATTTGAATTTAAAAATAATGTTAATTGTTAGCTTGTTTTATATATTCGAATGATTTAAAAATTAATAAATGCAAGTTGTTCACAAATAAATCAAGTTGTGATAGTAATAAGAAAAAACGATTAGGATGTAGCGATGTTTGAAAATCTCGGGGTATTAAATTTTTGGACGTACTTGGCAGGGTTAATCTTGATTATCATTGTACCGGGACCTAATTCCCTGTATGTACTGAAATCAAGTACCTCACATGGCACTAAATCAGGCTATCGGGCTGCATTGGGGGTATTTACTGGAGATGCAATTTTAATTTTTCTTTCTTTCATTGGTGTTGCATCGGTGATTAAGGCATCACCAACCCTGTTCATGGTTGTGCGCTATCTTGGTGCGGCATATTTACTCTACTTAGGTTGTAAAATTTTATATTCCACTTTTTGGCAAAAAAAATCATTACCGGTTGGTAAAGAAACCATTGAAATCAAAGCAGAAAAACATTTTACCCGTGCGTTAATTCTGAGTTTGACAAACCCCAAAGCAATTTTATTTTATATTTCTTTCTTTATTCAATTTATTGACTTTAATTATGCTCACGCATGGGTTCCTTATCTGGTATTGGCCGCTATTTTAGAAGCAATCAGTTTTTTATATCTCAGTCTATTAATTTTTAGTGGCTACCTAATTGCACGTTTTTTACGAGAGAAACAAATTCTTGCGAAATTAGGAAATTGCACGGTAGGCGCTTTTTTTATGGGATTCGCTGCAAAACTTGCCATTTTTAGTAATTAGCTATTGATTTATATTAGATTCAATTTGCAGTCACTTTAACATTTCGTAATAATCATGGCTTGGGTCTGAATAGGGGAGAGGTTAGTGTGACGCAATTAGAAATTGATGAGTATTGGATGGCTCAAGCTATTGAGCTAGCAAAACAAGCGCAAGATATAGGGGAGATCCCTGTGGGCGCGTTACTTGTCAAAGATAACCAACTGATTGCAACGGGCTGGAATCACTCGATTGAACAGCATGACCCGACTGCACATGCGGAGATCATTACCCTACAACAAGCGGGAAAAATACTGAAAAATTACCGCTTATTGGATACCACGTTATATGTCACTTTAGAGCCTTGCATTATGTGCGCGGGAGCGATGATACATAGCCGTATTGGTCGTGTCGTGTATGGCGCCAAAGATTTTAAGACAGGTGCTTGTGGTTCGTTTATTAACATTATGGGGCAAGCAGGATTGAACCATTATGTTGATGTCACCGGAGGTATCTTGGAAGACGTTTGTTCATCGATGTTGAGTGCATTTTTTAAAATGCGCCGTGAACAAATCAAAGCCCAACGACATCAGCAAAAGCAAGATCCATTGTGATTGTTGTGTGTATGGGCTCAAGGATAAATCATTCTTTTACTGATTGTGTGTTATTCACGGATTGAACATTATTACTCTCTGGGTTTTTGATGACAGGATATTGAGGTAACGGCGGCTTAGATAATAAATATTCACCTAATGAGCTTTCCGAGCCGGGCTTAGAGGAAGATGTCGAGGTCGAATTCTCTTTTTTATTAAATACGCCAAGATCAATCGGGGATTTTGGTGAGCTATTTAACTTATTTGGTAGTATGTAAGATGAAAGCTGCGGATCATTTTTTGGAACCACGACATAAACTTGTGATTTTTTAGCAATATCTAATGTCCGCTGTTTCTTTTCCTGGCTTTGTAAGTAACCCACCAAGCTTTGATGATAACGACGGATATTTTCGACATAGCGATAAGCTTCATGACCACGGGCATAGCCATAAGTCAGTTGAGAGTGATATTTAGGTTGAGCTAGCAATGGAAGCCTAGCTTTAACATCTAACCAGCGGTCAGGGTCGCCACCTAATTTTTCAGTGAGTTTACGTGCATCCATCATATGGCCATAGCCCATATTGTATGCCGCTAACGCAAACCACATCCTATCATCTTCAGCGATAGTTTTTGGCAGGCGCTCCATCAAATAAGCTAAATAAGCAGCGCCTCCCTTAATACTCTCTTCGGGATCTAATCGATCAGAAATGCCCATCGTAGCTGCAGTGGGTTTAGTTAACATCATCAACCCGCGAACTCCCGTCGGAGAAGTTGCTAAAGGATCCCAATGAGATTCTTGCCATGCGATGGCAGCAAGAAGCTGCCAATCAATGCTGTCGGCATATTTTTCAAATAAAGGTTGATAGTCAGGAAGTTTATTATTGATTGCACTAATAAAAGTGATGGTATCAAAGTAATCAAAAGATTCCACATGACTAAAATAACGTTCAGTCAAGCGTGCAAGAGTTTCATTTTGATTGCTGAGATTGAAAAAGTCGAGAAGGGCAGCATCAAGGCTATCGTCGTTACTGCGGCGCATATACCACGTAATAGCATGGTCATCGAGTAAATCAATCGCAACGGCTATTTTGGGATGGCTACGTTGTTGTAATGCAATAGCGATAGAGTCTTCTAATGTATAATCTATTTCGCCTTCAGCGACCATTTCAAGTAGCTGATTTGGGGAATACTCGCTACTTTCTTCCCACTTTAGGTTTGGATACTCTTTAGACAATTTTTGTAATGTGCTGGCGTGAGTACTCCCAGCAATCACCACTAATTTACCCTTTAAGTCATTAAAAGATTTAGGGCGAGGTGAACCTTTGCGGTAAACCAATTGCTGAGTGACATTAAGATAACTCGGGCCCGCTTTCAGGGTTTCTAAACGATCTTTATTGTAGAGTAAGCCCGCAACAGCAATATCGGCATCATCATTTTCAAGATCTGCAAAAATTTGTTCAAAGGTAGGTCTAATAATAATTTTAAGCTTTACGCCAAGGTAAGTGGCAAAGCCTTGAGCAAGTTCATAGTCGAAACCACGTAGCTGATTTTGCTCATCAATATAAATAAGTGGTGAACTGACAGCACTGATGCGCAGCTCTCCCTTAGAGAGAATTTTGTCGATTTGGGTGCTGTGCGTATTTGACCATCGGATATTAAAGCCAATAATCATAGTTGCCAGCAATGCGATGACCACGACAATAAAATAGTTAACTTTTAAGTTATTCAAATAGTTATTTCTCGTATAAGAGCTGGTGTTGTATTTAGAAAATCGACTGTTGAGTAATGGTTATAAATCCAGTAGTTTGTATTCTGCTCAACAATGATGATCGGTGCAACTAATATTATCGTATTTAGCCCATCATAATATTTAACTATTCGCTCTCTTTTTAGTCACGCAAACGGTTTCGTATTGATGAACATTGCTCTATAATGGTTCTCGGTTTCCCTGCTTTCAGTTCAGGGCTGGCGTTTACAAGAGAGAATTTAAGACTATGGAAATTTTGCGTGGCTCACCTGCTCTATCAGCATTTCGTATTACCCGTCTTTTGGCACTGTTTACTGAAAAACAGCTCCCTGTTACGGATATCTATGCTGAATATATGCACTTTGCTGAGCTATCAGCCCCATTAAACAGTACTGAGCAAGGTAAGCTGAGTAGTTTGTTAAAATATGGTCCTTCTCTGGCGGAGCATGAACCTTTTGGCAAATTGGTTTTAGTCACTCCTCGCCCAGGCACTATCTCTCCTTGGTCATCAAAAGCGACAGACATCGCACATAACTGTGGTTTATCGCAGGTTAAACGTATTGAACGTGGTATTGCGTATTACATCCAGGCAGATGCAATGAGCTCTGCCCAATGGGATGAAGTCATTGGCATGCTACATGACCGTATGATGGAAACCGTATTTTCCTCTTTTGAGCAAGCTCAAGCGCTGTTTGTTCAGCAGCAACCAGCGCCATTAAAAGTTATTGATATTATTGTTGGTGGACGTCAAGCCTTAGAAATTGCAAATAAAGAAATGGGCTTAGCGCTGGCGGAAGATGAAATCGATTATTTATTTGATGCTTTTAAGGGATTAAAACGTAATCCAACTGATATTGAACTGTACATGTTTGCACAGGCTAACTCTGAACATTGCCGCCATAAAATTTTCAACGCCGATTGGATCATTGATGGGGAAACTCAGCCCAAATCTCTCTTCAAAATGATCAAAAATACCTTCGAAAAGACGCCTGACTATGTTTTATCCGCTTATAAAGATAATGCAGCAGTAATGGAAGGTTCTTCTGTAGGGCGTTTTTTCCCTGAACCTGATGGTCGCACATACCGTTATCATCAAGAAGATGCGCATATCTTGATGAAGGTTGAAACCCATAACCACCCAACCGCGATTTCGCCGTGGCCAGGCGCAGCGACAGGCTCTGGTGGTGAAATTCGTGATGAAGGTGCAACGGGACGTGGTGCGAAACCAAAAGCGGGATTAGTTGGTTTTTCCGTTTCTAACTTGCGTATTCCTGGCTTTGAACAGCCATGGGAAGAAGATTTTGGTAAACCAGAGCGTATTGTAACCGCGCTGGATATTATGACCGAAGGTCCATTAGGCGGCGCTGCATTCAACAATGAGTTTGGTCGTCCAGCCCTATTAGGCTATTTCCGTACTTATGAAGAGAAAGTTAACAGCCATAATGGTGAAGAGTTACGTGGTTACCACAAGCCAATTATGCTAGCAGGCGGTATGGGTAATATCCGTGCTGACCATGTTCAAAAAGGTGAAATCACCGTCGGTGCAAAACTGATTGTACTGGGTGGGCCGTCGATGAATATCGGCTTAGGTGGTGGTGCGGCTTCTTCAATGACATCGGGTCAATCTGCGGCTGATCTTGATTTTGCATCAGTTCAACGAGATAACGCTGAAATGGAACGCCGTTGCCAAGAAGTGATCGATAAATGCTGGCAGTTAGGTGATGACAACCCAATTCTGTTTATCCATGACGTCGGGGCGGGTGGATTATCTAACGCGATGCCTGAGTTAGTTAGTGATGGCGGACGTGGCGGGCGTTTTGAGTTACGTAAGATTCTTAACGATGAACCGGGTATGAGCCCACTAGAGGTTTGGTGTAACGAATCTCAAGAACGCTATGTTATGGCGGTCGCTCCAGACCAGCTAGAATTATTTACGGCAATTTGTGAGCGTGAGCGCGCACCATTTGCGGTAATTGGTGAAGCGACAGAAGAGCGTCACTTAACGCTGAATGATGAACATTTCGGTAATCAACCTATCGATATGCCATTAGATGTTTTATTGGGTAAAACCCCAAAAATGCTGAGAGATGTCAAATCTCTGAAAGCTGAACCGGAATCTCTTGATAGAACCACCATTGATTTAACTGAAGCCGTTAAACGCGTTCTTCATTTACCAGCAGTTGCAGAGAAAACATTCTTGATCACCATTGGTGACCGGACTGTAACGGGTATGGTTGCCCGCGACCAAATGGTAGGTCCATGGCAAATTCCAGTGGCTGATTGTGCGGTCACGACGGCGAGCTTGGATAGCTATTACGGTGAGTCGATGTCTATCGGCGAAAGAACACCTATTGCGCTGTTAGATTTTGCAGCTTCAGCGCGTATGGCTGTCGGTGAAGCGTTGACTAACCTTGCGTGTTCTTATGTTCACGATTTGAAGCGTGTGAAACTGTCGGCAAACTGGATGTCTGCGGCAGGTCATCCGGGAGAGGATGCAGGTCTGTATGCGGCAGTAAAAGCCGTGGGTGAAGAGTTATGTCCTACATTAGGGTTAACTATCCCAGTGGGTAAAGACTCTATGTCGATGAAAACCCGCTGGCAGCAAAATGGTGAAGAGCGTGAAATGACCTCGCCTCTTTCACTGATCATCACGGCATTTGGACGCGTAGAAGATGTTCGTTTAACGGTAACGCCAGAACTGAAAACAACGGCGGATAACGCACTATTACTGATTGATCTCGGGCAAGGTCATCATGCACTTGGTGGCTCTGCTTTAGCGCAAGTTTATCGCCAGTTAGGCAATAAAGCGCCAGATGTGCGTGACCCAGCACTGTTGTTAGGCTTCTTTAATACCATCCAGAAATTGCTGTCTGAGCAAAAATTGTTGGCTTACCATGACCGTTCAGATGGTGGTTTGTTCGTTACACTGGTTGAGATGGCATTTGCGGGCCATTGTGGCATTAACGTTGATATTAGTTCATTCGATGAAGATACATTAGCGGCGCTATTCAACGAAGAATTAGGCGCCGTGATCCAAGTTCAAGGGGCTGACCGTCAATATGTAGAGCAGTGTTTTGCTGATGCTGGTTTATCGAGTTGCTTACATTATTTAGGGACAGCAACTAACGACGATGCGGTGATCATCAATAGCCGAGACACTGTTGTTTATAACGAGTCTCGTAGCTTGCTTCGTGAATGGTGGGCAGAAACCACATGGCAGATGCAGCGTTTACGGGATAATGAAGAGTGTGCGGATCAAGAACATCAGGCGAAGAAAGATAGCCAAGACCCCGGCTTACAAGCGAAACTGACATTTGATATCGCGGATGATATCGCTGCACCTTATATAGCAACCGGTATTCGACCTAAAGTCGCAGTACTGCGTGAGCAAGGCGTCAACTCTCATGTTGAAATGGCAGCTGCATGGGATCGTGCAGGTTTTGATGCTATCGATGTTCATATGAGTGATTTACTTGCAGGTAATTTATCCCTTGAACAATTCCAAGCATTAGTGGCTTGCGGTGGTTTCTCGTACGGTGATGTCTTAGGTGCAGGGGAAGGTTGGGCGAAATCTATCTTGTTCAACAATAAAGTTCGTGATGAGTTTGCTGCATTCTTTAATCGACCAGATACACTTTCTTTAGGTGTATGTAACGGTTGCCAGATGATGTCTAACTTGCATGACTTGATCCCAGGCGCTGACTATTGGCCGCGTTTCGTCCGTAACCGTTCAGAGCGTTTTGAAGCGCGCTTTAGTTTAGTCGAAATTGCTAACAGCCCATCGCTGCTACTGCAAGATATGGCTGGCTCTCGTATGGCAATTGCAGTGTCTCATGGTGAAGGTCAGGTCGAAACGCGTGTTCCATCCCACTTAACACAATTGGAAAATAATGGCTTAGTGGCAATGCGTTTTGTGAATAACTACGGTCAAGTCACTGAGCAGTATCCAGCGAACCCTAACGGTTCGGTTAATGGGATTACCGCAGTCACCACAATCGATGGTCGAGCAACCATAATGATGCCGCACCCAGAGCGTGTATTCCGTACTGTGAGTAACTCATGGCATCCAGAAAATTGGGGTGAAGATAGCCCATGGATGCGTATCTTCCGTAATGCACGTAAACAATTAGGCTAAGACTAAAACGGTAGTTTTAAGTTAAAGTATAAAAAATCAAACGCCCTATAAACTGGCTCGCTGAGTCTGATTTATAGGGCGTTTTTTTGTCTGTATTTCAGTTGATAGACGAAGATTTGTTCACAACGAAAAATCTATTCTACAAGATAAGATTGAACAATAGTTTTCCTCTGTTAATGTTTATGGCTCAATTATTTTTTTCTAAATGATTTTTATTTCGATAGGCTAAACAGAGCATAAGGAGATTGATGATGAAAGCGGGATCCTTGAAGCAAAAATGGGGACTTTATTTAATCAGTGCTTTTGTGATTATGCTGATCTTTATGGTGAAGCCTATGGCGAAAACAGATATTCCTCAATTAGTTAATGCAGCTGAAAAAGGTGATTTAGCCTCTGTACAACGGCTTGTTGAGCAGGGCGTAAATATCGAGCAACGGGATCGTCGTCTACGCACACCTCTTATGGCTGCAACAAATGCAAACCAAATTACTGTTGCACGCTACTTGATTGAAAAAGGCGCGGATGTGAATGCAAAAGATGGTATTCAAGATACGCCTTTCTTATATGCAGGGGCTCGTGGTTTGCAAGAAATATTAGAAATGACGTTAAGCCATGGTGCTGACGTAAGCAGTATTAACCGTTACGGTGGGACGGCTTTGATCCCTGCTGCTGAACGTGGTCATGTCAAAATGGTGAAAACATTGATTGATGCGGGTGTGAGTGTCAATCATGTGAACAATCTGGGGTGGACTGCGCTTATTGAAGCGATCATTCTTGGGGATGGCAGTGATAAATATGCTCAGATAGTCACTTTATTAGTCGAGGGCGGCGCTGATGTTAATTTAGCGGATGCTTCAGGGCAGTCACCATTAACACTAGCAAAGAGTAAAGGATATCAAAATATTATCGATATTCTTGAAAAGGCAGGAGCGAAATAATGACAGATAACCAATTTTTGCAGCAAGCCATTTTATTGGCGACGGAAAATGTCAATGCTGGAGGAAGACCCTTTGGTGCGGTAGTGGTGTACGACGGTAGTGTGGTTGCTACTGGGGTAAACCAGATGCTAGAACGCAATGATCCGACGGCGCATGCTGAGTTGCTGGCACTGCGCCAAGCGGGTGAAGTGCTGGGTAAAGTTAGGCTAGATGATTGTGTGGTATATGCAAGTGGGCAACCTTGCCCTATGTGTTTGGCCGCGATGCGCATGGCGGGTATTTCCCGTATTGTTTATGCGTATTCGAATCAAGATGCTGAACCTTTTGGGCTATCAACGGCGAGTATTGCACAAGCCTTAAGCGTCGAGCCTGAACAGCAAACTGGGCTGCAATTTGTACAACTAAAACCTGAAAATGAACCTCAGTCAGCATTGTACAGTCAGTGGTGGGCATTACACCATTGATGAAAATGCATAAGCCACTTTCTCCTTCTTTCGGGTTGATCTTGACCATTGTTTTAGTGGGGATCAATCTGCGTCCATTTATGACGGGACCGGGTCCTGTCATCGATGACATTATCCAAACTACCGGAATGAGCTACCAAGGTGTTTCTTTGCTCACATTATTACCCATGTTATTGATGGGATTTGGTGCGCTGGTGGTACCGTCTCTCAATCAGCGATTGGGCGATAGGCTTGGTATTAGTTTTGCGATGTTATTGTTATTACTCGGTTCTTTTTGCCGTTTATTTGTGTCTGATGGCATCGCATTATTACTGACTGCATTTTTATGTGGCGTCGGAGCGGCGTATATTCAAGCGGTTTTCCCAGGCCTGATTAAAGCTAAATTTCCACAAAAAATGGCGGCGATGACAGGGCTTTATTCAGCAACATTAATGGTAGGTGGAGCGCTTGGCGCGCAGCTAACGCCGTTGATTACTCACATCACGGGACATTGGCAAAGTGGACTTGCATGGCTGGCTGCTCCTGCGTTTTTAGCGCTCATCGCTGTTATCGCGAATATTCGAACGTCAACAACCAAAGGAATAGCGGGACAAAGTTCGATTTTTATTTACTTAAAGAAACCTCGAACATGGTTATTGATGGCGGGATTTGGCTTGGTGAATGCGGGGTACGCGACCGTGGTGACTTGGTTAGCGCCTTTCTTTCAACAGCAAGGAATGAGCGCGGCTGAAAGTGGTTCATTAGTGGCAATCTTAACGGTTTTCCAAGCAGCTGCGGCATTGATGATCCCCGTTCTTGCATCTCATAATATTGACCGCCGTTTTTGGCTAACAGTAACCTTAGCAAGCCAAGCTTTGGGTTTTGCAGGGTTAATGTTATTCCCTCACTTTATACCGTTGCTATGGGTAGGGTTGCTAGGGTGTGGATTAGGGGGATGCTTTGCACTAACTATTATTACATCATTGGATCATATCTCTCATCCGGTAAGTGCTGGCGCGTTGACTTCGTTGATGCAAGCGGGGGGCTTTATTATTGCGGCATTCGGACCATTGATTGCCGCTGCACTACAGCAAATTAACCACAGTTATACGCCGGTATGGGCAATGCATTTAGTTTTAGTGGTCATCACATTATTATTATTTTTGCGTTTAAATCCCAAAAGTTATCGCCAGATTTTTAGCGTGAAATAATATTTTAGTGAGAATAAATCATAAATATAAAAACCGCCCATATATTGAGCGGTTTAGAGGATGATCTCTGCAATCAACAGGCAGTTTATTCGAGAATAAACATGCCATAAGGGTGGATTTGTAAATACAGTTCCTCGCCGACGCTTGGTTGTAACTGTGTGGCATTGATTTGCAGCAGCATGGATTGACCATGCCAATCGACCGTTACTTCATATTGAGGCCCCATATAAGCCACATGGGTGATTGTGCAGCGCTGACTATCATCCCCTTGCAAGCTTAACGTGATAGCTTCAGGGCGCACACCGACCGTGACTTGAGTTTGGCTAGTGGTTAATTGCGCTGGGCGTGGCAAGCGATAGCTGAAAATATCCACCGCATCACTAGTGAGTGTGGCGGGAAAAATGTTTGCATCTCCCATAAAGCTAGCCATAAATTTAGAGGCTGGCTGGCGGTATAGCTCTTGTGGTGAACCAAGCTGCATAATTTTACCTTTGTTCATGACCAGAACCATGTCAGAAACGGCAAATGCTTCGCTTTGGTCATGGGTCACATATAAAGAGGTAATATTGAATTGCTGCTGAAGTTCACGGATTTTTTCACGCATACTACGACGTAAATTAGCATCTAAGTTACTTAGAGGTTCATCAAATAACAGCACTTTAGGTTTTAAAATTAATGCGCGAGCCAGCGCCACACGTTGTTGTTGACCACCAGAAATCTGGTCGACAAACCGATCAGCAAAGCCCGCTAAATCGACTAACTCCAACGCTTCTTCTACACGTTTTTTAACTTCAGCTTTGGGTAATCCTAACATTTTCAAACCATAGCCTACGTTTTCCCCTAACGACATATGAGGGAAAAGGGCATAAGACTGGAATACCATACAAATATCACGCTGTTGAATTGAACGGTCAGTCACGTCCTCACCATCGATAAACATGCGGCCTTCAGTTGGTTTTTCTAAGCCCGCAACTAAACGTAGCACAGTGGTTTTACCACAACCAGAAGGGCCTAACAGCGTCACCATGCTACCCTGTGGGATGGAAAGACTTAAATCGTCAATAACCGTATTGTCGCCAAAGCGCTTGGTGATATTTTTTAATTCAACAAAACTTTTCTGTGTCATGTCAGTGACTCCATGATTATTGTGCATTTTTGGCTTTGGAGCGTGAAACACGGGCTTCGCCAATTAAATAGTCAAATAAGAAAATAATGGCGAGCATGACCACTATCAGAATCGAACCGTAAGCAATTGCCACTCCATATTCACCATCCTCAACTCGGTTCAGTATATAAGCTGTGGCTACGCGAGTATCCGGTGTCACCAAGAACACAATGGCGCTGACGGTGGTAATGGCGCGAACAAAGCTATAAATCAGCGCGGAGAGAATTGCAGGACGCAATAATGGCAGAAGGATATGGAAAATAGTGCGCATCGAGCCAGCACGTAGGCTGAGTGAGGCTTCATCCAATGATTTATCAATCTGACCAAGACCCGCGATACCTGCACGGATCCCCACTGGTACGTTACGCATTGTCATAGAAATGATCACGATGGCTGCTGTTCCCGTTAAATAGAACGGGGTATCGTTGAAGGCTAAGATATAAGATACCCCAGCCACGGTGCCCGGTACGGCGAAGCACAACATAGTGGTAAATTCGATGGTTTTCTTACCGCGAAAATCTTGGCGAACCACAATATACGCAATGAGAAGACCGAGAATAGCGGTAATTGGTGCCGCGATACCCGCATATAACAGCGTATCTAGCAGTGATGGCCATGCACCATCATTAAAGCCTTGACCAAATAATTTGGTAAAGTTATCGAGGGTTAATGTGTAATCCACACCCCAGTTAACCGTGAAGCTGCCATAGAAAATGCTGCCGTAGAGTAACACGTTAAAGGCAACCCAGATCCCCAGTAACACGGTCACGGTAGTCACTAATGATACAGGTAGCGGTTGTACATCACCTCGGTAGGATTTACCGGAAACGGTGACGTAAGAACGTTTACCAATCCACATGTATTGCACGCAGAATACCAGTAACGAGAAGACTAGCAAGGAGGCACCTAATGTACTTGCTGCTTGATAATCGAGTTGTGACCCGGTGATATAGAAGTAAATTTGGGTAGCGAGAACGTCAAAGTTTCCGCCTAATACTAACGGGTTACTAAAGTCAGCTAAGGACTGAACGATCACAATTAAGAATGCGTTTGCGAGCGCAGGTTTTAGTAGCGGCATAAACACATTGAAGAATGTTTGGTAGCGATTGGCTCTTAATGTATACGATGCTTCTTCTAAAGAGGGATGAATGGTTTTAATTGCACCGTCGAGGATCATAAATGACATCGGCGTAAATGCCAGAACTTGTGCTAACCAAATCCCAGTAAAACCATAAAGCCAGTTAGTATTTTCTAAGCCCATATAAGTGGCTAGAAATTCGGTGATATAGCCTGAACGGCCCATCATCAAAGTAACGCCTAAGCCCACAACAAAAGGCGGTGTTACGATAGGAAGAATAGAGAAAACACGTCCAATAATTGCGGAGCGTTTGGCAATTCGGGTTGTGTAAATAGCGAGAATTAATCCGAAGAAAGTACAGCCTACACCAACTGCCAGTGATAAAAATATTGAGTTAATAATAACTTGGACAATGTGTGATTGGGTTAGGATTGCCACAAATGCAAATGGTGCAAAATCTCCGTTCCCATCAGTAAACATTGGAATAAAAATTGCCACACTGGGAAAGACGATAAATAACGCAATCAGCGCGACAACAGTAATCAGGGAGCCAATCACAAATTGGTCGCCACCCAGCCACTCTAAGCGAGTTAAGGCGTGGGTCATAATCATTCCGAGTGCAATAAATAGCGTGATTGCGGAGTAACCCAATCCTCTACCATCTAAGTAGGCACTGATAATGACAACAATGGCGGTAATTGCAGCAACGGCGACATCAAAATAGTGGCGATTTTTGTGGTTACGATCGGCAGGTGTTAGTGGTCTGAATAACAAGATAGACGGTAATAAATACCAGAGCCAACTAATATTGACGCTGCTCCAGCCATACGAAGCTAAAATCTCATCTTGTGTGGAGTCGAATAAGCCATAGTCTAAGCTCCACGATGGGAGTAGAGCAAAGCCCAGCCAAGCGATCAGAATCCAAAGGAAAATACTGTCCTTTTTCTTCGAGGCGGTGAGAGTTAACGTTTGAGGCATTGTTTTTCCCCTAAGTTCATTACTTTCGAATGAAAACAGCATCATTTTTATTCGAATAGTAAAGAACTTAATTAATATTATAATTCTAATGAATGAGCTAATCTGAAGCCGTCTGCAAAAAACAGACACTTAAGTTTTAGACTTCATTTTTATTGTAAGTAAGTAAGTAGCTTAGTGCGGTGACGAACACCGCACTGGGAGCATTATTTGCTCATTTTGACTTCGGTAACCCATTTGTTGATCAGATTTTTACGGACTTCAGCATCGCCGTATTTATCCATATCGTAATTGATTAAATTTAAGTCTTTAAGTTTCAGAGAAATAGGGGAAGATTCAGCTGTGGTGTTGGTTAAGATCTGGTAAGACTGACCTTGTTTCCAGCTCAGCTCTTGGGCTTCTTTAGACAGAACGAAATCAACGAACAGCTTCGCATTGTCCATATTACGGGCATTTTTCAGAATACTAATACCGCCGATCTCATAACCGGTACCTTCACAAGGGGCGATGAGTTCTAATGGCGCGCCATTTTCAACTTCTAAAGAGTAGTCGTGCAGGAAACCGATACCGATGGCAGATTCACCACGGGCTGCGTTACGTGCAGGGGCAATACCAGATTTAGTGTATTGAGAAATATTTGAGTTTAATTTTTTTAGATAATCAAACGCTTGCTCGTTGCCCCACAGTTGGTCGAAAGTAGCGAGAGCGGTATATGCGGTTCCTGAGCTTTGTGGGTCAGCGATTTGAATTTCACCTTTATACTCAGGTTTGGTGAGATCTTTCCAACAAGTTGGGATCGGCAAACCTTTCTCTTTCAGGCGATCTTTATTCACGCCAAACCCTAAGATCCCGATATAAACCGCAGAAGAGTAGTTACCTTTGCGTTTTGCTGGATCTTGGAATTGAGTCATGATTTGTGACAGGTTTGGTGATTTGTATGGCTCTAAGAGATCCATTTCACCAGCTTGTGAATGTGGGTCTAATGTACCGCCGTACCAAACGTCAGCTTGTGGGTTACGTTTTTCTGCTTCGATTTTGGCCAGAGTACTGCCTGAGCCATTACGAACGAAAGTCGTTTTTACATCATATTTTTTGGCGAAAGCTTGAGTTTCAGCTTCGCACATTGCATTGGTGGCACTACAGTAAACCACTAAACGGCCAGCGGCATTTGCTGTAGTCGTAATAGCGGCAAGAGATAAACCTGCTGCAACGAGTGTAGAAAGAGTCTTAAGTTTCATTGTCAGTCCTTTATTCACGTTTTCGGATTAACTATTATTATTTTGCGGTGAAACTGCACCGGCTAAATGCTCTCGCTTGCTGACATTCGCAATCAAAAGAGGCATCAGTAGTAGCCCCATCAAGGCCGCAGCACTAGCGAGTAAGGTAAACATTCCCGACCAACCATAATTTGCGATAACTTGAGAGAGCGGCCATCCTGCAATTGCAGCCCCTAAATAGGCATACAATCCAAGATAACCCGTTACCGTTCCAGCTGCCTTTTTATGACAATATTCTGTAGCAGCTAGACCAACTAACATCTGTGGACCAAATACAAAAAAGCCATTAGCTAAAAAACACACGGCAAGTAGCCCGTAGTGATGAATCGGTATTAACCATAAGGCATTAACAGACACAAAAAGCCCTAAAGAAAATAACAAAATCATCGGTGCTCGCTGTCCACGAAACAGAAGGTCAGACCCCCAACCCGCACACAACGCGCCTAATAAACCGCCTAATTCAAACAGTGCTAATGTCGCATTAGCACTTAATAAATTCGTTCCATGCGTTTCTGTAAGCCATAAATTTCCCCAATCGTTTATCCCTATGCGGATGAGATAAACCAAGATATAGGTACAACCTAATAGCCAAATCATCGGGTTAAACACAATGGTTTGCTTCAATATCACCCACATAGATTGTGGTGGAGATAAATGCTCTTGGCGCAGTTCTAAGGCATCATGTCGCCATTGTCCCACTGTGGGTAAGTGTTCTTCTTTCGGGGTTCCTCTTAGTTGCCGGCAGAGCCATAACCCCAAAACAACACCAATAATTCCCGGTACAATTAATGCCATTTGCCAGTTGTAATAAGTGGCTAATAAGGCAGCTAATAGCGGTAACGCCATTCCACCAAGGTTGATGGAGATATTCCATAAACCCCACCAAAACCCACGCTCATTACGTGAATACCAGTGAGTCAGAATTCTTGCGCAAGGGGGCCAACCCCATCCTTGAAAGAAACCGTTTAACGTCCACACAATCAGTAAAGCAGGAAACGATAAACAATAAGCAAAAATGATATTTAGAACGCCGGTCATGATAAGACCTACACCCATAAACCAGCGGTAGCCAGTGATATCGTGGAAAATTCCCGATATAAACTTGGACAGTCCGTAGGTTAGGTAAAAGGCAGAGGCGATCCAGCCAATATCACTTTTGTCTAACAACAGCTCCGTTTGCATGACGGGCATAACGAAATTAAAGCTTTTTCGTGTCAGGTAAAAAGCAGCATATCCAATAATCATGGAGAACATTAATTGGCGGCGCCAGAAACGGTAATTGCCATCCAAATTAAATTTACTTTCACCTGTCATGGTTGTGTTTCTCCCGTTTGGCAAAATGTAATCAAGTTTTTAAATAAAAGGATGAGATAAGGTATTAGGAGACTAGGAATTATTCCTATTTTTACAATCTTTCATTTCAAAATGTGGGCAAGTTAACAATTATTTTGGTGCCATTTTGCGTTGTCAGTGTCCAATCGCCACCTAAAGCGGTCACTCGCTCTTCAATTCCCCGTAAACCAAAGCCAGAAGTTCGTTTGCTAAAGGGAATACCGACGCCATTATCCTCGGCAATAAGCTGGATCGAGTCACCTATTTGGTCGAGTGAAATATGAATGTGTGTCGCTTTAGCATGTTTGCTGATGTTATTGAGAAGCTCTTGAACAAGTCGGTAGAGGGTGAATAAAACGGTTTCATTGGCCGGGGTTTCTTTTAGCCCATAATAAAACGTGCACTGGATATTATTTTCTTCAAAAGCAAATTCGGCGATGAGATGTGTGAGGGCGTTTTCTAGTGACATTTCATCGAGAACGGGAGGACGTAATTGACGTAGTAATTGGCGGGTTGCTTGATGGATTTGTTGTGCTAGCTCATTGATTTGACTGGCAGCTTGGCGACTTAATTCATTGGGTGCTGTTTTTTTCACTAGCATCGACTGGATTTGAATAGCGGTAATGTTTTGCCCAATTTCATCATGTAATTCTCGCGCAATATCTTTCTTGATATCTTCCTCAGTGTGTACCAATTTACGCATCAGGTCTCGGCGAGTTTGCAGTTCTTGCTCCAATCGTTGGCGATAGCGCTGTAAGTTACCGGCAAGTTGTTTTTGGCGACTTACCGCAATTCCCAGTCCAATACCAATTAAGGCTTGAGAGCTTAAGAATAATTGTAATTCTTGTAAGTCATCAAATGCGCCTTGGAACTGCCTTGCAAAAGTGATAATTAAGCTCCCCAATAATGCGGATAGAACCCCGCCTTGCCATCCATATCGGTAAGCCATAAAAATATTGGGAATAAAAACTAACAAAACAATCAGCTGTTCAATCTCTGGAGCAAAGAAAATTTGCGCACTTAAACCGACCAAGCAAAATAAAAATCCCCAAATAATCAGTGATGTGCGTAATTGTTTATCAGGTGTACCATAGTCGAGTAGCATATGATAATGCTGCTCATGCAGATATTCATAAATGAGATAAACAAAGGGGGATAGTAGTATTCCGCCAGTAAACGTGGTTAAAAATAGTTGGCTAATTGAGTATTGAGACAGTAAACCAAACAGTAGGGCGTTGAGGATACTGTTGGCAGTAACGCCAGCAAGGAGCAAAATTAGCCGTTGCCAATACAGCGTATAGCGCCACCAAATATTTTGGATTACGACGGCGACCGCTAAACTGAGGAGCGGGGAAAGTAATAAAATAGGCTGTGATAATAGTTGCTCTTCAGCAAGCCAGTAATTGAGTAGCCCTTCAGATAATAAAATGGTCGGCCAATATCGCCGCCAGAGCAATATCATCAAGGTGAGGCGTAAGGCTTGGGGTAGAAATAGCGTAGCTTGAAAACTATTTTGGCTGAGATAAAAACCAATAATCCACAACCCAATCCAAATTAATGAATAAGTAAATAACAAAAATAGGGACTGCAATCCTAAGCGCAGCGCTTTATTCATCAATATCTACCTTGAGATAATATTATGCTCTAACGCGTAGTGAACCAGCTCAATGGTGCTATCACACTGTAATTTACCTAAAACATTTGCTCGATGAACATGCACTGTTTTATGACTCAGATTGAGTTGCTCAGCAATGACTTTGACGCTTAATCCAGACACTAATAAGTCAAAAACTTCGCGCTCACGGTTAGTGAGTTCTTGAATGCCATGTTGCTGCTGTGGTGTTTGACGTAATGCTCGCATTGCATCGGCACATAAGTAGCAACCGCCTTGATGAACAGAACGGACCGCCTGAACTAACTCTTCTGGCCCACAACATTTTGTTAAATAGGCGCTAGCCCCTGCATCCAGTGCGCTCTGCACAAATGCGGGTGTATCATAAATACTTAAAATAATGGTACGAAAATCGGGTTTTTTCTTACGTAAGCGGGTGAGTAACTGTAAACCGCTTTCATCTGGCATTGAGATATCCATGATAGCAACATCGATATCAAGGCTAATTAAGTGAGGCCAGGCTTCTTGAGCGCTTGCATATTGACCCACGATGCTAATATCAGGCTCTAATGTTAGCAGTTGGGCGAAACCGGAGCGCACGACAATATGGTCGTCAATCAAGGCTATTTTTATCATTGTAGTTTCGATAGTAAGTAAGTGACCATTTGCCAGTCTTATATCAATATAGGGAAAGATTAGCTAGGAACATAGTTTGAAATTCTGACGTCCATCAGAAATGAAACGCGCGGCATCATAGCGCTAATAAATCGGATGGCAATATTTTCTTTTGTTATTGTGGTATTTCTAGATGGAATTGAACTCGCCTCTGAAGATTCATAAAGCGAGTGTTTGATATTATTAAGTGTTAGGTTGTACTTCTGTAATCGATAAATGACAGTCCGTTTTAATGATGCGATTGATTTTTAGATCAGCTTGAGCGAGCAAATTTTCTAACTCTTCTTTGGTCCTTCCATCGGCACCGATCATTAGATTTGAACAGATAAGCCCTATATTTTTACCAAAATTGGGTTTGTTATCGTTGATGACATGAGTATCAATTAAGAGTAATTTTGATGTTTTTTTCATGGAACGACGTATTACATTGAATATATTAATTAATTTTTCATTATCCCAGTCGTGAGTAATGGCTTTAAGTAAGTAAAAATCGGCCGCAGGGGTTGAATCAAAAAATGAGCCCGTCTGTGTTTCCCAGCGAGAATCATCCCCTAGTTGGTGTAATAGATGTTTGTCAGTAATGATGAGCCTATCAAATAATATTCCATGTGTTAGGGGATTGGATTTTAATACTTCAAGTAATAAACCTCCGCGTCCTCCTGCAATATCTGCAATAAGGCTATTTTCAGGGAAGGGGTATTTATCAACGATAAATGGATTTTCTAACCTTGAATATGAAGCCATGCCAGCATGAAAGTTTTCAGGTAAATCGACATTTTTTTCCCAATACTCATAGAAGGTTCCACCAAACAATTTTTCAAAGATGGGTACCCCTTTAGCCATATCGGATAAATAGTAGGATGGCATCCAAAATGTTTGGTCAGTGAACATTAACACCGCATTACGTAAAGAATAGGGATGAGATTCTAATAAGAATTCGGCTTCTGGTGTCAGTGTAAAGCATTCATCGTATGTGGATGTGAATATATTCTGAGTCGCCAGTATTCGTAATATTTGTTGAATAACCGTGGGAATTGCACCTATTTCTTGTGCTATTTGTTCAGCGGTCTTTGGGTGAGCTTCAAGTGTTTCTGCTAGCTTCAATTTTACGGCTGCACGTAGTGCTGCATGGAACATGAATCCTGTTGCTTTATTCAGGAGCTGAATACCAAGCTCTAACTGATTAAATTTATGATTATTGGGTAGAGAGTTGTTCATATAGCCCCATATTATTAAGGTGAAGTAAGTTGTTAGATTGAACTTAATTATTTGCGTACCTAACCCATTAAAGGAAGCCTTAAAATTTGATAGTGTCTAAAATTAGCGACAAACCATGGGGTGCGGTGTCGCCAAAAGGTGACATTTATCTTGATGATAAATAAGAACATTAAAAAACAGGTTGGTCTGTGTCTTAAATTGGAGACAGATAAGGGAATATAATTTGGAATTAGAACTTGTTCACAATATGTCAGATTAGATGTAAAAAAGTATAAAATTAAAAATCAAGCAAATTCAATGTGATATAAAATAGTTTGAAAAGTTGGCACGATGTGTGCATAATAATATTCAGTTGCTCATTCAATTGCTTATGTAGGTCCAAATTTGTTGGGAACATACCACATAAAACCCGAATGATGCCAAAGTAAGGTGCCTACCGTCCAACACCATAGATATTCGCTTTCGAGCCTTATCAAACACAGGGCGACACGTTGAGTGAGGCACCACCTATATGATTATCTTTAGTAAAAGACATAGTCATATATAAGCTGTAAAGTATCGCTGGCGGATAAATGGGAATTCTCATTTATCCGCCTTCCTACATCTGCATCCCCTCCAGCTAGATTAGCCATAAGCAATAAAATTCCTTTTAGTCTATTTTCTTGAAAATTATCACATTTTACCCCATAAACTGGCACGTTCATTGCTATTTAATCGATATGGCACACTCGCCAATATCCCAATGCAAACAGAATTTTCCGCTTAGGGGGGACTTCTGCTACCATTGAAAGACATATAAATAGGTAAGAGATGAACGGTTTGAGCAAATGGCGTCTTTTCCCGCGCTCATTGAGGCAACTGGTAGTCATGGCCTTTTGGCTAGTTTTACTACCTTTATTGGTACTAGCCTATCAGGCATACCAAAGCCTTGAGCAATTGAGTAATCAAGCGGCAAATATTAATAAAACAACACTGCTAGATACCCGTCGTAGCGAAGCAATGAGTAGTCTCGCGTTGGAAATGGAGCGTAGCTATCGGCAGTATTGCGTTCTACAAGATCCTGCATTACAAACGCAATATCACAAACAGTTTGCCGATTACGAGCAGATGTTAGAACGCCAGAAAACCATCCTGCCAGATAATGCGGATAGCTCTGCATTGGTAAATGCATTAAAGCAGCTAAAAGCGATCAGTTGCGAGAGCAATGAACCAACCCAGCTTACGACTAAAGCGTTAGAACAGTTTTCTGCGCAAAATACACAACTTGTGCAACAAACCCGCGATGTTATTTTTAGTCGTGGGGATCAGTTGCAAAAAGCCATCGCAAATAAAGGGCAGCTATTTGGTTGGCAAACATTAATTCTGTTTTTACTCAGTGCATTATTGGTTACGCTATTTACTCGAATGATTATTGGTCCGGTAAAAGTGATCGAACGGATGATTAATCGCTTAGGAACAGGTCTGACGCTAGAAAATGATATTGACGGATTTAAAGGTCCTCGAGAGTTAAGAACCATTGCCCAACGAATTATTTGGTTGAGTGAAAGGCTTGCTTGGCTCGAATCTCAGCGCCATGAATTTTTACGCCATATTTCCCATGAACTAAAAACACCGTTAGCCAGTATGCGTGAGGGGACGGAGTTATTGGCAGATGAAGTTGCCGGACCGTTGACCAGCTCACAAAAAGAGGTTGTTGAGATACTGGATCATAGTAGTAAGCACCTTCAGCAACTTATTGAACAGTTGCTCGACTATAATCGAAAATTAGTGGATGAGCCGCCTGTTGCACAATTAGTTGATCTGAATAAGTTGATCGATGACATTGTGAATGCACATAATTTGCCAGCAAGAGCGAAAGAGATAAAAACGGAAATTCGCTTAAAAGTGGAAAGTTGCCTCGCGGAGCCGACTCTGCTCGGAAGAGTTATTGATAATATCTACTCCAATGCGGTGCACTATGGCGGCGAATCAGGTAATATTTGGATCTCTAGCCGACGAACAGGTAATAAATTAGTGATTGAGATTGCCAATACCGGCACTCCAATCCCTGAGTCTGAGCAAAATATGATTTTTGAACCTTTCTATCAAGGAAGCCTCCAAAGAAAAGGCGCCGTAAAAGGAAGTGGACTGGGGCTTAGCATCGCGCAAGATTGCATTAAACAGATGGGCGGTGAGCTATCATTGGTTCCCCACAAATCAGCGGATGTCTGCTTTCGAATTGAACTGCCTTTAACTGCAGAGAACGAATAACAATGGTAAATAGGTCTACAGATTTTTGGGCTGTATTGTGTAAGACGATATTGCCAAAAACAACATTCAATAGCCGTAGAGTGACGAATAAATCATTCCGCATCGCTACGCCGTTAGGAATATTTTTCTTTTCTCTCTTTCTTTCTGGTTGTGTGGTGAAAAATGGACAATCTCCGTTAGAAACCTTAGCTCAAGTGGTGATCCCAGAAGTCAAAACGACAGATTATCGCTATGCATCCTGTGAGTCCATTTGGGAAAATCAGCAGCTTGCCTCACAAGAGAATGCGCTGTATTGGTTGCGTATGATGGGGTGTGTTGATCGAATGGATGCAGAACAAGCACGTAACAAAGCCAAGCAGATCGACGTGACTGATTGGTCTAGTTCATTCACGAAAAATATCCTATTGAATTCTGCTGAGCCGTCGATTACTGAACGACGTCAAATGCTAGATAGCATCAACACGTATAGCTTAAGTTTTCCTACACCTGTTCGCCCGCTATTACAGATTTGGCGCGAACAGCAAGTGCAAGTTATCAACCTTGCTGAAGCTAATTCTCGTTATAAACGCTTACAGCAGGAAATGGATACCAAATTTGATCGTTTAAAAGAAGATAATGCAAAGCTGCGTTTTGAGTTAGATTCAACATCACGCAAATTAGAAAACTTAACCGATATTGAGCGTCAGCTCTCTTCACGCAAAAAAAATGCGAATGAAGCTGAAAAAGAAGATGAAAAGGCGGTAACTGATGCCGTCGCTGCTTCTCCTGATGCAGCTAAGCCAGCCGAAACAGAACAAAATCCAGCGGAGAATAAAGTACAATGACAAGCCGTAAGTCAGCGAACTTACTACTGGTTGATGATGACCCTAGCCTGCTAAAACTGTTAGGCATGCGCTTAAGTAGTGAAGGTTTTAAAGTATCGACAGCAGAGAGTGGTCCAGAAGCACTAAAACGCCTACAAAAAGAAAAAATCGATTTAGTGATTAGTGATTTACGTATGGATGAAATGGATGGCATGGCGCTGTTTGATGAGGTGCAAAAAGCCCATCCAAATCTTCCCGTCATTATTCTAACGGCGCATGGGTCTATTCCAGATGCAGTTGCGGCCACTCAACGTGGCGTTTTTAGCTTCTTAACTAAGCCAGTTGATAAAGATGCATTGTATAAAGCTATTGATGAAGCGTTAGCACTGTCATCCACGCCGATGAGCGATGAAGAGTGGAGCTCTGGAATTGTGACTCGTAGCCCACTCATGATCCGCTTACTTGAGCAAGCTCACATGGTGGCACAGTCAGATGTCAGCGTGCTAATTAACGGGCAAAGTGGTACGGGGAAAGAGGTTTTGGCTCAGGCAATCCATCGCGTGAGTCCTCGAGCTCATAAACCGTTTATTGCTATTAACTGCGGTGCGTTGCCAGAACAACTTCTTGAGTCCGAATTATTTGGTCATGCAAAAGGGGCCTTCACAGGGGCAGTTAGCAGCCGAGAAGGCTTATTTTTTGCTGCCAACGGCGGAACCCTATTTTTAGATGAAATTGGCGATATGCCAATGGCTCTTCAGGTTAAATTACTGCGTGTTTTACAGGAGCGAAAAGTTCGCCCTCTAGGTAGTAACCGTGATTTAGATATCGATGTACGGATTATCTCTGCAACACACCGTAATTTACCTAAAGCGATGGAAAAAAATGAGTTTCGTGAAGACCTTTACTATCGCTTAAATGTCGTGAATTTACGTATTCCTGCATTGAATGAACGCTCGGAAGATATTCCATTATTAGCTAATCATTTACTACGTGAAGCCGCAAATCGTCATAAGCCATTTGTACGCAGTTTTTCCAGTGATGCAATGAAGTGTTTAATGACGGCAAGCTGGCCCGGTAATGTGCGTCAGTTGGTCAACGTGATTGAGCAATGTGTGGCACTCACCACATCTCCCGTGATCAGTGAAGCATTGGTCAGCCAAGCTTTAGAAGGGGAAAACACAGCATTACCGACATTTGTAGAAGCGCGTAATCAATTTGAATTGAATTACTTGCGTAAATTATTACAGATGACGAAAGGTAATGTGACTCAAGCCGCTCGCATGGCTGGGCGAAACCGAACTGAATTCTATAAGTTACTCGGGCGCCATGATTTAGAAGCGAACGATTTTAAAGAATAAAACCTTTATAGCCTAAAGGTTTAAGGGAGAAAAAACATTTTATGAGCCGTAAGCTTAATATCTCATTAGCGCAACTCAACTGGTTAGTTGGTGATATTGAAGGTAACTGTGACCGTATGTTGCAAGTTGTCGAGCAACAGTCACAAAATACTGATATCGTCATGTTTTCTGAGCTGGCTCTGACAGGATATTCCCCTGAGGATTTACTGTTCCGCCACGATTTTGAAGAGCGCTGTGTAGCTCAATTAAAACGCTTACAACAAGCAAGCGGCGAATGTGCCATTATCGTTGGTCATCCTTGGTATGAAGATAGCGAAATTTACAACGCATTATCCTTTTTCTATCAAGGAAAATTACTCGCGCGTTACTTCAAGCAGGAATTGCCTAACTATGGCGTATTTGATGAGCCTCGCTACTTTACCGCAGCCGAAGACACCTGTGTGGTGGACTTCAAAGGTTACCGTTTAGGCTTATTAATCTGTGAAGATATTTGGTACGACGAGCCCATCGATAACGTTAAAGGTGCGGGTGCTGAGTTAGTATTAACCATAAATGCATCACCATATGACCTGCATAAAGAGCATATTCGAAGTGACCTGCTGGAAGAGCATTGCCAGCGTACGGGCTTACCGATTATTTATCTTAATCAAGTCGGCGGTCAGGATGAATTAGTCTTTGATGGTGCATCTAAGGTTCTTGCAAACAAAGGTAAGCAAGTTTATCAAATGGCTGAGTTTGATGAGCAAGTAGCTACCGTGACTTTTGAAGAGTTAAAATTAGTCACCGAACAGCCAAAACTACCCGAAGTATCAACCACCGCACAAGTTTATCAAGCTTTAGTTCTAGCAACTCGTGATTACATTAATAAGAATGGATTTAATGGCGCCATTTTAGGTTTGTCTGGTGGTATTGACTCTGGTCTAACAGTCGCCATTGCGGTTGATGCGATTGGTAAAGAACAGGTTCAGGCCGTTATGATGCCGTTCCGCTATACTTCAGAAATGAGCATCCATGATGCAAAAGAACAAGCCGAATTATTAGGTGTTGAATTTGATATTGTCTCGATCGAGCCAATGTTTGATGCTTTTATGACCGAATTGCAGCCGATGTTTGCAGGAGCTCAAGCGGATACAACAGAAGAAAATCTACAAGCACGTTGTCGAGCAGTGATCTTGATGGCTATGTCGAATAAACGTCGACGTTTGGTGTTAACGACCAGCAATAAGAGTGAGTCCGCAGTTGGCTACTCAACGTTGTATGGGGATATGGCGGGTGGATTCGATGTATTAAAAGACGTACCAAAAACGCTGGTCTTTGAACTGGCTAAATATCGTAATACAATATCTCCAGCTATTCCACAACGCGTGATTGATAGACCACCTTCAGCGGAACTTGCTCCAGGCCAATTGGATCAAGATAGCTTGCCACCTTATGATGTTCTGGATGCCATCTTAGAAGGTTATGTAGAAAAAGATTTATCTGTGACTGACCTAATCAAACTTGGGTTTGATAAAGAAACAGTTCGCAAAGTGGTGCGTCTTGTCGATATTAACGAATATAAACGCCGTCAGGCTCCAGTAGGGCCGCGGATCACAATGCGTAATTTTGGCAAGGATCGTCGTTATCCGATTACTTCAGGTTTTGGCCGTAAAAATTGGTCATAACAGGAACTGAATATGAAAAAAATTGATGCAATTATAAAGCCATTTAAACTTGATGATGTTCGTGAGGCTTTAGCGGAAGTGGGTATTACAGGGATGACCGTAACGGAAGTCAAAGGCTTTGGTCGTCAAAAAGGACATACAGAGTTATACCGTGGTGCTGAATATATGGTGGATTTTTTACCCAAGGTAAAAATTGAAATCGTTGTTCCTGATGATATCGTCGAAAGTTGTGTGGAAACTATCATGCAAACGGCGCAAACAGGTAAAATCGGTGACGGTAAGATCTTCGTTTATGATGTGGCTCGTGTTATTAGAATTCGAACTGGCGAGCAAGACGAAGAAGCGATTTAACCATCGCTAAAAATGCGGTAACGGAATAAATATATCTTACATGGGATGATCATATATTTACATGCGAGTCCGTTACCGCAAAAATTTAAATTTAAATTATAAATAACGCATTAAAACAACAGATTAACAATGAAACTATCATTAATTTAGTGGTAGAGCCTTATGTGGCCCAAAGCATTCATAATGGATATTCTCTTCAGCAACACCCATCTCAACTAATTGTTTTCCTACATACTGCATAAAGCCCACAGGCCCGCAGAAATAGAACTGCATATTAGGCTGTAATACGTTGTCTTTTATATGCGCTAAGTTTAGCAACCCACGGAAATGATAATCTTTCCCTTCGAGATCTTGGGGGAGAGGTTGATTAAACCACACGGCATAATGTCCTTGAGGGTGTTGTTCCATGAGCTGTTTTATTTCATCGCTAAAGGCTTGAACCGTGCCATTTTCTGCTGCATGTAACCAATTCACCGGGGCTTGATGTTGCTGCTCAGTTAAGTGATTAAGCATGCTCAACATAGGGGTTAAACCTACGCCGGCGGAGATTAAAGTGACCGGTGTTTGGCTATCGACATCAATGAAAAAATCCCCGCATGGTGGGGCTAATCGAACAATATCGCCGACATTTAATTCTTGGTGTAAGAAACCAGAAACGATACCTTGTTCTTCACGTTTTACGGCAATTCGGTAGGTTTTACCGTTTGGAGCTGTGGTGAGTGAATATTGACGTATTTCTTGATTTTCAAAGCTATTTTCATTGAGATAAATAGTGATATATTGCCCCGGACGATAATCTGCAACAGCTTTTCCGTCGACAGGCGTAAATTCAAAACTGGTGATCACCGAGCTTTCAGCTTGTTTACGGGTAACTTTAAATTCTCGTAAACCATCCCAGCCTCCAGATTTTTCAGCATTTTCATGATAGATAGCAGCTTCACGATTAATAAAAATATCCGCGAGTACGCCATAAGCTCTGCCCCAAGCATCGAGGACTTCTTGTCCAGGGCTGAGTAGTTCATCAATTGCTGCGAGTAAATTTTCCCCCACGATAGGATAGTGCTCAGGCTTAATATTTAAGCTGACGTGTTTTTGCGCAATTTTTTCCACCGCACCAATTAATGCTTCAGGGGTTTCAATATGAATAGCATAAGCGCAAATCGCATTAAACAGGGCTTCTCGCTGTTCCCCATTGATTTGATGAGTCATATTAAAAATATCTTTTAACTCAGGATGCTGCTTAAACATTCTTTCATAGAAATGTGCAGTAAGTTTTGGCCCAGTAGCAGCAATAGCGGGGATGGTAGATTTAATCGTGGCGATGGTTTGTTGATCAAGCATGCAGGTACTCCTGAATTATTTTCATGATTTAATGAATCTATAAACATGTATTTTATATGCAACTTATAATATTTGAGGATAAATGTAAATAATCAAATGCATAAAAAGTTACAGAAATAGCCACATAATTAGAGGTGGTTAACAAAACTAGATATTCATCTCGGAATTATTGAAATAAGCACTATTATATAGTGTGTTGATTAAAGGGATCTGAACGCAAAAAAATTTATGCAATCGTTTGCGTGTATTTTTCCTTAGGGGCTATCTCAACGACGAAAAAGAGTTTACACTGTGGGTCATTAAGTTGATTTGATTGTTACCTTATTGAATTGCTGAGGCAGGAGAAGCGAATGTTAAAGCGTGAAATGAATATTGCAGATTACGACCCACAACTGTGGGAAGCAATGGAAAAAGAAGTAGAACGTCAAGAAGAACATATTGAATTAATTGCTTCTGAAAACTACACAAGTCCACGAGTCATGCAGGCTCAAGGCTCTCAGCTAACCAATAAGTATGCGGAAGGTTACCCAACTAAACGTTATTACGGTGGTTGTGAATTCGTAGACGTGGTTGAGCAATTAGCGATTGACCGTGCAAAAGAGTTGTTCGGTGCTGACTACGCAAACGTACAACCACACTCAGGTTCACAAGCTAACGCTGCTGTTTATATGGCGCTGCTGCAACCGGGTGACACTGTATTAGGGATGAATCTTGCTCACGGTGGTCACTTAACTCACGGTTCCCCAGTCAACTTCTCCGGCAAACTCTACAACATCGTTCCTTATGGCATCGATGAAAGCGGTAAAATCGACTATGACGATATCGCTGCTCAAGCTAAAAAACACCAACCAAAAATGATCATCGGCGGTTTCTCCGCTTATTCTGGTGTCGTTGATTGGGCAAAAATGCGTGAAATTGCAGACAGTATTGGCGCTTATTTATTCGTCGATATGGCGCACGTTGCAGGTTTGGTTGCTGCGGGTGTTTATCCTAACCCAGTGCCACATGCTCACGTTGTTACGACAACAACACACAAAACTTTAGCAGGTCCACGCGGTGGTCTGATTTTAGCTAAAGGCGGTGATGAAGATCTGTATAAAAAACTGAATTCAGCAGTATTCCCTGGTTCTCAGGGCGGTCCTCTGATGCACGTTATTGCAGGTAAAGCGGTGGCTTTGAAAGAAGCAATGGAACCAGAGTTCAAAATTTACCAACAACAAGTTGCTAAAAATGCGAAAGCAATGGTGGAAGTGTTCCAAAATCGCGGCTTCAAAGTTGTTTCTGGCGGTACTGAAAATCACTTGTTCTTAGTTGACTTAGTTGACAAAGATATTACAGGTAAAGATGCGGATGCTGCATTAGGTCGTGCTAATATCACAGTGAACAAAAACAGCGTGCCTAACGATCCTAAGAGCCCATTCGTGACTTCTGGTGTTCGTATCGGTTCCCCTGCGATTACTCGTCGTGGTTTCACTGAAGCTGATGCGCGCGAGCTAGCAGGCTGGATGTGTGATATTCTGGACAACATCAATGATGAAGCGACCATTGAAGCGGTTAAACAGAAAGTATTAGCTATCTGTAAAAAATACCCAGTTTACGCATAATGGCAATTTACTTATAACTTAATCTAAATTAGTTATCTAAACCCGCTTCTACTTTCGTAAAGCGGGTTTTTTGTTGTCGGTCCTAAACCACCACCGAAGATGGTGGCGATTTGAAAATAAGGGAGGAGTGATGGTTATCCCATCAACGCGCTGGTTAGCGATTGATTATTTTACCTACTTTTTTGCTTACAGTATTTTCTTACCTTTTTGGTCGGTATGGCTACAAGGTGAGGGTATTGATGCTGAAATGATTGGGGTATTGTTGGGTATCGGGTTAGCAGCTCGTTTTCTTGGTGCGATGTTCATTACCCCTTTAGTCAAAGAGCCATCAAAATTAATTCTTGCGTTACGGCTGCTGGCCACACTGTCTCTTATTTTTTCTATTGGCTTTGCCTTTGGCTCTCATTGGGCTTGGTTACTATTTGTAATGATTGGATTTAATCTTTTCTTTGCTCCAATGGTTCCTTTAGGGGACTCTCTTGCGGGAGCATGGCAAAAGCAATTTACCTTTGACTATGGCAAAATTCGTGTTTGGGGTTCCATCGCTTTTATTATTGGATCTTCGTTGATGGGATATTTGTCAGGAGTCTGGGGGCATAAATCTATCATGGTCGCACTGATTATCAGTTGCGCTGCAATGTTATTAGGAACGCTACTAAAACCTGCCATTATGCCTGCTGGGGCAGCAAAAACTGATGGTGTCAGCAAAGTTTCTTTTAAACAGCTGATTGCCGATAAAAACGTCGTTAAATTTTTAGTTTGTGTCAGCTTACTGCAAGGAGCTCATGCGGCTTACTATGGTTTTGCTTCGCTGTACTGGAAAGAAGCGGGATATTCAGATTTAGTCATAGGTAATTTATGGTCTCTTGGTGTCGTCGCCGAAGTCATCGTTTTTATGTTAAGTCACCGTTTATTCCGCCGCTGGAGTGCGCGTAACTTACTATTACTATCCGCAGCCTGTGGAATTATTCGCTGGAGTATGATGGGAGCATTTACTTCATTGCCCGTGTTAGTGATGGTGCAAATTCTTCATAGTGGTACGTTTACGGTCTGCCATTTGGCTGCAATGCGCTTTATTAGTGCCCGTAAAGAGAATGAAATTATTCCATTACAAGGTGCTTATTCTGCATTGGCTATGGGAGGCGGGTTGGCAATCATTACCATTATGGTTGGCTATATTTATGAGCGGGTCCCACAGCAGCATGGCGTGGTATTTTTCTTGATGGCTATATTGGCCGTGCCTGCGTTATTTATTAGACCTAAAGTAGAAGCTAAAGGTTAGTTCGTGAAAAACAACAAGGGCGCAAAGTTCTCACTCTGCGCCCTTGTTGGTTATTATCAATTAGCGTTTTAACGCTTCAGATAATTCATCTTTCATGACAGTCAGAATGTCTCTAACAACTCGAGGGCTGCCTGCAACTAGATTACCTGATGCTAAGTAGTTATGACCGCCGATAAAGTCAGTCATGATACCGCCAGCTTCACGCATGATCAGTTCGCCACCTAAGAAATCCCATGGTTTTAAGCCAATTTCAAAGTAAGCATCAACGCGGCCTGCTGCGACATAGCATAAATCTAAAGCTGCAGAACCTGAACGACGGAAATCTGCGCACTGTTCAAACATTTTGCTCATGACATTCATGTATGGAGTTGCATGTTGTTTATGTTTGAATGGGAAACCAGTGGCAACAATTGCGCCTTCAAGATCACGTTTTTCAGCAATCCGTAAACGGTAACCGTTAAGCTGTGAGCCTTGGCCACGTACAGCAGTAAACAATTCATTACGCATAGGATCGTAGACAGCAGCAACTTCTGTACGGCCTTTGATGCGTACAGCAATAGAAACAGCGAAATGAGGGAGACGTTTTGTGAAGTTAGTGGTGCCATCCAGTGGATCGATTACCCATTGAATATCATCATCTTTACCTAACAGTTCACCACCTTCTTCTGTGATGATGGTATGGTCAGGATACGATTTACGGATAATCTCAATAATGAGTTGTTCAGCTTCACGGTCAACATTGGTGACAAAATCGTTAGAACCTTTTTGGGTCACGACAACATTTTGAGGAGTTTCATAGTTTTTAGCTATGTGATTACCAGCCTTACGTGCGGCACGTATGGCGATGTTAAGCATCGGATGCATGGGTTTTTTCCACTGGAATTTTTAAAGAACGAAAAACAAGAGAGCCGAATTATATAGATGATCGTCACAATAAGCAATTTTGTGTTAAGCTACTGCGATAAATTTTTCATTACATCGTATAAATCATGTTAGATAATATCCGTATCGTTCTCGTTGAAACTTCCCACACTGGTAATATGGGCTCCACCGCTCGCGCTATGAAAACCATGGGGCTTTCAAATCTCTATTTAGTCAACCCACTGGTAGAGCCAGACTCCCATGCTATCGCATTATCTGCGGGTGCCAGTGATGTGATTGGCAATGCAAAAATCGTGACATCCTTGGATGAAGCGCTTGAAGGCTGTAAGCTCGTGATTGGTACCAGCGCGCGTTCGCGTACATTACCTTGGCCGATGGTTGAACCCCGTGAATGTGGTGTCAAATCCGTTCAGCAATCCAATGAGTCACCTGTAGCGATTATTTTTGGTCGTGAGCGGGTAGGATTAACCAATGAAGAGTTACAAAAATGTAACTATCATCTTTATATCCCCACGAACCCTGAATATGGCTCATTAAATCTAGCAATGGCAGTACAATTAGTTAGTTACGAAATTCGTATGGCCTATTTAGCGATCAATGAAAAAAATACGCAAAAATCCGCGGTTGATGAGGTAGAATACCCACCGGCTGAAGATTTAGAACGTTTTTATGTTCATCTAGAAACTGTATTAAATGAGTCAGGTTTCATCCGAAAAGCGCATCCAGGGTTAATTATGAATAAATTGAGACGTTTATTCACTCGCGCACACGTTGAAACCCAAGAGTTGCACATTCTTCGTGGCATTTTGACATCAATGGAAAAATGGGCGAAAAAGTGAGGTTGAATCCGTGGTAAGGTAAAATAATACTTGAGTAAATTAGTCAGGTAAATAGTTGACCAAATTACTCAGGTATGTCACAATTATTGCATATTTTACCATGGAGTATTTATGTTATGAGACTCACTTCCAAAGGGCGTTACGCAGTAACTGCGATGTTAGATGTCGCGTTACACTCTCAGACAGGTCCTGTACCTTTAGCTGACATTTCTGAACGTCAGGGAATCTCCCTCTCTTATCTTGAGCAACTCTTTTCTCGTTTACGGAAAAACGAATTAGTTTCCAGTGTCCGCGGCCCTGGTGGTGGTTATTTGTTGGGTCGAGGCTCTGATCAAATCTTTGTTGCTGAAGTAATTGCTGCGGTTGATGAATCCGTAGATGCTACCCGTTGTCAGGGTAATAAAGAAGGTTGCCAAAATGGCGATCGTTGCTTAACACACGCATTATGGCGCGATTTAAGTGATAGAATTACCAGTTTCCTGAGCAGTATCAGCCTTGATGAATTAGTCAAAAATCAAGAAGTGCTTGATGTTGCGGATAGGCAAGATAATGAAAAGCGTAAGACAATGCCAAACGGTATTGCTCCAGAATCCATTATCAATGTACGTGCCTAATATAAAATAGATTATAAATTGCAGTCGATACTCAAATGGTAAGGGCGTGGCAAAAATAGCTAATCCTGCCTTGGGTATCTTTAAAAAATTAAAGGCAAAGCTGTCTTGTCCTTTGGAGTATGTGAGCAATGAAATTACCGATTTATCTAGATTATTCAGCGACTACGCCAGTTGACCCTCGCGTTGCTGAAAAAATGATGCAATGTCTAACAATGGATGGGAATTTTGGTAACCCAGCATCCCGTTCACACCGTTTTGGCTGGCAAGCTGAAGAGGCGGTTGATATTGCTCGTAATCAAATCGCTGAATTAGTTAATGCGGATCCTCGTGAAATCGTATTTACATCAGGTGCAACAGAATCTGATAACTTAGCTATCAAAGGTGCTGCCCAGTTCTATCAGAAAAAAGGTAAGCATATCATTACGTGTAAAACAGAACATAAAGCAGTTCTGGATACTTGTCGTCAATTAGAGCGTGAAGGCTTTGAAGTAACGTACTTAGCGCCTCAAAGCAATGGCTTAATTGATCTGAAAGTATTAGAAGCGGCAATGCGCGAAGATACAATTTTAGTCTCTATCATGCATGTGAATAACGAAATTGGTATCGTTCAAGATATCGCGACGATTGGCGAATTATGCCGTAGCCGTGGCATCGTATTCCATGTTGATGCAACTCAAAGCGTCGGTAAATTACCTATCGACCTGTCAACGCTAAAAGTTGACCTAATGTCTTTCTCTGCTCATAAACTATACGGACCTATGGGTATCGGCGCATTGTATGTTCGTCGTAAACCTCGTATTCGTTTGGAAGCTCAGCAACATGGTGGTGGTCATGAGCGTGGTATGCGTTCAGGCACTTTACCTGTACACCAAATTGTAGGTATGGGTGAAGCTTACCGCATTGCAAAAGAAGAGATGGCGCAAGAATCTGAACGTCTGCGTGGATTACGCCTGCGTTTATGGAATGGTATTAAAGATATCGAAGAAGTTTACCTTAACGGTGATTTAGAAAATGGTGCGCCGCACATTCTTAACGTCAGCTTCAACTATGTTGAAGGTGAATCCTTAATGATGTCCTTAAAAGATTTAGCGGTCTCTTCAGGCTCAGCTTGTACTTCTGCAAGCTTAGAACCTTCTTATGTGCTACGTGCTTTAGGAATGAGTGATGAACTGGCTCACAGTTCAATTCGTTTCTCTTTGGGTCGTTTTACCACAGAAGAAGAAATTGACTATGCAATCAAACAGATTCATGGTGCGATCGGCCATTTACGCGAGCTGTCTCCTTTATGGGATATGTTTAAAGCAGGCGTAGATATTAATAGCATCGAATGGTCTCACCATTAATCAGACAGTTTAAGGAGTTTAAGAATGGCTTACAGCGAAAAAGTTATCGATCATTATGAAAATCCACGCAATGTCGGTTCATTTGATAACAATGATCCAAGTGTGGGTAGCGGTATGGTAGGAGCGCCTGCTTGTGGTGACGTCATGAAATTGCAGATCAAAGTCAATGATGACGGCATTATCGAAGATGCGCGCTTTAAAACATACGGTTGTGGCTCTGCTATTGCTTCAAGTTCACTGGTAACTGAGTGGATGAAAGGTAAAAGCTTAGACGAAGCAGAAGCAATCAAAAATACAGCCATTGCTGAAGAACTTGAATTGCCACCAGTGAAAATTCACTGTTCAATTCTGGCTGAAGATGCGATTAAAGCTGCAATTGCTGATTACAAAAGCAAACGCCAAAGCAAATAAAACATAATTATCAGTAAATTTGGGCTGCACTCGTTATATATCAACAATAAAAATCCACAGCCCTGTGACTGATAAGTAAACTCAAAATTAATTAAAGATGTATTTATTATGCAACTTTAAGTATGATGAGTTGTACCGATGATTTGAAGGCGGATGCTAATATTTTGATAGCATCTGCCTTGTTTGTTTCTAAAGTGAGGTTTGCAATGTCTATTTCTCTTACAGAAAGTGCAGCGCAACGAATTCAAGCTTTCTTGAAAAATCGTGGTAAAGGCGAAGGTTTGCGTTTAGGTGTAAGAACTTCAGGTTGCTCAGGAATGGCATACGTGCTTGAATTCGCTGATGTTATCAATGAAGAAGACACAGTTTTCGAAGATAAGGGTGTTAAGGTCATCATTGATGGCAAAAGTATGGTTTATTTAGACGGCACTGAGCTGGATTTTGTTAAAGAAGGCTTAAACGAAGGGTTTAAATTTAATAACCCTAATGTTAACAGTGAATGCGGATGCGGTGAAAGTTTTCACGTATAATGTCTTCAAATGAACATGACTTTGACCAATGTAACTAGCATGATACTAATGGCAACATGATATTTAGTTAAGTTAGCTACATTGGTACCCGGTTCGAGAAACTGAGCACTTATGGATTATTTTACTCTTTTTGGGCTAACCCCAAACTATGCGATTGACAGTGAGCAACTCACGCATCGCTTTCAAGAACTACAGCGACAGTATCATCCAGATCGCTTTGCAACCTGTTCCGAACAGGAAAAAATGCAAGCCCTCCAACATGCTGCAACTATCAATGCGGCATATCAATCTCTTCGTCATCCGCTAAAACGTGCGGAGTATATGCTTTTACTGCATGGTTTTGACATTAATAACGAACAGCATACCATGCACGATACTGCATTTTTGATGGAGCAATTAGAGCTGCGTGAAGAATTAGATGGTATTGAAAATAGCTCGCAAGCGCTTGAACAACTGTCTGAGTTCATGAAAAAAGTCAAACAAATGCAACAGATACGTAGCGCTTTAATGGTCACTCAGCTTGATGGTATGCAGTGGGAACAAGCCGCAGATACCGTACGCAAATTGCGTTTTCTCGATAAGTTACAGCAACAGGCTGAGCAACTCGAAGAACGGTTACTAGACGACTTTTAAGAGAAAACCACTATGTCTTTATTACAAATTAGCGAACCTGGCATGACTGCGGCGCCACACCAGCGCAAATTAGCAGCAGGGATCGATCTGGGGACAACTCACTCTTTGATTGCGACAGTACGCAGTGGTGAGGCGGCGACGTTACCTGATGACCAAGGTCGTGACTTGTTACCGTCAATTGTTAATTACCAAGCGGATAGCCGAATCGTTGGATGGGAAGCAAAACAACTTTCAGAGCAAGATCCTGTTAATACCATTATTTCAGTGAAACGTATGATGGGACGCTCATTAGCTGATATCCAGAAACGTTACCCTGAATTACCTTACCAACTTACAGCCAGCGAAAATGGTTTGCCGTTTATCCAAACTGCAGCTGGGCAAGTAGATCCTATTCAAGTTTCTTCTGACATTTTGAAAACCTTAGCCAAAAGGGCAGAACAAACGCTGGGTGGTGAAATGGACGGTGTCGTGATCACTGTGCCAGCTTATTTCGATGATGCACAGCGTCAAGGTACTAAAGATGCTGCTCGTTTGGCAGGATTGCATGTACTACGTTTATTAAACGAACCTACCGCTGCTGCAATTGCCTATGGTTTAGATTCTGGACAAGAAGGGGTTATCGCGGTTTATGACCTTGGCGGCGGAACTTTTGACGTATCTATTTTACGTCTAACTCGTGGTGTGTTTGAAGTTTTAGCCACCGGTGGTGATACTGCACTGGGTGGTGATGATTTCGACCAAGTTCTCGCTGAATGGATTGCGGCACAGGCCGGTCTTTCCGTTCAAGGTAATCACCGTTTAACTCGCCAGCTGTTGAACATTGCGACAGAAACTAAAGTGGCGTTAAGTGATGCTGAATCTGTCACTATCACCTTGCCAAATTGGCAGGGCGAAATAAACCGTGAAACATTTGAATCTCTGATTGAAACTCATATTAAACGTACTTTAATGGCGTGTCGCCGAGCGTTAAAAGATGCTGGCGTTGAGGCGAGTGAAGTTCTTAATGTAGTCATGGTCGGTGGTTCAACACGAGTACCATTAGTCAGAAAAAAAGTGGGTGAGTTTTTTGGGCGTACACCATTAACGTCCATTGATCCTGATAAAGTCGTTGCGATCGGTGCAGCTATTCAAGCCGATATTTTAGTGGGAAATAAACCTGATAGCGATATGTTGCTATTAGATGTGATTCCTTTGTCATTAGGGTTAGAAACCATGGGCGGTTTAGTGGAAAAAGTTATTCCACGTAACACGACAATCCCTGTCGCTCGAGCTCAAGAATTTACCACGTTTAAAGATGGGCAAACGGCGATGAGTGTTCATGTTGTCCAAGGTGAGCGTGAAATGGTCGCAGATTGCCGCTCATTAGCTCGATTTACGTTACGTGATATTCCACCAATGGCTGCTGGCGGCGCACATATTCGAGTCACATTCCAAGTGGATGCTGACGGCTTGCTTAGTGTAAGTGCGATGGAAAAATCCACTGGTGTCGCGGCTTCGATTCAAGTTAAGCCATCTTATGGTTTAACTGACACTGAAATTTCAACCATGATTAAAGATTCAATGGCTAACGCGCAGGATGATCTAAATGCGCGCCGCTTAGCGGAGCAAAAAGTTGAAGCAGCAAGAGTGCTTGAAAGTTTAACGAGCGCATTAGAGCAAGATGCACATTTACTGACACCGAAAGAAGAGTCAGAAATTGATAATGCGGTCAATGAGTTAATCCAAGCGGTAGAGGGAACTGACCCTACCGTAATTGAAAATGCAATTAAACAACTGGATAAAAAATCACAGGAGTTTGCTGCTCGTCGAATGGATGCTTCCATCCGCCAAGCGTTGTCAGGCCATTCTGTGGATGAGATATAATTATGCCTAAAATAGTTTTTTTACCTCATAGTTCTTTATGTCCGGAAGGTGCGGTTGTTGACGCACAAGAGGGCGAATCAATTTTAGACGTAGCATTGCGCAATGGAATCGAAATTGACCATGCCTGTGAAAAATCCTGTGCATGTACCACATGTCATTGTATCGTCCGTGAAGGATTCGATTCATTGGAAGAGAGCAGCGAACTTGAAGACGACATGCTAGATAAAGCATGGGGCTTAGAACCAGAAAGCCGCTTAAGCTGCCAGGCACTGGTTGCGGATGAAGACCTCGTTGTCGATATTCCGAAGTATACGATTAACCACGCTCGCGAACACTGATGCTCGTTATATTTTGCGCCGTAGCGTTGTTGGCTGCATTCGCTAACCCTAGTCACATACTTTTGTATGCACCTAGGGATTAACTCTTTTTGCCGCTTTGCTCGTCATAGTTCTCGCCGTAGCGTTGTTGGCTGCATTCGTTAACCCTAATCACATACTTTTGTATGCTCCTAGGGATTAACTCTTTTGCCGCCTAGCTACAATATGAACTATTTAGAGCGGTATAATCCAAAAAACTGACTTTGTAGAATTTGGAAAAAATATGAGCTTAAAATGGACAAACAGCCGTGAAATTGGTGAAGCGTTGTATGATGCTTACCCGGATATTGATCCAAAAACAGTGCGTTTCACCGATATGCACCAATGGATTTGTGACTTAGAAGATTTTGAAGATGACCCACAAAAATCAAACGAAAAAATCTTAGAAGCAATTTTGTTAGTGTGGTTGGATGAGTTCGAGTAAGCAATCACTGATAAATAACCGGATAGCTATAACAGATAGCATCCGGTTTTTTTATGTCTGTCTACCTGTGATTTTTATTATCACGGAGTAAAATATTCTAAAGTACGCCTATCAATCTGATAGAAAGTTAACCCAATATTATTGCTATTTTTAGGGTATAGTTGACGAAGAAACATTATTTTGTGGCGAAAAATGATGCGTTAAATTTAACGTTTCGCGACAATAAGCACAGTGGATAAAGTGAGAGATACGATGACAAAACAAATTATGCCAGTAATGATTACTTGCGAACCCGCAGCACCATGCTGGGGTGAAGGCGCCTTGTTAAGTTCAAGTGATAAAGGCATGACTATCCATCTTAAGCACCCCGGCAAGCTTTGTGCGGTGCAAAGTGCAGGTCGTAAACTGGATGGTCAAGGCATTCGTAATGTTGCATTAATTGGCGAAGGCTGGGATCTAGAAAAAAGTTGGGCATTTTGGCAAGGTTTTCGTGCACCTAAAGGTGCAAGAACTATTGAATGGCCAGTATTAGCTGAAGCCGACCGTAAAGAATTAGAACAACGAATCAATACGATCGATTGGGTTCGCGATATTATTAATGCGCCTGCTGAAGAGTTAGGTCCAGAGCAGCTAGCTCAACGTTCTATCGATTTACTGTGCAAAGTTGGCGCACACGATATTAGCTACCGTATTGTGAAAGGCGATGACTTATTAGAACAAGGCTACACAGGTATCCATGCTGTTGGTCGTGGCTCTAATCGCCCACCAGTTTTGTTAGCATTGGATTACAACCCCGGTAGTAATGATAAAACGCCAGTATTTGCCTGTTTAGTGGGTAAAGGCATCACTTTTGATTCAGGGGGCTATAGTATTAAGCCATCGGCATCAATGAACTCAATGAAAGCCGATATGGGCGGAGCAGCAACACTGGTTGGCTCTTTAGCTTTAGCGATCACGCGTGGTTTAAACAAGCGTGTGAAATTAATCCTGTGCATCGCAGATAACATGGTGAGCGGTAATGCCTTTAAATTAGGGGATATTATTCGCTACCGTAATGGTAAATCTGTTGAAATCATGAATACGGATGCGGAGGGGCGTTTAGTTCTGGCTGACGGTCTGATTGATGCAAGTAAAGAAAAACCGACCTTGATTATCGATGCTGCAACATTAACGGGTGCAGCTAAAACGGCAGTAGGCAACGATTACCACTCAGTGTTGAGTTTTGACGATAAGCTGGTTTCTGAGCTTATGTCCTCTTCTGATGAAGAGTTTGAATTATTTTGGCGTTTACCGTTAGCAGAATTCCATCGCCAACAATTACCATCAGGTTTTGCAGATCTGAATAATATTGCTGCGCCATCGCATACAGCGGGAGCAAGTACCGCCGCTGCATTTTTATCTCATTTTGTTGAAAACTATCGTCAAAATTGGGTGCATATTGACTGCTCCGCAACTTACCGTAAATCACCTGTAAGTTTATGGGCCGAAGGCGCAACTGGAATTGGCGTGAGAACATTAGCGAACCTACTTCTCAAAAAAGCAAAATAATTCGCGATATAATGAGTTGCAGTGAAGCATTTATTCGCTTCCTGCACTCAACTAATTTATGCGTATAAATTGATTTTTTGTTTTTAGGCTTATTGAAAATAGAGTGCATATTTTCACGTTGCAGAGGATGCTCAATGTCGCAACAATCAAATAATCAAGCAACAAATACACAATCCGATATTCAATTTACGGAACTGACTATTCCGGAAGGCTCCTCGCTAAAGTTAAGCGTTCTAGAGCAAGAACCTAAAGAATTAACGGCTGCTTTGAGTGAGTTTTTTAAGCAGCATAAAGTGATTCGCCGTGGGTTTATTGTGTCCGTTCAGGAAATTGAAAAAAAACAGTATGACGACATTTTAATGATTGCATTGGAATTTGTGTCGGGTACTGAAAATATTGATGAGATCATTCATCAAGCTGGTAGCATTGCTTGTGAGTATATTGATGATGATGAATCCATTGATTTTTGTATTGTGAATGATGAAGAAACGGGTATTAGTCATTTCATCACCAAACATGTAGCGCCTTTCTATCAGCGCCGATTAGGTAGTTTTTTACGTGATACTATTCCTATTGTTAATACGTAAACCTCTTTCTTCACAAAAATAAAGGCTGACTCTGTTCAGCCTTTATTTTTACGTTTTGTCTGATATGTCTTCCCGTTACATTCTGTTAAATTATATGAACAATCACGCTTGAATTAATGACTGTTGATTACACACATTTCAGTCATATCTAATTTTTAGGGTTCAAAAAACGTATTTGAGCCTAACATACATAATAAATTTAACTCAATAGAGGATGGGGCGGTAATGAAACAACAATCAAGTTGGAGTTCATTGGCGGGTCTAAAAACCAAAAAACGTTATCTCGCATTAGCATTAGCATCCGTTATTGCGCTAGCAGGCTGTGATAATAGCGAAGATGCAGCCAAAAAAGAGAGTGCAGTTTCGGCGCCTGTGACAACAGAAAATACGACTAAAACCGCGCCAGTTGCAGAGCAAAAAAAATCCGCACCAAAACTATCGAATGAAGAGATGGTTAAAAAGTATGCAGGTAAAGATCTTGAGATCCTTGACGCATCCGAGCTGCAATTAGACGGTGCCAGTGCAATGGTTGTCACTTTTTCTGTACCATTACAACCTAACCAAAACTTCGGTCAATATCTAAATCTTGTAGATGTTAAAGCGGGTAAATTAGATGGGGACTGGGAACTGTCTGATAACCAAATGGAATTACGTTTCCGTCATCTGCCGCCATCAAAAGAGTTAAACCTTTCTGTTACACCTGGAGTTAAAGCAGTTAACGAACGTACCCTGTTGAGCAATTTTGAGAAAAAGCTCCAAACCGCACAAATTATTCCTACCGTAGGCTTTGCAAGTAAAGGTTCTTTATTGCCAAGTAAGGTGGCTCAAGGCTTGCCTGTTATTGCGTTAAACGTCGATAAAGTTGATGTTAACTTTTTCCGAGTTGATGAAAAGCAGCTACCGCAATTTTTAGCGATGTGGCAATACCGCAGTAATTACGAATATTGGTATTCAGAAGAGTTTCTCGACAAAGTTGAGCTAGCGTATACAGGACGTTTCGACCTTAATCCTGATAAAAATACCCGTCAATCTATCCTGCTACCATTAAAAGATATCAAAGAATTACAGCAAGATGGTGTCTATTTAGCCATTATGCAAAAAGCGGGTAGCTACAGTTATCAATTCCCTGCGACAGTATTCACGCTGAGTGATATTGGGGTATCCCTGCATAGCTATCAAGATCGCGTTGATGTGTTTACGCAATCTTTAGCGAAAGGTTCAGTAATCAAAGGCGTTGAACTACGTATTCTGGATGAAAAAGGTCAATTAGTGACCAAGGGTACGACCGATGGTGATGGTCATGCACAATTAGAAAAATTGGCAGGAGGTAAATTATTGTTGGCAACCCATGAAGGGCAAACCAGCATGATCGACCTGACTCAGCCTGCACTAGACCTTTCTGAATTTGATATTTCAGGACCTTCGGGCTTTGCGAAACAATTATTTGTATTCGGACCTCGTGACCTGTATCGCCCAGGGGAATTACTGTTGGTAAATGGTTTGCTACGTGATGGCAATGGTAACCCAGTAAAATCTCAGCCAGTGAAAGTGGATATTTTAAAAACAGATGGTCAGGTCTTCAGAAGCTTTGTATGGCAAGGTGATGATAAACAAGATGGTCTGTATCAGTATCAATTTGAAATTCCTAAAAATGCAGAAACAGGTGGTTGGTCATTACGTTTCGATTTAGGGGATGGTTCTCCACAGCGTTATTACAAATTTAATGTTGAAGATTTTATGCCAGAACGTATGGCATTAGATATTACTGGCAATGATAAACCAGTATTGAATTCTGAATCTGTTGAATTTGATATTAAAGGTCGCTATTTGTATGGCGCGCCTGCAGCAAACAATGAATTACAAGGTCAGGTGCTACTGAAGGCTAACCGTGAAGCCGTTGCAAAACTGCCGGGCTTTGAGTTTGGAGCCATGAATGAAGAAGGGCTACCGCGTAAACTGGATGAATTTGACTTAACGCTGGATGATGGCGGCGAAACCGTAATTTCATTGCCACAAAGTAACTGGGAGTCGACCCGTTCACCAATTACTGCTGTGTTACAAGCCAGCTTGCTAGAGGCGGGTGGTCGCCCTGTAACTCGTCGCGCTGAACAAGCTATTTGGCCAGCAAATGAGTTAGTGGGAATTCGCCCTCTGTTTGCGAAGAAAGAAATTTACGATTACCGAACAGACCGTTATGCCCAACGATATAACGTTGATGAAAATTCACTTGCTGAATTTGAAATCGTCATGGCTGATGCCGCAGGTAATAAATTGGCAGCGCAAAATTTGACGGTACGTTTAGTGTATGAACGTAGAGATTATTACTGGAGCTGGTCAGAAAGTGGTGGTTGGGGTTCTAACTATGATCAGAAAGATCTGGTGATGGCAAATGAAAACATTACCATCGAAAAAGATGGCACGGCGAAGCTATCATTCCCTGTTGATTGGGGCTCTTTCCGTTTAGAAGTGATTAATCCAGAAAATCAGTTGGTGAGTAGCCTTCAATTCTGGGCTGGCTATTCATGGCAAGACAATACTGGAGGCAGTGGTTCTGTTCGTCCTGACCAAGTGAAATTAAGCTTAAATAAACCCGCTTATTTACCAGGTGAAAAAGCCAAAGTACGTATCGAATCACCAAAAGCAGGTAAGGGTTATATCTTGCTTGAATCCAGTAATGGACCGCTGTGGTGGGAGGAAATTGATGTACCCGCTAGCGGCTTAGACGTTGAAGTCCCAGTCAATAAAGAGTGGGCTCGCCATGACTTGTATATCTCCGCGGTGGTGGTGCGTCCGGGTGATGATTCGAAAGAAGCTACGGTTAAACGTGCGGTTGGTGTACTGCATTTACCGCTAGCAGACGAGAATCGTAAGATTTCATTAGCGCTAAATTCACCGACGAAAATGCGTCCAAATCAAGATCTCAAAGTGAAGATCAAAGCAACTGCACAAGATGGTAAGCCATTACCTGAAAAAGTGAATGTATTACTATCCGCAGTGGATACTGGCGTTCTGAATATCACGGATTTTAAAACCCCAGATCCATACGATGCTTTCTTTGGTCGTAAGCGCTATAGCGTTGATCAATACGATGTTTATGGTCACCTTATTGAAGGTCAAGGTAAGCTGGCGAACTTACGTTTTGGCGGTGATGGTGAAGATGCTGCTCTTGAACGCGGTGGTAAGAAACCATTAACTGAAGTGAAAATTATCGCTGAACAAGCGGCTCCAGTCACTCTTGATGAAAATGGTGAAGGTGAAATTACACTGGCTATCCCTGATTTTAACGGAGAGCTACGTTTAATGGCGCAAGCATGGAACCAAAAAGACTTTGGACATGCAGACAGTAAAGTAACTGTCGCTGCACCATTAGTAACCCAAATGTCGATGCCACGTTTTATGGCGGGTGGCGATAAGTCCTATTTTGCGCTTGACCTCACTAACATGACCGATAGCACCCAAAATGTGACGGTATCATTCAAAGCGTCAGGAATGGTGAAACTGGACGGTGTTTCTAGCCGTGAAGTTGAACTGACGAAAGGCAAGCGTACCACACTGACCTTACCTGTTAGCGCGGACTATGGTTTTGGCGAAGGTGAAGTCTCAATGACGGTCAATGGCGTGAAAATCGCCGGAGAAGCGGAAAAAGAGTACAAAAATAGTTGGAAAGTGGGGGTTAGACCTGCACAGCCAGCGGAAACTGTTTCTTTTGCGACAGCGATTGAACCGGGCGAAGTGTGGTCACTACCAACCAATGATTTTGCTTACCTACAGGCAGATACCTTAGAAGGGCAAGTACTATTAACGAGCCGTCCTCCTCTGCAAATTGCCCGTTATATCCGTGAACTATTTGCCTATCCATATGGTTGTCTTGAGCAAACGGTGAGTGGGTTATATCCATCGTTATTCTCGACTCAAGCAGAGCTGAATCAGCTAGGTATCAAAACGCAAACCGATGCCGAGCGCCATAAAGCTATTGAGGTAGGGATCCCGCATTTACTGGGTATGCAGCGTGATGATGGTAGTTTCTCACTATGGGATAAAAATGGCAGTGAAGAATACTGGCTAACAGCCTATGCAGCAGATTTCTTGAATAAAGCTAACCAGCGTGGCTTCACAGTACCGCAAGATGCACTGAATAATGCCAATGCGCGTTTATTAAGTTACCTACAAGATGGCAATTTAGTGAACTATCCATACACCGATAATCAAGAAGCTTCTCGCTTTGCAACTCAATCTTACGCAGGGTTAGTGTTGGCGAGCCAACAAAAAGCTCCTCTGGGTGCTTTGCGCCAAATTTATGGTCATGCAGATAGAGCGACGAGTGGCTTAGCGTTAGTTCAATTGGGTATCGCTTTAAACCTGATGGGAGATAAAGCCCGAGGTGAAAGCGCAATTATCGATGGATTGAAAAAACAACGTACTCGCTATAATTATATTGGTGATTACGGTTCAGCCATCCGTGATGATGCAATGATTGTTGCATTACTTAATGAATATAAGCTGATGCCAAAATCCCGTGATCAGAAGTTACAAACGCTGTCTAATAATTTGACGTCAAAAGGTTATTTTTCAACGCAAGAGAGTAACTCACTATACTTGGCGGGTCGTTATTATATAAACGAGACAGAAACACCGTGGAAAGCGTTAGTCAATGGCCAACAGCCGCCGGTTGTTTCGGATAAACCTGTGAGTGAGTTTTTATCAAAAGACCAATTGCAAAATGGATATAGCGTTGAAAACAGCGGAACCAATACGCTGTACACACGCTTGAACGTTGTGGGTTACCCATTACGTTCACCAAAACCCTCTTCGAACGTCTTAGATATTAAGCGTAGTTACTATGATATGAAAGGTAACCGTGTTTCATTAGATAGATTAAGAACGGGTGAAATGGTGGTGGTCAAACTGGAAGTTAATGCATCACAGACAGTGCCAGATGCGCTGGTGGTTGATTTACTGCCTGCTGGTCTAGAGTTGGAAAATCAGAACTTAGCGAATAGTAGTGCGAATCTCAGTGAGTCTGCGCCAAATCTGCAAGAGATGATTAATGACATGCAGCAGTCGCAAGTTCGTCATATGGAATACCGTGATGACCGCTTCGTGGCAGCAGTAGAAGTTCAGCAATATCGTCCAACAACGCTGGTTTATTTGGCTCGAGCAGTGACGCCGGGGGTTTATAACAACCCTGTACCTCAAGTGGAATCCATGTATGTCCCTGAGTGGCGTGCAACGGGTTATGCGGATGGTCAATTGGAAATTGTTCGCTAATCAAGAAATTAAGCCATGGAAATAATGGCTTAATGAGTGAATAAAAAGAGGGAAGCAGTTTGTTTTCCCTCTTTTTTTAGCATTATAAAATCAATAATAACTAGCGGTATGTTTACAAATGAAGAAATGGTTACGTCGCACAGGGTGGATACTGGTTTTCCTAGTCGTAGTCTTACCTGTCGCCTTTATAGCTGCGGATAAAATTTGGCCATTGCCGATTAAGCAAATTGAGATGGCGCGCACGGTTGTGGCAGCAGATGGCACCCCATTGTGGCGATTTGCAGATAAAGAAGGGATTTGGCGCTTTCCTGTCAAATTGGATGAGGTTTCACCTGATTTTATTGATGCTTTATTAACCTATGAAGATCGCCATTTCTATCAGCATCCGGGAGTTAATCCTTTTTCATTAATGCGTGCGGCAGGGCAATTAGCCAGCTCTGGGCGTATTGTCTCTGGTGGCAGTACCATTTCCATGCAGGTAGCAAGGTTGATCGATCCTCACGAGCGTACTTTTGGGGGCAAACTCAAGCAGCTGTGGCGCACAGCTCAGTTGGAATACCATTATTCAAAGGATGAAATCCTTGAAATGTACCTTAACCGAGCGCCTTACGGTGGAACGATTGAGGGAATTGGTGCGGCAAGTTGGGTATATCTTAATAAAGCACCAGACAAATTAACGGCGAGTGAAGCGGCATTATTTGCCGTATTACCCCAAGCGCCAAGTCGTTTGAGACCGGACAGATATCCAGAGCGTGCTCAAGCGGCGCGAGATAAAGTTTTAGATAGATTGGCAGAGTTTAAGGTCTGGACTCCAGAAAAAGTGGTGGAAGTTAAACAAGAGCAAATTTGGTTAGCACCACGGAAAAATCCTCATTTAGCACCGTTGCTTGCTCGCCGTGTAATTAAAGGTTCTCAAGAGTCTATTGTGGAAACAACCATTGATGCAAGTATGCAAAGGCAGCTTGAAGAGATGGCAATGAACTGGAAAAACCAGCTACCCAAACAGACATCCCTCGGTCTGCTAGTGGTGGATCATACGGATATGAGCGTCAAAGCCTATATTGGCTCCATTGATTTTCAAGATGATAGCCGGTTTGGGCACGTCGATATGATCAATGCATGGCGTTCGCCCGGTTCCACATTAAAACCTTTTTTGTATGCCTTAGCGATGGATGATGGACTGATTCATGCCGAGTCATTATTACAGGATGTTCCTCGGCGATTTAATGATTATCGCCCTGGTAACTTCGACAGCGGTTTTAATGGACCAGTCAGTGTCAGTGATGCCTTAGTTCGTTCATTAAATTTACCCGTAGTGCAATTACTGGATGTGTATGGCAGTAAGCGCTTTACTGCACAGCTGCGTAATGTCGGTACTGAATTACGATTCCCGGTTGGGGGGGAACCTAATTTATCGCTGATCCTTGGCGGTACGGCAGCTCGAATGGAAGACCTTGTTTCTGCATACAGTGCATTTGCACGACAAGGGCAGGTTTCACCATTACGCTTTCACACGACAGATCAGGTAAGAAACAGGACGTTAATGTCACCGGGAGCTGCATGGATCGTACGGAGGATCATGGCAGGGGAAGCACGCCCGGTTCCTGATGCGAACTTATCAGGGCAATTGAATTTGGCGTGGAAAACAGGAACCAGCTATGGCTACCGTGATGCGTGGGCTATAGGGGTAAATCCACGCTACACCATCGGTGTGTGGGTTGGACGCCCAGATGCTACACCAGTGGCGGGGCAACTCGGATTCGCAACAGCAATCCCAATTATGAACCAAGTTAATAATATGCTATTGACGAGGATTTATCAGTCCCATGAACCATTACCAAAAGATGCAAAACCTGCCAGTGTTAGCCAAGCCGTCATTTGTTGGCCGGGAGGTACGGCGTTACTGAAGGATGATAGTAACTGTCGCCAGCGCCGTCTAAGCTGGATTTTAGACAGCACAATCCCACCAACCTTAATGGCCAGAGATCAAGAGTCATCATTAGGACTACGGCATAAAGTGTGGGTGAACGAGCAAGGCTTACAAGTTGCGGCAGATTGCCCAAATGCGCAAGAAAAAGAGATTTATTTATGGCCAATTACGGTGGAATCTTGGTTACCAGCAAGTGAAAAACGTGCCAGTCGGTTACCTAAACCGGATAAAGCGTGCCCACCACTAAACCTTGAAATGCCCCCATTATTAATTTCAGGGATCCGAGACGGCGAAGTATTACAACGCTTGCCAGGGAAAATTAGTTTAGACCTACGCTTGATGACTCAAGGGGGACAAGGGCAAAAATGGTGGTTTTTAAATGGTGAGCAAGTGAACAATACTGAACAAAATGGTTCAATTTTGTTGACCTTGGAAAAAAGTGGAAACTACCAAATATCTGTCTTAGATCTGAGTGGACAGGTAACGGCCATCAACTTTAGGGTGAAGTAATAGAACAAAACCGTGACTTAATTAAAAAAATGACATTTTTTGCTATAAAAAGATTAACAAAATGTTGATATGGCTGTAGGAAATTGTAATCTGAGCCCCTATAATCAACGCCTTGTTTTTCTGCTTCCTTAGTATCAGGAATAGAAACAATATAAAAAACTACAACAGACACATATTCTTGGTTCTTAATATGCACCTTTTACCTGACAAGCTATAAACAGTTTGCGAAATGAGAGTAAAAAAGCAGAGAATAAAGAGTCAAAGTCAAGTCAATCGCTAAGAGGTTATTTATGGCTGTTCAACGTACATTTTCTATCATCAAACCAAACGCAGTTAAGAAAAACGTAATTGGTGCAATTTACAACCGTTTTGAAAACGCAGGCTTCTCAATCGTTGCAGCTAAAATGATGCATCTGACTCGTGAACAAGCGGAAGGCTTCTACGCTGAACATAAAGGTCGTCCTTTCTTTGATGGTCTGGTTGAATTCATGACTTCTGGTCCAATCATGTTACAAGTATTAGAAGGCGAAAACGCAATTCAACGTCACCGTGATCTGATGGGTGCAACTAACCCTGACAACGCATTAGCGGGTACGTTACGTGCTGACTATGCTGACAGCTTCACTGAAAACGCAACGCATGGTTCTGACTCAGAAGAATCTGCTGCACGTGAAATTGCTTATTTCTTCACTGCTGACGAAATTTGCCCACGCTAAGGCGTGCTCAATAATGCGTTAGCATTATTGATATAAAGTTTGTACAATATGTCACCCTGTTAATAATTATGGTTAACAGGGTTATTTTTTTTATAGCAACCGAATATTTACGTCGTGCTTTTTGCACTGCCGAAAGTGTAACAACGAGGCAAACTCAATGTCTGATATGACTACCAATGCACAGTGTGCAACATCTTCTGCTGTATCGATTACCCCAGAAAAAAATACCCAGAAAATCAACTTGCTGGATTTAAATCGTAAGCAAATGCGCGAATTTTTTGCTGAATTAGGTGAAAAACCGTTCCGTGCAGACCAAGTGATGAAGTGGATTTACCACTATTGTTACGATGATTTCGATCAAATGACCGATATCAACAAAGTATTACGTACTAAATTGAAAGAAGTGGCTGAAATCCGCGCTCCTGAAGTGGCTGATGAACAACGTTCATCCGATGGTACGATTAAGTGGGCCATCAAAGTCGGTGACCAACTGGTTGAAACGGTATATATCCCTGAAGCTGATCGCGCAACATTATGTGTTTCTTCCCAAGTCGGCTGTGCGCTTGAGTGTAAATTCTGCTCAACGGCTCAACAAGGTTTCAACCGTAACTTACGCGTATCTGAAATTATTGGGCAAGTATGGCGTGCCGCTAAAATTATTGGATCATTAAAATCGACAGGCCGCCGCCCAATTACCAACGTGGTGATGATGGGAATGGGAGAGCCGTTACTCAACTTGAACAATGTGGTTCCCGCGATGGAAATCATGTTGGATGATTTTGGTTTCGGTTTGTCAAAACGCCGCGTGACGATCTCCACATCCGGCGTAGTTCCGGCACTGGATAAACTGGGCGATATGATTGATGTGGCATTAGCTATTTCACTGCATGCGCCAACGGACGATGTGCGTGATGAAATCGTACCTATCAATAAAAAATATAATATCGAAACATTTTTAAATAGTGTGAATCGATATTTAACTAAATCCAATGCAAATGCTGGGCGTGTAACCGTCGAGTATGTGATGCTTGATCATATTAATGACAGTGTCGAGCAAGCGCATCAGTTAGCTGAATGCTTGAAAAATACGCCAAGTAAAATTAATTTGATCCCATGGAACCCGTTCCCGGGAGCACCTTATGGCCGCAGCTCAAATAGTCGGATTGACCGCTTCTCTAAAGTGTTGATGGAGTATGGCTTTACTACGATAGTTCGTAAAACGCGTGGTGATGATATTGATGCGGCGTGTGGACAGCTTGCTGGCGATGTTATTGATAGGACGAAACGGACCTTGAAAAAACGCTTAGCAGGGGAACCAATCCAAGTTAAAGCAGTCTGATATATAGATAATATTTAAGCAGTGAGTTAGGTTATGATTCAGGGTGTTTTATGTTAGGCAAAATGCCCTGGTTCGCCTACAATGTTTAAAGTGACAAGGAATCTATATTGTTGTTTAGAAACTATGAGTTACTCTGACGGATAAAGTGGCGCGAAGTCAGCTTTATATTTTTTTAACTTGGAAATAGTGTTGCTAGCTAATGACTATCGAAAATAATACCGAACAAACCTCTATCACTGTAGGACAAGTATTATCGCAAGCCCGTGAACGTAAGGGATTGACGCAGGAAATGGTTGCTGAGCGACTGTGCCTTAAAGTGAGTACGGTAAAGGAAATAGAGCAAGATATTCATCCAGCTGGTGTTGAGCCAACATTCTTACGTGGCTATATACGTCTTTATGCTCGAATGGTTGGTCTCCCAGAAAGTGAAATTAGCGTATTTTTAAAAACCGATGCGCCTGCTCAAGTTTCCAATGTTTCCCCGATGCAAAGCTATTCTCTAGGTAAAAAACGCAAAAAACGTGAAGGCTGGTTGATGAAAATCACTTGGCTGATCGTGATTATTTTGATTGCTATGGTGGGTATTTGGTGGTGGCAAGATCATAATGCTCAGAAAAAAGATTTTATCACCATGGCAACGGAAAACGATTTAATTTTATCGCAGCAGGATAATAGTAGTCAGCCTGTAGCTCCGACTAATCCCGCAACGATTGCACCACTTGCAACTGAGAATGGTGCGGTACAAACATCCTCAGTAACTGGCGAGTTGCCTGTTTTATCTGACAATCAAGAGACCCCAATTGCTGGTAATGCAGATGCTCAAGCCGTGAGAACAATTCCACTGCCAAATGCACCACAGACTGCATCATCAGTGGATAGAGCGCAAGCAAATGCAAGCACTGAATCCACAGATATGCCAGCGGCGAATACAACTGGTTTGGTCTTGAATTTCTCTGGCCAATGTTGGTTGGAAATTCGTGATGCAAATAATAAAGTGTTATTCAGCGGCATGAAAAATGGCGGCGACAAATTAGAACTTGATGGCTCTCAGCCTTACCGCTTGAATATCGGCGCGCCAGCAAATGTGGCAGTACAATTCCAAGGCAAGGATGTTGATTTAAGTCGTTTTATCAAAGCGAAAAGATCAGCAAAATTCACATTGCCAGAAGCGTAAAAGACACTGCAAATTAGAAGAAGCAAACTATATCCTAAAACACTCTTTGTGATAGTTTGTAGTTTGTTTTCTTGTGTATAGTGGGATGCGTAAGAAGCAATAACCATACACTATGCCATGGTATTAAAGAGCACATGGATGTCCGGAGAATTAAACTAAAATGCATAACGAATCACCAATCAAAAGACGTAAATCCACTCGTATCTATGTAGGTAATGTCCCCGTTGGAGATGGCGCACCAATTGCTGTCCAATCAATGACTAATACACGCACCACTGATGTCGATGCGACTGTTCGCCAAATAAAAGCATTGGAGCGAGTAGGCGTGGATATTGTGCGTGTATCAGTGCCCACAATGGATGCGGCAGAAGCCTTTAAATTAATCAAACAAAAAGTCGATGTTCCCTTAGTGGCCGATATCCATTTTGACTATCGAATAGCCCTGAAAGTTGCGGAATATGGTGTGGATTGCCTGCGTATTAACCCAGGTAATATCGGTAGTGAAGAGCGTATCCGCCAAGTGGTTGATTGCGCTCGTCATTACAACATTCCTATTCGTATTGGGGTTAATGGCGGCTCATTGGAAAAAGATATCCAAGAAAAATATGGTGAACCTACGCCTGAAGCATTAGTTGAATCTGCTATGCGCCATGTTGATATTCTCGATAGATTGAACTTTGATCAATTTAAAGTCAGTGTAAAAGCATCTGATGTTTTCCTTGCGGTAGGTTCTTACCGTTTATTGGCTCAAAAAATTGACCAACCGTTGCATTTAGGTATCACTGAAGCGGGGGGCGCACGTGCGGGCTCCGTGAAATCTGCGATTGGCTTAGGTATGCTGCTATCCGAAGGTATCGGTGATACGTTACGTATTTCATTGGCAGCAGACCCTGTTGAAGAAGTCAAAGTCGGTTTTGATATTCTAAAATCATTACGTATTCGTTCGCGTGGAATCAATTTTATCGCTTGCCCAACATGCTCACGCCAAGAGTTCGATGTTATCGGCACTGTCAATGCGCTAGAACAACGACTGGAAGATATCATTACGCCAATGGATGTCTCTATTATTGGCTGTGTAGTGAATGGTCCCGGAGAAGCGGAAGTGTCTACTTTAGGTGTGGCGGGTGCAAAAACTAAAAGTGGGTTCTACGAAGATGGCATTCGCCAAAAAGAACGCTTTGATAATGATAAAATTATCGATCAGTTAGAAGCGAAGATTCGTGCTAAAGCGGCGATGATGGATGAAAGCATGCGGATAGAAATTAATCAATTAGAAAAATAATGATTAGAAACTGGCTCATTAGAGTCAGTTTTTATATCTATTGCCATGATTAACGGTATTAATTATGGCTGTTTTTTCTTAAAATTAACGATTAGAGACCAAAATCGACAGATAATTCCCGATTGAGGGGGTGATTTGCAGTTTGTTGATTGAACCTGATGACATTTCGCTCTTATAATCGACCTAATGTAATTCTGAAAATAGAGAAATAAAGTGGGAAAAAATATCCAAGCCATCCGAGGCATGAATGATTACTTGCCGGCAGATACCAGAGTATGGCAAAAAATCGAAGCAACATTGAAAAATATTTTACAGGGTTATGGCTTTAGTGAAATTCGTACCCCGATTGTAGAGCAGACCCCGTTATTCCGTAGAGCAATTGGTGAAGTTACCGATGTTGTTGAAAAAGAAATGTATACCTTCAATGACCGTAACGAAGAAAGTTTGACTCTGCGCCCTGAAAATACCGCAGGTTGTGTACGTGCCGGTATTGAGCATGGTTTGCTGTACAATCAGGAACAACGTTTATGGTATTTAGGGCCGATGTTCCGTTACGAGCGCCCACAAAAAGGTCGTTATCGTCAGTTTCATCAGTTAGGTGCGGAAGTGTTCGGTCTTGCTGGTCCGGATATCGATGCCGAAGTGATTCTAATGACGGCTCGTTGGTGGCGTGCTTTAGGCATCAGTGAGCATGTAACATTAGAACTGAACTCTATTGGTTCTTTGGAAGCGCGAGCTAATTATCGTGATGCTTTAGTTGCTTTCCTTGAACAACACAAAGATAAACTTGATGAAGATTGCAAACGTCGTATGTATAGCAATCCTCTGCGTGTATTGGACTCAAAAAATAAAGATGTCCAAGCTTTATTAAATGATGCACCAGCACTGTTTGATTATCTCGATGATGAATCCCGTGAGCATTTTGACGGATTATGTAAGTTACTCGATAACGCGGGTATTCAATACCGCGTTAATCAGCGCTTAGTTCGTGGTTTAGATTACTATAACCGTACCGTATTCGAGTGGGTAACAACGGCATTAGGTTCTCAAGGAACAGTCTGTGCAGGTGGTCGCTATGATGGTCTGGTTGAGCAACTCGGTGGCCGTGCAACCCCTGCGGTAGGTTTTGCCATGGGTATGGAGCGTATGGTTCTGTTGGTTCAAGAAGTGAACCCTGAATTTACTGCCGATAATTCTGTTGCTGACGTTTATCTCGCTTCATTTGGTGATAACAGCCAACAAGCAGCTTTATTGGTGGCAGAAAAAGTGCGTGATGCACTGCCGACTCTACGCTTAATGACCAACCATGGTGGTGGAAACTTTAAGAAACAGCTGGCTCGTGCAGATAAACAAGGTGCTAAATTGGCACTGATCTTAGGTGAAGATGAAATTCAAAATAGCCAAGTGACCCTGAAAGATTTACGTACCGGAACACAAGAAACTATTTCACAGCAACTAATGGCATCGCGTATTGCCGAGCTATTAGGTTAAGGAGAGACAAGTGGAAGTCTATACAAACGAAAATGACCAGGTTGATGCGGTCAAGCGCTTTTTTGCTAATAATGGCGTTGCATTAGTGATTGGACTGGTAATTGGGGTCGGTGGTGTATTTGGTTGGAACTATTGGCAATCTCATAAGTCGAATGTGTTGCAAGAAAGTGCGGCTAAATACGAAAGTGTGAGTACGCAATTACATACAGGCTCAGCTCAAGGTATTGAGGCGGCGAAAAAATTTGCAGCAGAAACCGATGATGTTTACAGTGCAATGATGGGGCTGGAATTAGCCCAGGTTTCTGTTGATAAAGGCGATTTAGCAAGTGCAGATAAAGCACTGACAGATGCATTAGCAAAAGCCAAAACGGTTGATATGCAAGATGTGATCAACCTGCGTTTAGCGCGTGTTCAGCTTGCTCAAGGCAATGCGGATGCGGCACTGGCTTCTATTGCAAAGATTCAAGGTAAGTCATGGCAAGCTGCGGCACAGGATGTCCGTGGTGATGCATTACTCCATAAGGGTGATAAATCCGGCGCTAAAGCTGCATACACTCAGGGGTTAGAAAGTGAAGGTTCTCAATCACTCAGAGGTCTCCTAACTCTGAAATTGAACAACGTATCTAATTCATAAAAAGAAAGGAAACGACACACTATGCAGTTGCGCAAAACTCTTTTGGTAGGCCTAGTCGCTTCAGCTTTACTTGCCGGTTGTTCCAGCGAAACTGATTCTATTGTGATGGCGCCATTACCACAGGTTGAGAATCAATTTACACCTACTATTGTTTGGGATAAATCCGTCGGCAACGGTGTTGATCAGTTTTATTCAGAGCTGTCCCCTGTATGGGATGGAACTACCGTATACGCTGCGGATCGCAAAGGCTTAGTAAAAGCATTTGAATTAGATAGCGGTAAAGAACTGTGGTCTGTTGATTTATCAAAGAATAATGGTTTTCTTTCTGCCAATTTATCTGCGCTACTGTCTGGTGGTTTAACCGTATTTGATGACAAAATTTTCATTGGCACCGAACGTGGCACGGTTATCGCATTAAATAAAGAAAATGGTGAAGTCCTGTGGGATGTTGAAGTTGCAGGCGAAGCGCTGTCTAAGCCGGTTGTTAGTGGTGATTTAGTGATCATCCATACCAGTAATGGTCAATTACAAGCTTTAGATACTGCAACAGGCGCAATTAAGTGGACTGTTAACATGGATACCCCATCTTTATCACTCCGTGGTGAGTCAGCGCCTGCCGTTGCTTTTGGTGCGGCTATTGTTGGTGGTGATAATGGACGTGTCAGTGCGGTTCTGCTTTCCCAAGGCCAATTAATTTGGCAACAACGTATTTCTCAAGTGACTAGCTCGACAGAAATTGGTCGCTTGAATGATGTGGATATGACCCCAGTTATTGATGATGGCAAAGTATATGCTATTGCGTATAACGGTACATTAGCAGCATTAGATATGCGTTCAGGTCAGATGTTATGGAAGCGTGAGTTAGGCTCTATTAATGATATGGTCTTGTCAGGTGACAACTTGTATCTGGTCGATCAAACTGACCGCGTGCTATCCGTTCGTAAGAGCGATGGCGTAACCTTATGGACTCAAGACCAACTGCTAAACCGTGGATTATCTGCTCCTGAAGTTTATAACGGCTACTTGGTTGCGGGTGATAAAGAAGGTTATCTGCATTGGTTAGATACCAGTACGGGTGGGTTTGTAGCACAAAACAAACTGAATAGCTCCGGTATCCATAGCCGCCCTGCAATTGCAGGAGATAAATTAATGGTTCAGGCGAGAAACGGAACAGTTTACCTGTTAACACGTTAATTTCCTGACAAGTAGACAATTTATCGATAAAATAAACGGTTCCTGGATACAGGAACCGTTTCGTTTTTGTTTTCTGAGTTTAAGCCTCAGAATTCTATTAGTTAATTAAAGTTGTGAGGCACTTAAGAATGATACCCGTCGTAGCGCTGGTTGGGCGTCCAAACGTAGGAAAATCCACGTTATTTAACCGATTAACCCGTACCCGTGATGCACTTGTGGCAGACTTCCCAGGTCTGACTCGTGATCGTAAATATGGTCGTGCTGAAGTTGAAGGGCATGAATTTATTATTATCGACACAGGGGGTATCGATGGTACAGAAGAGGGTGTAGAAACCCATATGGCGGCACAATCGCTCCAAGCGATTGAAGAAGCTGACGTTGTACTATTTATGGTCGATGCAAGAGCTGGGCTAATGCCTGCGGATGAAGGTATCGCCAAACACTTACGCAGCCGCAAGAAAAAAACCTATTTAGTCGCCAACAAAACGGATGGTATTGATGCCAATATCGTTGTTGGTGATTTCTATTCACTGGGACTTGGGGAAATCTACCCAATCGCGGCCTCCCATGGACGTGGAGTTACCCAGCTAATTGAGCACTCATTAAAGCCATTTATCGAAGTTGAAGAAGAAGAAGTTGAATTAACCGATGAAGAGGCAAATGCGGCTTATTGGGCTGAATTAGAAGCTGAAAGCGAATTATCTGATGAAGAAGATGATTTTGATCCTAGTACATTGCCGATAAAATTAGCGATTGTTGGCCGTCCAAATGTGGGTAAATCCACACTGACAAACCGTATTTTAGGTGAAGACCGCGTCGTAGTATTCGATATGCCAGGCACGACCCGTGACAGTATCTATATCCCAATGGAACGCGATGAGCGTGAATATATTCTCATTGATACTGCGGGTGTACGTAAGCGTGGAAAAGTGACCGAAACTGTTGAAAAATTCTCAGTTATCAAAACATTGCAAGCGATTGAAGATGCGAACGTTGTACTGCTGGTGATTGATGCCCGTGAAGGGATCTCAGACCAAGATTTATCCCTGCTAGGTTTCATCCTGAATGCTGGGCGCTCTTTGGTTATTGCAGTGAATAAATGGGATGGCATGAAGCCAGAAGATCGCGATCACGTCAAAGATATGCTGGAATTGCGTCTAGGTTTCGTCGACTTTGCTCGCATTCATTTTATTTCTGCGTTACATGGCAGTGGCGTAGGTAACTTATTTGAATCAGTACAAGAGGCTTATGAATCAGCCACTCGTCGTGTTGGAACGGCTCTGTTAACACGTATCATGAAAATGGCGGAAGATGAACATCAACCACCATTGATCCGTGGTCGCCGTGTGAAAATGAAATATGCCCATGCGGGGGGTCATAACCCACCAATCGTGGTGATCCACGGTAACCAAGTGAGTGACTTACCAGATAGCTATAAACGTTATTTAATGAACTACTTCCGCCGTTCGTTAAAAGTCATGGGAACGCCAATTCGTATTCAATTTAAAGAGGGTGAAAACCCGTATGCGGATAAGAAAAATAAATTAACAGCGACCCAGTTACGTAAGCGTAAGCGCTTAATGCAACATCTGAAAAAACGTTAATTGACCAACGTCATGTCAAAATAGCAATATTATTTTGGCTAGCGTACAAAAAGCCGTAACTTATTGTTGTTACGGCTTTTTACTATGTTTAATTGTATCCCTACAGCCCTGAAAATTTTAAGTTGTTTTATTGACTGAGGAAAACCATGGAAATCAATTCATCCACACGCCTGAATAAATATATTAGCGAGAGCGGTATCTGCTCAAGACGTGAGGCTGATCGTTATATTGAACAAGGCAACGTGTTCATTAATGGCAAGCGCGCTGGTATTGGCGATCAAGTTTCTGCTGGCGATATCGTTAAAGTAAATGGACAGTTGATTGAACCTCGTGATGAAGATGATTTAGTGCTAATCGCACTGAATAAACCGGTTGGCATTGTAAGCACGACCGAAAGTGGTGAGAAAGGCAATATTGTTGATTACGTTAATCACAGTAAACGCATTTTTCCCATTGGTCGTTTAGATAAAGATTCCCAAGGATTAATATTTCTAACGAACCATGGGGATTTAGTGAATAAAATTTTACGTGCAGGTAATGACCACGAAAAAGAATATGTCGTCACCGTCAATAAACCTGTCACGGACGAATTTATCCAAGGCATGGCTTCTGGAGTGCCAATTTTGGGTACGATGACCAAAAAATGTAAGGTCAAAAAAGAAGCTCCTTTCGTCTTCCGCATCACGTTAGTCCAAGGGTTAAATCGTCAAATACGTCGAATGACTGAGCACTTTGGCTATGAAGTGACTAAGCTGGAACGCGTACGAATCATGAACGTCAAACTGACCGGAATTCCTGTGGGTGAATGGCGTGATCTGACCGATGATGAACTGATTGAATTATTTAATTTGATTGAAAAATCAGAGTCAGATGTGAAACCGAAGAAAGCTGCAAAACCACAAGCGCGTAATACGGGGAGTAAAACGGCAGGTAAGCAAGGTACAAGCAGTAAGCCAAAAGCAAATGCGGAGCCACCTAAAAAGAAATTTACCCAGCCGGGACGTAAAAAGAAAAAACGCTAATAGGCATTGAATAAATAGAGAAAAGGCTGAGTGAAAAAGTGGATAGTAACTTTATGAGCTTGGCCTTTGATCATTTTAGCGATAAAAGTCAGCCTTTCTGTAGGCCGACAAAAACTATTCAGTAAAATACTTCACTTTCTACCGCTTAAATATTATCCAGTTTTAACCCCACATCTAGCCAGCTCTGGCGTGTTTTCATTGCAATATCATCACCAAATAAACGTTTTGCTGCACGCACTGTGGCTGTGGCGAATTGGATGAAAGTCGCAGAACTGATTACCAGAGGATCAGAAACAGCGGCAACCCAAATTTTCCCTGCCACATCCCATGAATAGCCACCTAATTCCATGGCTAACAAGTAGAATGCTTTGTTTGGTATACCGGAGTTGATATGTACGCCACCATTATCAATATGGCGAGGTAAATTACGGTATTGGTTCATGTGGCCAACTTGTGGGTCGCGATTACTTTGCGTGAAATTGTAGGCTGTTCCCGGTTCTTTCATAGAACGAAGTGCTGGTGCTCTTTTTTTATCAATGAATAAATTTTCACCCAGTAACCAGTTTGACTGACTTACGGTTTCCTTCTGGACAAATTGTTTCACCATAATGCCTAATACATCGGCAACGGATTCATTCAGCGCGCCAGATTGGTAGATATAATCAAAGTCAGCTTGAGAACTGATAAATCCATGAGCAAGTTCATGAGCAATTATATCAATATCGTTGTAGAAGGGACCAAAAACGGTTCCATCACCATCCCCAAAAAATATAGCTTGGGAATTCCAAAAGGCATTGGAATAATTTTTACCATAATGAATAACCGCATTGATATCAGCATCGCAGCCAAACATTTTATCAATATTAAATTTCTCCTCTAAGAATGAACGGATCACACCGATTGAACTAAAAACATGATGTGCGGGCATGCTTGGCGCAACGGTATCATCTTCACGCATGATGATTGAGAAATCATTATGAGCCATATGTTCATCCGCAGGAATTTCTTCGCGGCGACAAATGGGGAGGTCAGAGTGATTATGATTGAGGTTTTCAACGCGCTGCTGGGCATCCCGGATCAAGCGATTATATCCTTTGCCTGCGTTCTGAGCGCTACACCACAATTTCCGCTGATAGGTGACATCTTCATCAGTGTAAGTGCGGCTCATTATTTCGTTAATATGGTATAGAGTAGATTTTAAATCACCGCTTTGAGTTTCTTGAAAGAAGTAAGAAATTAGGCTAGGTGAGAGTAGTGAACGACCAAGTATTTGACTCATTTATGACTCCATTTCGTTTGAGGAAATAGAATCATAAATGTTTAGATTTGATTTGTATCTACATGATAATTAAGGTATTTAATTAAATGTTGCTAATTTTTATCAGTAATAAACGGCTTAAAATTGACTGATTAATTCCAAAAGTGTATACCGCTAATTAAGGGGTTAGCCACGTTTTACCTGAGATAAGAAAATCCGTATAGAGTTTATCTTCCGGGCTATTTGGTTCTGGATGATAATCGTACTCCCAACGCACTAATGGTGGCATGGACATTAAAATCGACTCAGTACGACCACCACTTTGTAGGCCAAATAAAGTTCCTCTATCCCAGACAAGGTTAAATTCCACATAGCGTCCGCGGCGATATAATTGGAATTGGCGTTCTCGCTCCCCCCATGAGAGGTAACGACGTCGTTCTACGATAGGGGCATAGGCTTGTAGAAAACCATGACCAACATCTTGTGTAAAATTGAAACAAGATTCAAAACCGCCTTGGTTGAGGTCGTCATAAAATAAACCGCCAATGCCGCGTGGCTCATTACGATGCTTGAGATAAAAATATTCGTCACACCATTTCTTATATTTAGGATAAACATCATCCCCATAAGGCATGCATAGGTCTCGAGCAACGGTATGCCAATGGATAGCATCTTCTTCAAAACCATAATAAGGGGTTAAATCGAAGCCACCACCAAACCACCAAACGGGCTCTGTACCTTCTTTTTCAGCGATAAAAAATCGTACATTAGCATGGGTCGTTGGAATATAAGGGTTTAATGGGTGGATAACTAAAGAGACTCCCATGGCTTGATAGCTACGACCAGCTAATTCTGGACGATGAGCAGAAGCGGAAGCAGGAAGTTTGTCTCCTTTAATATGGGAAAAATTAACACCAGCTTGCTCAAATAGAGCGCCTTGAGTTAAAACTCGGCTGCGTCCACCTCCGCCTTCTGCGCGCTCCCATGTTTGTTCAAGAAAAGTTTCTTTGCCATCAAGTTCAGTGATTTTTTGACAAATAGTATCTTGCAAGCTTTGCAAAAAGGCTTTTACACGATCGATATCTGGGTAATTCATTGTTTTTTAATAGAACCATCGGCAGAAAAAAGTGCCTAAAGTATACCCCGTTGAGGTAAAAAAGGCATATTGAATATTGATTGTGAATGAAAAGCAGTGATAATGGCAGAAAGCTTAGTGTAAACGGACAAGGTTATGGAAATACGCATATTTCGCCAGAGTGATTATGAAGAAGTGCTAACATTGTGGGAACGTTGTCAATTGAATGCAATTTCAGGGGATCCTGAATTAGACATTGAACGTAAGTTGCAATGTGGCGCAGATCTCTTTCTGGTTGCAGAAGTTTCTGGTGAAGTCGTCGGAACTATCATGGGAGGCTATGATGGTATTCGAGGAACCGCTGTTTATCTCGCGGTTCACCCTGAATTTCGTGGGCGTGGAATTGCTAATGCATTGGTGAGTCGCTTAGAGAAAAAATTGATTGCTCGTGGCTGCGGTAGAATTGAATTTTTGGTGAATGAAGAGTCAGACGCAGCCATTTGTATGTTTGAGAAAATGTTGTATGAAGAAGAGCCGGCTGAGCGTCTTATTTATTCAAAGAGGTTGACCCACGAAGTCGATTTTTAATGCATTCTTTGTGGTTTCCTTGAATGTTTTTAGAAATGAACTGTCATAGTATGCATTATATTACCTAATAAAGAGGATGGTATGTCCCAACGTGCATTAGTAACCGTATTCAGAATGACCCTACTTGGCGGTGTCATTGCGCTGTCTGGCTGTGCAGGAAAAAGTTTTTTTTCTCCCTCCACATGGTTTCATAGCCCATTAGTCATTTCTGATGCTGGCGTCGGGGCAATCACCAGTGCAACACCAATGAATCTGAATGTCATTAATAACCAATTAGATGACCGCTATACCATTCGTGGTGGCATGCAGATGGAAAATGGCGATATGGTATCAGTCTTTCAAGCTATGAAAGATCTTGATGTGGCTGTCGAGGTATTTGGCCCTGAAAAAGGCACGGTTTCTCGTGTGGTCGTCAATGATGCTGATATGATCACCGAATGGGGAATTCAAATCGGTAGTGAATTTAACGATATCTATCAAAAAGCCTATGGCTCATGTTCATTGGGCGAAGTTATTGATTCTGTGCCAACGGTATTGTGTGTCGCGCCGCAAAGTAGCAAAGTGGTGTATCGCTTTAGCGGTAAATGGCAAGGGCCTGAAAATTTAATGCCGGCTGATGAAGTACTCAAAGAGTGGAAAGTGTCACAAATCATTTGGCATAAGTAAGTTTATTTTCATGACAGCCACAAATAAGATTATTATTTGTGGCATTATTGTATTGATATACAATGGTTTTTTTCTTCCACATTTCCTTTTCCTGCATTAACTCCCTAATAGTGCTTAACTCTTGCGTTAAAACAAGGTGAAAATCACCCTCAATAAGATAATATGTTTATAAACTATAAGTTTGTGTAATTTATTCATTCTAAGGGGTTTATGCATGTCTCATTCACAAAGTGGTATTTTGAAAGAACATAGTCGTTTCGGTATTTTTATCGAAGGGATGGTAAAGGGACCTCTCGACGATGTGAAATCAGGGTGCAAGATTTTTGTTGATGAATTAACTAAATTGCAAGCTAAGTACCCCGATGACCGCTTAGGGGCTGTGATCGCTTTTGGTTCAGATGTTTGGCAACAATTAGGGCACGCAGAAGTCTCCCCTGAATTAAAACCATTTCGTACTTTAGGCAAAGGGCTTGCTCCAGCAACTCAGCGCGATATCTTTATTCATATCCAATCATTACGCCATGATATTAATTTTTCTTTAGCGCAAGCCGCGTTGAAAGCATTTGGAAAATCGATTGAAGTTGTTGAAGAAATTCACGGTTTCCGCTGGGTTGATGACAGAGATTTGAGCGGTTTTATTGATGGCACAGAAAACCCACAAGGCGAAGAGATTGCCGAAGTAACGCTGATTAAAGACGGTGAAGATATCGGTGGTAGCTATATCATGGTGCAGCGTTATGAGCATGACCTGAATAAATGGTCTCGTTTCTCTGAGCATGAGCAAGAGAAAATGATTGGTCGCACGAAACACGATAGCGTCGAATTAGATGAAAGTGTGCGTAATAAAACGTCTCATGTTTCCCGTGTTGTTGTTGAGGAAGATGGGGAAGAATTATCAGTGATGCGTCATAGCCTGCCATACGGTACTGCGAGTGGTAAACATGGTTTATTCTTTGTCGCATATTGTGCCACTATCCATAATATTGAACAGCAATTGCTGAGTATGTTTGGTGAAACTGATGGTAAGTACGATGATCTACTGCGCATGACAAAAGCGGTATCAGGTAGCTACTATTATGCCCCATCGATCGAACGTTTACTTTCCTTATAAGTCATTATCCGCAATCAAGCTGTAGCGTATCGGCTACAGCTTGTCTCTTTGAATATATTAACTATTTTTTTGTAGTTCTTTTCGTGCCGCTGCGGCAATAAAACCACTGCGACTGCCATATTCTGGGTGCTCTTTTACGAGAGTATCAATTCGGTGTAATAGGCGATGAGGCAGTGTGATATTGACTCTTTCTGCTCTTCCATCATATTTATCCATATCAATATCCACTAATAACCAAATCCCTTTTTGATATATATCAGGTGTATCTTGAAGGTGGGCATGCTGGGATTTTGGTGATGGAATTTTAAAACCTTTTTCACTTAGTAGCTCGAAATGAACATCAATGGCAGATTTTGCGTCTGCATAGGCATCTTCAATATTATCGCCTGCAAAGGTGCATCCTTCTATATCAGGGAACCAGCCGCTTGCGCTGCCATCACTGTCAATTTCAATAAAGGCTGGGTATAACATGGTATTGTCTCCATAAAGATGGCGCTCTTGTTTACTATTAATGAGCGCATCTTTGATTAATGTTTCAGTTTTGCAACCGTAAGAATTTGGTTTAGCGTTCCAATTTTTAAATCCTTACGTGGATGCGGGACTGTAATTACAATTGAAAAATTGGGATGGGAGAACTGATGATGGCTTCCTTTAATCCTCTCTAGCCTCCAACCATTTTTTTCTAATAACTTTATCAGTTCCGAACTTTTCAAGTTCCCTCCATTTCGTTAACTGATATACACATCTTACACACTAATTTAATGAGGGCAATTAAAAAGTGTGTTTGATGTGTATTCATTTACCGTCTAAACATCCTGAACTTTCCTCATAACGCTAACCCATTCAATACAAAATAGATTTTTATGCTTATCGCTATAACCTATTTAATATACCAACTTGATATATCAAACAGTGATTGATAACTATAAAGTTATAACTAAAACGTATACATTATTTTTAGATATTAGTTTGGGTTGAGTATTGACTGGGGATCACATGAAAAAATCAATATTAAAAAATACCGGTTTGGCAAGCTTGGCGATGTTCTCGTTAATGAGCAGTGCATCCCTAACGGCGGCTGAATTGTTGAATAGTTCTTACGACATTTCTCGGGAGCTATTTGTCGCGTTAAATCCTGAATTTGAAAAACAATGGGCGAAAGAGAATCCTCAAGACCCACTGACTATAAAACAGTCCCATGCAGGATCATCCAAGCAAGCATTAGCTATTTTGCAGGGGTTAAAAGCCGACGTAGTGACGTTTAACCAAGTTACTGATGTACAGATCCTGCACGATAAAGGAAATTTGATCCCTGCTGATTGGCAGGCGCGTTTACCTAATAACAGCTCGCCATATTATTCCACCATGGCATTTTTAGTACGTAAAGGTAATCCTAAAGGAATTAAAACGTGGGATGACCTTGTTCGTGAAGATGTGAAGTTGGTTTTTCCGAATCCGAAAACATCCGGTAATGGACGCTATACCTATCTTGCCGCGTGGGGGGCATTTAACCAAGAGAATGGGAAAAATACGCCACAAACTCGTGAAAAAATGCAGCAATTTCTGAAGAATGTTGAAGTGTTTGATACGGGTGGACGTGGTGCTACGACCTCATTTATTGAGAGAGGGTTAGGGGATGTTCTGATCAGTTTTGAATCTGAGGTGAATAATATCCGTAGCCAATACGGTGAGTCCGATTACGAAGTGATTGTGCCGCCAGTGGATATCTTGGCGGAGTTCCCTGTTGCGTGGATAGATAAAAATGTGCAAAAAAATGGCACGGAAAAAGTAGCAAAAGCGTACCTAAATTATCTCTATAGCCCACAAGCTCAAAATACAATTACCAGCTTTAATTATCGTGTAAATGATAAAAGCGTCATGGATGCGAATAAAAGCAAATTCCCAGACACCAAATTGTTTACGGTTGAATCCCAGTTTGAGAGTTGGCCGAAAGTGATGGATGTCCATTTTTCAACGGGTGGTGAGTTCGATCAACTTATGGAACAAGGGCGCCGATAATGCTCAAAACAGGAAAACGGTTTTTACCGGGTTTCGGATTGGCGTTAGGCAGTAGCTTATTTTATGTCTGTTTAATATTGCTGCTTCCTTTAAGTGCCCTTGTGGTGCAACTGTCCGATATGACATGGCAACAATATTGGGCGGTTATCAGTTATCCCCAAGTGGTTGCCGCATACAAAGTAACGTTGCTAGCGGCTCTAGTCGCAAGCTTATTTAATGCAATATTCGGCATGTTACTGGCTTGGATTTTAACCCGTTACCGTTTTCCGGGACGTCTATTTCTCGATGGGCTGGTCGATTTACCTTTTGCATTACCAACCGCGGTGGCAGGCTTGACGCTTGCTACCTTATTTGCCACTTCAGGCTGGTATGGGCAATATCTACATCAGTTTGATATTAAAGTCGTCAATACATGGTTAGGTATCGCAGTTGCAATGGCATTTACTAGCATTCCATTTGTCGTGAGAACAGTACAGCCAGTACTTGAGGAACTCGGCCCTGAATATGAAGAAGCCGCACAAACCCTTGGTGCCACGCGGTGGCAAACTTTTCGCCGTGTTATTTTGCCTGAAGTTTCCCCAGCCTTAATTGCAGGCACCGTTTTATCCTTTACTCGCAGCCTTGGCGAGTTTGGTGCAATTATTTTTATCGCGGGGAATATCGCATGGCAAACGGAGGTGGTTTCATTAATGATTTTTAGCCAGCTACAGCAATTTGATTACCCGGCTGCAAGTGCTATCGCCTCGGTTATTTTGGCTGTTTCATTACTGTTACTGTTTACTGTCAATATGATCCAAAGCCGATTTGGTAAAAGGTTAGGGGGACATTAATGGGACAGATTACGCCATTTCCTATCGCACGCCGCCCTGCAATTAATTGGGGAAAATGGGCTCTGATTACAATCGGGATCAGCATTTCTTTTCTGCTATTAGTGGTTCCCATCGCTTGGATCTTTATTACTGCATTTCAAAAAGGTCTGGGTGAGGTTCTGATGAATTTGGGCGATCCCGATATGTTACACGCTATCGGGCTAACAGTATTAATTGCCTTGATCACCGTGCCTGTCAATTTAGTTTTTGGCGTCATGCTCGCGTGGCTTGTGACTCGCTTCCGTTTCCCCGGTCGTCAGTTATTACTCACTTTAGTCGATATCCCGTTTGCGGTCTCTCCGGTGGTAGCGGGCTTGCTATATCTATTATTTTACGGCTCTAACAGTTGGTTTGGTGGATGGTTGGAAGGATTTGATATTCAAGTCATGTTTTCATGGCCGGGTATGGCATTAGTCACCATATTTGTGACGTGCCCTTTTGTCGTTAGAGAATTAGTCCCATTAATGTTGAGTCAAGGTAGCCAAGAAGACGAGGCAGCAATTTTACTCGGGGCATCAGGTTGGAAAATGTTTTGGCGAGTGACTTTACCCAATATTCGCTGGGCGCTGTTGTATGGCGTGGTTTTAACTAACGCCCGTGCCATTGGCGAATTTGGTGCTGTGTCCGTGGTGTCGGGGGCCATTAGAGGGGAAACCTATACATTGCCGCTGCAAGTTGAATTGCTTCATCAAGATTATAATACGGTAGGCGCATTTACCGCCGCGGGAATTTTAGCGTTATTAGCCATCATCACCTTGATGGTGAAAAGTGCATTGCAATGGCATTTAAGTCGCCAGCAAACTGAGTCGGGAGTCCATTAATTATGAGTATTGAAATCGCTAACGTAGGCAAACTTTTTGGCAAAACGCCAGTGCTAAATAATATCTCGTTGGATATCGCTTCAGGGGAAATGGTGGCATTACTGGGGCCTTCTGGCTCAGGTAAAACGACATTGCTGCGTATTATTGCAGGATTGGAGCAGCATAGTTATGGGCACTTACGTTTCCATGGGCAGGATGTGAGCCATATTCATGCTAAAGACCGTCATGTAGGTTTTGTTTTTCAACATTACGCGCTATTTCGCCATATGACTGTCTTTGAAAATGTAGCATTTGGCTTGACGGTATTACCAAGAAAACAGCGCCCATCAAAAGCTGATATTAAACGAAAAGCGATGGAATTGCTCGATATGGTGCAATTAGCTCATTTGGCTTCTCGTTATCCATCACAACTTTCAGGTGGACAAAAACAGCGAGTTGCCTTAGCGCGTGCCCTTGCGGTTGAACCCCAAATTCTGTTATTGGATGAGCCGTTTGGTGCGTTGGATGCACAAGTCCGAATTGAATTACGGCGTTGGTTACGTCAACTTCATGAGGAACTAAAATTTACCAGTGTATTTGTGACTCACGACCAAGAGGAAGCGATGGAAGTTGCTGACCGGATTGTGGTGATGAGCCAAGGGCAGATTGAACAAGTGGGAACACCGAATGAAATTTGGCAAGATCCACAAACGCGTTTTGTTCTTGAGTTTATGGGGGAAGTGAATCAAATCGCAGGGCAAATTCGTGGTTCACAGCTGCAAATTGCTAATTATACTTTCCCTCTTGAGCAAGTGAGTGCACAACAAGGTAATGTCGATGTATTTGTCAGGCCTTGGGATATTAGTCTACAAGTGCAACCTGATTCACTTCATCAGCTTCCTGTTAGAGTTGTTGAGTCGGGTCCTCGGGGGCATTTCTGGCAATTAACCGTTCAACCACTCGGTTGGGGGGAGCACAGTTTATCAGTGGTATGGCAAGAGCTGGGCGCGGTACCCATCAGAGGTGAACAATATTACCTTGGTAGTAAACACACCAAAATATATCAGGGAAACGAGCAATTATTTTTTCCCACTTTAGCTAAAAGCGCGTAGATTAAAATATTGCGATTGATCTTACCTGCGGGATCGATGAATAAAAATTATTATAAGGAAAACTCAGTGTCGACTTTGGAACAGTTTATTGGTCATACACCGTTAGTACGTTTACAACGTCTGGTGGAAGGGATAGATGCAGAAGTATGGGTAAAACTAGAGGGCAATAATCCAGCTGGTTCAGTGAAGGATCGCGCTGCATTTTCCATGATCAATGAGGCTGAAAAGCGTGGGGAAATTAAACCCGGAGATACCCTGATAGAAGCAACTAGCGGTAATACAGGCATTGCACTGGCGATGATTGCCGCAGTTAAAGGGTACAAATTAAAGTTGTTGATGCCCGATAATATGAGCCAAGAACGCAAAGCTTCGATGCAAGCCTATGGTGCAGAACTGATTTTAGTTAGTACAACGGTTGGAATGGAAGGGGCGCGTGATTTAGCCCAAGAAATGGCCAATCAGGGCGAAGGAAAAGTTCTCGACCAGTTTAATAATTCTGATAATCCATTAGCGCATTTTAAAACAACAGGGCCTGAAATTTGGCAACAAACAGAAGGGCGTATCACCCATTTTGTTTCCAGTATGGGAACGACCGGTACTATAACTGGCGTTAGCCGCTACTTAAAATCTCAATCAAGTGATGTTCAGATTATTGGATTACAGCCAGAAGAGAAAAGCCAAATTCCGGGCATTCGTCGTTGGTCTCCGGGATATTTACCGGGGATTTTTGATAGTAAGCTTGTTGATAGCGTGTTAGATATCAACCAGAAAGACGCAGAAGAGACGATGAGAGCGTTAGCTAAGTATGAAGGTATCTTTTGTGGAGTGAGTTCTGGTGGGGCGGTTGCAGGGGCTTTACGGGTTGCAAAACAGAATCCCGGAGCGGTGATTGTGGCTATTATCTGTGATAGAGGTGACCGCTATCTATCAACGGGTGTTTTTGACAGATAATATCAATAGATACAGTAAAACCACCAGAAGTGAGCCAATAACGCTGGCGCTGCTGGTGGTTTTTTATTAGGCTCGATTAATTGCGACTATTTTTTAATGCGCATAATGACAGTTTCACCGACTGTCACAGAACCGCTTAACTTATTCAGTTCTTTAATCTCATCCATGTTTGAAATCACAACCGGTGTTAAGGTTGATTTGGCTTTTTCTTCTAAAAGAGCTAAGTCAAACTCAATGACTAAATCCCCTTTCTTCACCGTTTGGCCTTCTTCAGCAATACGTTTAAAACCTTCACCTTTAAGTTCAACGGTATCAATACCAAAGTGAACAAATAGTTCTATGCCATCATCTGATTCAATGGAGAACGCATGGTTAGTTTCAAAAATCTTACCAATAGTACCATCAACTGGAGAGACAATTTTGTTTCCGGTAGGCTTGATAGCAATACCATCACCAACAATTTTCTCAGCAAACACAACGTCTGGAACATCTTCAATATTGACGATTTCACCTGATAGAGGGGCGATAATTTCAATACTGCCACTGCTACTTTTGTCTTCCGAAACTAGTGATTTGAGTTTGTCAAACAGACCCATGGACCTTCTCCTAATCGTTTTATATGGGACCGAACTAATGTGCTGCTGCTAGCATAACGTTTTTTCTTGGATAAAGGTATCTACAAGTTTAATCAATTCTTCGGCAGTCGGTTGAGCAAGTGCTTGCTCGGCGAGAGCCTTAGCATCAGAAAAATTCGCATTACGAATGAGTTTCTTGATGCGAGGAATTGAGATTGCGCTCATGCTAAATTCGTCCAGCCCCATGCCTAACAGCAATAAGGTCGCACGTTCATCACCTGCTAATTCGCCACACATTCCCGTCCATTTCCCCTCAGCATGAGAAGCATCAATAACTTGCTTAATCAAGTTTAAGACGGCTGGAGACATTGGATTATAAAGGTGAGAAATCAGCTCATTACCACGGTCAACCGCTAAAGTGTATTGAGTGAGATCATTCGTCCCAATACTAAAGAAATCAACTTCTTTTGCCAAATGATGGGCGATAACTGCAGCCGCTGGCGTTTCCACCATAATACCGACTTCAATCGATTCATCAAAGGCTTTACCTTCTTCTCGTAGCTGCTCTTTAAGCATCTCAAGTTCTGCTTTCAATTCCCTAACTTCCTCAACGGAAATCACCATCGGGAACATAATGCGCAGTTTACCAAATTTAGATGCCCTTAAAATAGCTCTTAATTGAGAGTGTAGAATTTCTTTGCGATCAAGACAAATACGAATTGCACGCCAGCCAAGGAATGGGTTTTCCTCTTTTGGTAAATTCATATAAGGTAAGTCTTTATCTCCACCGATATCCATGGTGCGGACAATCACTGCTTGGCTGCCCATCGCTTCTGCAACCGCTTTATATGCTTGGAACTGTTCTTCCTCGCTAGGTAAAGCGTCTCGGTCCATGAATAAAAATTCAGTACGGTATAAACCAACACCTTCCGCACCGTTGCGCTCAGCGCCGGCGACATCACGCACAGTACCGATATTGGCACAGACCTCAACTTGATGACCATCGAGAGTAATTGCGGGCAAATCTTTCAGTTTCGCCAGCTCTTCTTTTTCTTTCAAATATTCAGCATTAGAGGCTTTGAGCTTGTCGATTTCGCTTTCTGATGGATTCAGATAAATGACGTTATTAACACCGTCAAGCACGATAAAATCGCCATTTTTTACTTTGCTTGTTGCGTCGGAGGTTCCGACGATAGCTGGGATCTCTAATGAACGAGCCATGATGGATGTGTGAGACGTCCGTCCACCTAAGTCGGTGATAAAGCCTAAAACTTTATCGAGATTCAGCTGGGCTGTCTCTGATGGTGTTAAATCAGGTGCCACGAGGATAACTTCTTCAGTGATAGCGCTTAAATCAACAATTGGCATGTTGAGGATATTTCTTAGCAAGCGCTTACCAATATCACGTACGTCAGCAGCACGTTCTTTTAAATATTCGTCATCTAAAGCTTCAAGGGCTTGAGCTTGATCTTCGATGACAGAGTAAACTGCGGCATCAGCCGTTTTTTTGTCACCTTTGATTAAGGTGATAATTTCTTGCTCAAGTTCTTCATCTTCCAGCAACATAATATGGCCTTCAAAAATCTCAGCTTTTTCCGCACCAAGATTTTTTTCTGCTTTCTCTTTGATGAGGCAGAGCTGTTCGGCTGATTTGTTACGTCCATCAATGAAGTTTTGGATCTCTTTATCGATTTGTTCATCGCTAATTTTGCGAGTGCTAACGACGATAGGATCTTCTTTGAGGATGAGAGCCTGACCAAAAGCAAAACCTGGGGATACTAAAATTCCTGAAATCATAATATTACCTTACTACTGGTAGGAGTTTTGATGTTGCAGAGACAACAGTAGATATACGTGATTAAGCAGGTGTCCCTGAATAAAATATTCAGGGACAGAGAATCATTTCGTTAAAATCGATCTCTTGAGGGGGAAATTATTCTAATTCGCCCATCAGTTTAACTAAAAATTCAACTGCTTGTTGCTCGTCTTCACCTTCAGCGGAAATTGTCACTACAGTGCCTTGGGTTAAACCTAAAGTTTGTAATTTGAACAAGCTTTTTGCACTTGCTGATTTGCCGCCAGAACTCAAAGTAATGTCAGATGTGAATGCTTTTGCTTCTTTCACGAATTGAGCAGCAGGGCGAGTGTGTAAACCGTTTGGTGCTGTAATGGTGACTTCTTGCTGGAACATAGTATTTCCTCAATAACTTTAGTTTTTATCATTACCCAGCGTATTGTAGATGAAATATGCTGAGCATGCGTATAATTAGATTATTAACTAATAAAAAGGTTTCCAACTTTGTGCAGTATCAACCCTTTTACAGTTTACCTGGTTTAATTTTCACATCACTCATTTGATAAGCCAAAATTAGAGCTGACTAAAAAATGATTAATTTCGAGGTGTGAAATAATTAGTATGTTTAATACTAAACACTGAGTAAGAAATCATCTCAATCCGTGCTAAATTATGATCTCTCCCACAAAAAAAGCACCCAACAGGTGCTTTTTTAACGAAATATTAACGTGTGAAAAATTATTCGGCATTAATATCAGCAAATAGGGCGGTTGATAGATAACGTTCACCTGATGAGGGTAAAATCACGACAATATTTTTCCCTTGGTACTCTGGTTGGGCTGCCAGTTTAGCGGCTGCTGCAATCGCTGCACCTGAAGATATTCCGGCTAAAATACCTTCTTTCTCCATGAGTTCGCGAGCCGTTTGAATGGCTTCGTCATCGCTAATTTGTACCACTTTATCCACTAAAGAAAGATCTAAATTACCAGGGATAAACCCAGCACCGATACCTTGAATTTTATGTGGACCAGGTTTGATTTCATCGCCAGCAAGCGCTTGGCTAATGACTGGAGACGTGATTGGCTCTACAGCGACCATTACAACGTCTTTTTTTCCTTGGGTATTTTTCAAATAGCGCGCAATACCGGTAATTGTGCCACCAGTACCAACACCCGACACAACCACGTCGACTTTACCGTCAGTATCTTGCCAGATTTCTGGGCCGGTTGTTTTTTCATGGATTTCTGGGTTAGCTGGATTATTAAATTGTTGTAATAGTAAGTATTTATCTGGGTTGCTGCTGATAATCTCTTCAGCTTTAGCAATCGCACCTTTCATTCCTTTAGCACCTTCGGTTAGTACTAAATTTGCGCCTAAAGCTTTCAGTAATTTACGACGTTCAACACTCATGGTCTCTGGCATGGTGAGTGTCAGTTTATAGCCGCGAGCTGCAGCAACATAAGCCAGTGCAATTCCTGTGTTCCCGCTAGTCGGTTCAACAAGCTCTTTATCTTTAGTTAGGATGCCTTTTTTCTCTGCATCCCAAATCATGCTGGCACCTACTCGGCACTTTACACTAAAACTTGGGTTACGAGATTCCACTTTAGCCAAAATATTACCGTTGCCGAAATGCTTTAAACGCACTAAAGGTGTATTACCAATGGTCAACGAGTTATCTTCATAAATTTTGCTCATGGGACATCCTTAAAATAAACGTTTTGTCGAGAAATTAGGGGTTCATCGAAATTGAACATGAATTGAACATACGTGAACATGGAATTAATGCAAATATGATTTCCCTATAGGATATAACTAATGGTTATTAATTTATAGGCACTTATAACTTGATGGGTGTTTTATTCGAAAGGCGAAATAAGATAGAAAGATATGCAGGGAAATTGCCTGCATATCTCAAAAATAGATTAGTAACGTGCGTAGCGAGCACGATAGCGATCAACCCACATAAGGGTCGCGCCACAGACTGCAACGGGCATAAGAACTAAGTTAATAAATGGGATCATCATTAAAAGGCTAACCACGCCACCAAACTGAATGTTATTCATGCGGTCTTTAGCTAGAGCTTGTTTCATCTCAGCAAATCCAACACGATGGTTATCAAAAGGATAATCACAATATTGAATGGACATCATCCATGCCCCGAATAAAAACCATAAAATTGGGGCAATAGTTTGACCGATACCCGGAATAAAGAATAAAACCAGTAAAATAAGCGCACGTGGTAGGTAGTAGGCAATACGGACTAGCTCGCGTTTTACCATACGAGGAATATCTTTCATTAATTCTGCAATACCCGTATCTGGTGCCGGTTTTCCGGTGAGTTCCGCTTCTAAATGTTCAGAAAGCCAGCCATTGAACGGTGCAGCGATAATATTTGCGACGGTACTGAAAAAATAACTGAAAACCAATAAGATAGAAATGACAGCCATTGGCCAAATAAGATAATCAAGCCATTGTAACCAACTTGGAATATAACTCATTACCTGATTAATCCAGTCACCTAGCTTGCTGTAAAGCCACCAAAAAGCGCCTCCTAGCAACAGAATATTTGCCAAAAGAGGTAAAATAACAAAGCGTTTAATGCCTGGACGTGTGATTAATCGCCATCCTTGTGTAAAATAATAAAAACCAGAATGATTTTTTTGTGGCGAAAATGTCGATTGGGTCATACTTCTTATTATCTCCTTTGCGGGTGAAGATGTATCATATAGATATGAATTTACACTGACTAGTGATAATTTTGTATAAAAAAGCAGCAAATAAAGGCAGATTATTCTCTTTCTTGTAAGAAAATCGTTCTGAGGGTTGCACTTAGAGCAATTGAGAAATAATCTTAAGGTAGTTCCCGCCGTGATGGCATCATTATTCATCAACTAGAGATAGCAGCGATGCAGGATTTGCGTCTAATATTAGTGGTCGTAGGTGCGATAGCCATTGTCGCTTTATTACTGCATGGTTTATGGACCAGCCGTAAAGAGCGCTCTAAGTTATTTCGCGATCGACCTGTAAAACGTAGAAAAAATGAAACACAGGAAAATTCATCGGCGTATGATGATTCAGCCTTGTTTACAGAAAATCAACCCGCACAAAAAGCCGTTGTTGAGCCTGAACCTATCTATATGGTGAAAGATGAGCCTCGTGTTGAACCTGCTGTGCAGTCACAGACTGTGGTTAAACATGATGCTGAGCCAGAATTTAATTTGGCGATGGATGATGCTCATCATAATTCAGGGCGGCATGAAAAACCGGCTGCATCAGAACCGGTATTTGCACCTCATGCTGAAACTCGCCACGCTCCAGAACAGCTCACGATCAGTATGGCTGATGAAGTCGTCGATGATGTGGAGCATGTGTCTGAACCGGTGAGAATTTACAAAGAGCCTATGATGGGGGTTGATACCCATGAAGCGGCTCAGCCAGTTCATCATGAGCATATTGAACAGCATTCTCAGTCCACAGAACAAGCATCTGCATCAAATGGTAAAGAAACTGTTCTGGTTCTCCATGTTGCAGCTCATCAAGGGCATGTGCTGGAGGGCGATGCGTTACTGCAAAGTATTCTCCAAGCAGGATTCCAATTTGGTGAAATGAATATTTTCCATCGCCATGTGAATCCATCAGGTACAGGTCCAGTGCTCTTTAGTCTGGCCAATATGGTTAAGCCGGGGTCGTTTGATCCGGATACGATGTCAGAATTTACCACACCGGGGGTCTCTATCTTTATGATGGTGCCATCTTACGGTGAAGCCAGTCAAAACTTTAAATTGATGCTACAGGCTGCACAACGGATTGCCTCCGATGCCGGAGGGGTTGTGTTGGATGATGAACGTAAAATACTGACACCTCAAAAAATAGAGGTGTATCATGCAAGAATTCGAAATACATTAAGTTAATTAAAACCCCCGTAACTGGGGGTTTTTTATATCTACTCTGGTGAAACATGACGACGAAACAGCCCCAAGATGCGCTAAAACAAAAAATTGACTCTTTAAAACAGCAACTGCGCCATCACGAATATTTATATCATGTGCTCGATGCGCCTGAAATTCCCGATGTGGAATATGACAAGCTGATGCAAGAGCTAAAAGGTCTAGAAGCAGAAAACCCTGAATTAATTACGACAGACTCTCCGACACAACGGGTTGGCGCCGCGCCATTAACCGCTTTTGGCACCGTGCGCCATGAAGTCCCTATGCTATCTTTAGATAACGTTTTTGATGAAGAGAGCTATCTGGCATTTGATAAACGTGTAAAAGATAGGCTCAATAATCACACAGAATTAACATTTTGCTGTGAATTGAAACTGGATGGTTTGGCTGTCAGTTTATTGTATGAAAATGGCGAGTTAGTCCAAGCAGCGACCCGTGGTGATGGCTCAGTTGGTGAGAATATTACGGTAAACGTCAGAACCATTAAGGCGATTCCATTGCGTTTACGTGGAGATAATATTCCTGCACGCGTCGAAATTCGTGGTGAAGTTTTCATGCCACAAAAAGGTTTTGAAGCCATGAATGAAGAGGCTCGCAGAACGGATGGAAAAATATTTGCTAACCCACGTAATGCAGCAGCAGGTTCATTGCGTCAGTTAGACCCTCGCATCACGGCAAAGCGACCTTTAACCTTTTACTGCTATGGTGTGGGTCTGGTAGAGGGAAATACCCTACCAGATACGCATTATGAACGCCTAATGCAGTTTAAAGCGTGGGGGTTACCTGTAAGCGAACATGTTCAATTACGAGTCGGTTGCCAACAAGTTCTCGACTTCTATCACCATGTTGAAAAAATTCGCCCAACTTTAGGTTTCGATATCGACGGTGTGGTGATTAAAGTCAATGATATTGCGACGCAAGAAAAATTAGGCTTTGTTTCCAGAGCACCTCGTTGGGCAACTGCGTTTAAATTCCCAGCGCAAGAGCAGTTAACTTTATTAAAAGATGTTGAGTTTCAAGTTGGACGTACAGGTGCAATTACCCCTGTGGCTCGTTTAGAGCCTGTCCAAGTTGCAGGAGTGGTCGTCAGTAATGCGACTTTGCATAATGCGGACGAAATAGAACGCCTTGGGGTACGTATTGGTGATACGGTGGTGATCCGCCGTGCGGGGGATGTTATTCCACAAATTGTGAGTGTGGTGATGGATAAACGCCCTGCGGATAGCCGTGAAATTACTTTCCCAACTCAGTGCCCAGTTTGTCATTCTGATATTGAACGAGTAGAGGGAGAAGCCGTTGCTCGTTGTACCGGTGGTTTAACCTGTGGTGCCCAATTGAAAGAGTCGTTAAAGCATTTTGTTTCCCGTCGTGCAATGGATGTCGATGGTATGGGAGATAAAATTATTGAACAACTGGTAGATGCCGAATACGTGAAGAATGCGGCTCAGTTGTATCAGTTATCGGCAGGGAAATTAACCGGTCTGGAAAGAATGGGGCCAAAATCTGCACAGAAACTGATTGATGCGTTGGAAAAATCGAAACAAACCACGTTAGCGCGCTTTATCTATGCGTTGGGGATCCGTGAAGTAGGGGAGGCTACAGCAGCCAACTTAGCCTCTCATTATGCTTCTTTAGATGCGGTGATGGCCGCAGATGAAGAATCTCTCAAAGCGGTACAAGATATTGGCGAAGTTGTGGCTAAACATGTGGTGAATTTTTTCCATGAAGAGCATAACCGCCAAGTTATTCATGACTTGCTGACCATCGCCAATATCCACTGGCCTGAAGTAAAAGTGGTGAATAGTGATGAAATCGATAGCCCATTTGCAGGAAAAACGGTGGTGTTAACGGGCTCAATGAGCCGGCTCACTCGTGACGAAGCGAAGGATCAATTGGTGGCTTTAGGCGCAAAAGTAGCAGGTAGTGTGTCGAAGAAGACCGATATGGTGATTGCTGGGGAAGCTGCTGGTTCAAAGCTGGCTAAAGCGATTGAACTGGGTGTAAAAGTTATTGATGAAGATGAGTTAGTTCGTTTGCTGAATATCTGATCGTGACCTATATTTAATTCGCCGTGCCATTATCAATAATTGTGATAATGGCATTTACAATTTTAGGGGCGGTTAGTTCATTACTTGTTAAACGTGACCTAGGCTTCGTTTTTAGAAAATAGATGCTCTCAGTTTTCATATTAATGTGACTCCAGTCTCGTTTAAATGTTGTCTATTACATAGAATATGCACATAGACTGATTTTTAACTTTGTTGGAGTCGTAAATGACCTCGATCCTGCACTTTATCTTATCCATTGTTGTTATCGCTGCTCTTGCGATTTTGGCGAGTAGTAACCGTAAGGGGATCCGTCCTCGTTATGTTATTCAGCTTCTTGTCATCCAAATCGCATTGGCTTATTTGTTCTTAAAATCAAATATCGGTGAATCTTTTGTTCTAGGAATTGCTGGGGTATTTACTCACTTATTAGGCTATGCCGCAGAAGGGACTAAATTTATTTTCGGTGGGATGATCGAAGGTAATTTAGCGTTCTTCTTCCTTCAAGTCCTTTGCCCAATTATCTTCATTTCAGCACTCATCGGTATTTTACAGCACGTTAAAATTTTACCTTTTGTAATTCGTATCATCGGTACAGTGCTATCGAAAGTGAATGGCATGGGTAAATTAGAATCATTTAACGCAGTCAGTTCTTTGTTATTGGGTCAGTCAGAAAACTTTATTGCTTATAAAGACCAGTTAAGCAAAATGTCTGAAAGAAGAATGTACACCATGGCAGCCACCGCGATGTCGACGGTTTCAATGTCAATTGTTGGTGCGTACATGACCATGCTGGATCCAAAATATGTGGTTGCAGCATTAGTTCTGAACATGTTTGGTACATTCGTCGTGTTATCGTTAATCAACCCTTATTCTCCAGAAGGTGAAGAAGACATTCAAATGCGCAGTTTGCATGAAGGTCAAAGCTTCTTTGAAATGCTGGGTGAGTATATCCTTGCTGGGTTTAAAGTTGCGATCATCGTATCGGCAATGTTGATTGGGTTTATCGCTCTGATTGCCATGATCAACGGTATCTGTTCCGCTATCTTTGGTATTAGCTTCCAAACCATGCTGGGCTACGTATTCTATCCATTTGCTTGGATGCTGGGTATTCCTGCTAATGAAGCACTGCAAGTCGGTGGTATCATGGCCGTGAAGATGGTTACCAACGAGTTTGTTGCAATGGATGGATTAAAAGCAGTTGCAGCCGGATTATCTGACCGTTCTGTCGGTATTCTGTCAGTATTCTTAGTTTCATTCGCGAACTTCTCATCTATTGGTATCATTGCTGGTGCGATCAAAGGATTAGATGAGAAACAAGGTAATACCGTAGCGCGTTTTGGTCTGAAATTATTGTTCGGCTCAACATTAGTCAGCTTCCTGTCAGCTGCGGTGGTAGGATTAATTCTGTAATTTTCTAAAAAGTGTTACAGTGATAAACGGCATTCATCGAATGCCGTTTTTTTTGATACTGACAAAGTGAAAACTTCATATGGAAAAACAAGATTTATTAGATATTGCTAACACCTATATGCCGTTTGGAAAATATAAAGGCTGTGTCCTAATCGATTTACCTGAAGAGTATCTATTGTGGTTTTACAAAAAAGGCGAGTTTCCACAAGGTCGTTTAGGACAATTGATGGAAATGACGTTAGGGCTGAAAATCGAAGGGCTGGATAGCATTGTTAAACCCCTAAAGCGTAAATAAGCCATAGAGGTTCAACTCGGAACTAGGAAGCGCCTAGTAGCTGTCTTGCTGCCTCGATACCTGATTGATATGCACCATGAACAGTTCCTGCTCCTAATAGTGCTAAATGTTCCCCAGCGAAGAATAATTTTTCATTAATAGGTTGTTTTAATCGCTCAATTTGGTTTGTTGAATAGTTATTGGCTGGGTAGCTAAATGAGCCATAGGAATAAATATCTTTTTCCCAGTCGGTTTTTAATAGCTGAATTGGCTTCGGAACATGATCAAAAACTTTAGTTAAGGAATCATATAACTCTTTCCAAGCTGTCTGCTCATCACATTCTTCGAGCCATTTTGCTGAAAGCCCACCAAATAAAAACAGTAGCGTCGGTTTTTGGTAGATAGCGCTTACATCCATAAAATTAAGCCAATAGTCTGATTCATGGATATACATACTATTGACGTTACTTAACGTCTCTTCACGCCAGAAGGCGTGTTCAAAAGTCACGAATAATTTATTGAAAATGCCAAATCCTAGTTGAGATATTGCTTCTTGCTTTACAGTGGGTAATGGCGGTAAAAACTGGATTACATTCTTTTTAAGAACCCCTAATGGAACCGTTATCAGAACTTGACTCGCAGTCAGCTTTTGTCCAGAAACGGTCGTCACTACCACATAGTCATATTGATAATCGATATGGTGAACGGGGTGATTCGTACGTATATCCAACTTGTTTGATAATGTTTTTATTATTTGATGATATCCGTGAGGGAAAATGACCTCATCGCCGTCACAAAAGCCTTCCAGCTGAAGAAAGTGAGGTGATAGCGTTTCTAGCGTACAAGCACAAGGGTCTTCGGCGATAGCTTCAAAAAATTCATGTAAGCCATCCCGTAACTGCTCAAAAAGAGGTTGATCAGCATGATGCTGTTTGGTTAGTAACTGATGGAATTCTAGACTCTGTAACCAGCTATTTAATGCATCTGCAGCACTGTTAAATTTGCATGGAGAGGAAATAGTTTCAAATTGATTCATCAAATAATCAAGACCTGCTTCAAAAGCTGCCTTTTCCTTTTCACAAAGGATTAAACCATTCTTCTTATAGAAAATAGCATCTTGATAATTGAATACAACTGTTTGGATTTGATGTTGCTGAGCAATTGCACTAATGGGATTGCCATTAATTCCGTGGATCCACGACGCACCCAAGTCATAGAACTGTCCGGCAATTTCATGGGTATGAATTCGCCCTCCTAGACGGTCTCTAGCTTCTAAAATAATGACTTTCTTACCTTGGGACTGTAATTGATTTGTTGCGGATAAACCTGAAATACCTGCTCCTATCACAATGATATCGGCATCTAGTTGTGGCATAACTCACCCAGTTGAAATGGAAAGTAACAGATACACCAATGTGCATCTAATAATTTTATTTAAATGAAATTATTAGATGATTATATATGAGGTCATTAATTGTAGATAGAAGCTGGCGATAAAATAACTGTTAATTTAATGAGTTATATACAGATTGGGGGGTAACTACAGGGGAGGATCTGATGATCATAAACAAAAAAGATTCGATGGAAAGTTTGGTGGAGCTAAGCGGGATCGAACCGCTGACCTCTTGCATGCCATGCAAGCGCTCTCCCAGCTGAGCTATAGCCCCAATCGAATATTTTGTTATACCTTGTTGGGTATTTGCCACCTAAACTGGATTTTTAGATGGTGGAGCTAAGCGGGATCGAACCGCTGACCTCTTGCATGCCATGCAAGCGCTCTCCCAGCTGAGCTATAGCCCCAAACAAAATCTTTTGGACGGGTGGCATCATATTCAAGCTAGGTTTGAGTGTCAATATATTAATATGAGTTTTGGGTTTAATTGCTGAAATATAGAGCATTTTGCAATCAATTCCCACTTGGAGGGAACGAAACAAAGAAACAGCCTCTGAGTGACAGAGGCTGTAAGATAACTTATTGTGCGAAAGCTTCTCGCTCTGCGATATAAGCCAGTGCTTTATCAATGCGAGCAACCGAACGAGCTTGACCAATAGCATGGACAGTCACGTCCAGTCCTGGAGATTGACCAGCACCTGTTACAGCGACACGAAGTGGCATACCAACCTTGCCCATACCGACTTCTAGTTCAGCAGCGGTGGCTTCAATTGCTTGATGAACATTTTCTGCTGTCCAATCAGAAATCGCGATCAGCTTATCTTTAACAACTTCTAATGGCTGACGAGCAACGGGACGTAGATGTTTTTTCGCGGCATCGGCATCAAAAGCGTCAAAATCTTGGTAGAAGTAATGACAAGACTCTGCCATCTCTTTTAATGTTTTGCAACGTTCACCCAGTAATTTAATCAGTTCGACTAATTGCGGGCCATTGCTGGTGTCGATATTTTGCTGTTCAATGTGCCATGCAAGGTATGTTGCGACTTCTTCAGCTGGCATGGTATTGATGTAGTGATGGTTCAGCCACTGCAACTTTTCAGTATTGAACGCACTGGCTGATTTACTGATAGCATCAAGAGAGAAATATTCTTTCATTTCTTCAATAGAGAAAATTTCTTGATCCCCATGTGACCAACCTAAACGGACTAAATAGTTAAGTAATGCTTGAGGTAAATAGCCATCATCACGATATTGCATGACACTAACAGCGCCATGGCGTTTAGACAATTTCTTACCGTCATCGCCTAAGATCATCGAAACGTGAGCATACTCAGGCACTGGTGCCCCTAATGCTTTTAGAATGTTAATTTGACGAGGGGTGTTGTTGATATGATCTTCACCACGGATAACGTGCGTGATCTCCATATCCCAGTCATCAATAACTACACAGAAATTATAAGTTGGAGAACCATCGGTACGACGAATAATCAAATCGTCTAGCTCTTGGTTACTAAATTCAATAGGCCCACGAATAGTGTCATTGAAAATCACAGAGCCGTCTTGTGGGTTACGGAAGCGTACAACGTGTGGCTCATCTGGAGTGTGGCTGTGCGCATGGTCACGGCAACAACCATCGTAGCGAGGTTTTTCGCCTTTTGCCATTTGGTCTTCGCGTAATGCTTCTAAACGCTCTTTCGAGCAGTAGCAACGATAAGCAGTACCTGCAGTTAGCATGTCGTCAATAACCGCGTTATAACGGTCAAAACGTTTAGTTTGGTAGTAAGGACCCTCATCCCAATTTAAATTCAACCAGTTCATCCCGTCCATAATGGCATCGATAGCTTCCTGAGTTGAACGTTCTAAGTCGGTATCTTCGATACGCAGGACAAATTCACCTTGATTGTGACGGCTGAATAACCAGGAGTAGAGAGCGGTACGAGCACCACCAACGTGCAGGTAGCCTGTTGGACTTGGTGCAAAACGGGTTTTGATTTTACTCATCGAGATTGCCTTAATTACGAAACATGGTTTCTTATACGCTTATATTCATCGGATATTTGCAAAATCACATTGCTATATAATAGATAGTGATTGGTATAAAAGGAGATACGCGGATCTAAAAAGACCACTTTTTGCGCCAACCTTACATCCAGAAGTTGCTAAGCATTGATAAAATGTATCCCTATTCTATCATCCTGCAACGAATCCTCAATCAGCTTATCTCTATACAGATAAAGAAAATCAGCAAATTATGGAAAATGGGCAGAAATTTTTCAGGAGACAAATCATTTTCACTTTCTTAAAGGACTTTTTTGGAAAAAGATTGTAGCTGTCTGATTAAAAAGGGGGCTTTCCTGGTGATATTTAAAACATCTTGATTATTTTTGCAACGAACAGAAAAAATCTCTTCAAAAACCGTTGACTCAGAACTCAGTATCCCTATAATGCCACTCCATCGACGACGGGGCGATTAGCTCAGTTGGTAGAGCACCTCCCTTACAAGGAGGGGGTCAGTGGTTCGAGCCCGCTATCGCCCACCACCGTTGACGATGAAAATAAATAATTGGGCGATTAGCTCAGTTGGTAGAGCACCTCCCTTACAAGGAGGGGGTCAGTGGTTCGAGCCCGCTATCGCCCACCAATTATTTATTACAATGTGGTTATCATGAAGTGGGCGATTAGCTCAGTTGGTAGAGCACCTCCCTTACAAGGAGGGGGTCAGTGGTTCGAGCCCGCTATCGCCCACCACTTCATTAGTTATTCGCATTAAAAAACTTTCAGATGGGTCGTTAGCTCAGTTGGTAGAGCAGTTGACTTTTAATCAATTGGTCGCAGGTTCGAATCCTGCACGACCCACCATCTAAAGTAGTAAATAATTCAAGCCATACAGATGGGTCGTTAACTCAGTTGGTAGGATCGTTAACTGTTAATAAGATGGTTGCAGGTTCAACCCGAAGGGTGAGACCGAAGGTCGAAGAATCCTGTACGTTCTCGACATTATATTAGTACAAAAAATCAAAAATAGATGGGTCGTTAGCTCAGTTGGTAGAGCAGTTGACTTTTAATCAATTGGTCGCAGGTTCGAATCCTGCACGACCCACCATCTCAAGTAAAGCTTCAATAATTGAACCATACCTCGACAAGATGGTTGCAGGTTCGACACGAAGTGTAAGTCCGAAGGACTTAAATCCTGCACGACCCACCATCTCAAAGAAACTCCCCAAGAATAAACAACTCTACTATTTACACATTGTACGTTGAGTGTAGGTGAGAAGCTGCGCTCAGGTTCGAGCCGAGCGAAGCGAGACAGCGTTGCGCTTGCCGCAACGACCCGAAGGGCGAGGGCAAAGCCCGAGTAATCCTGCACGACCCACCATCTCAAGTAAAGCTTCAATAATTGAACCATACCTCGACAAAATGGTTGCAGGTTCGACACGAAGTGTCAGCTCGAAGAGCTCAAATCCTGCACGACCCACTATCTATCAAATATTTTCTATATATCCAGACTAATCACTATGTTAAGCGTTTTATGCCTGTTATGTGATTATTTATATATACCCCGAAAAGGGTATTCACATTGCAGTGTTATTAAGCGTTATATCAATAAATATATTAAGAATATAAATTTAGGGGTTTACTCTGTTCGAGTGGGATTCAATCTAGTTAATGGTAGGTTATTTAAGCTTTCCAATACACGGTGAGTTTTATGTTGAGGGGCTATATTCAATTAAAATAATGAATTTAAATTAAATAAGTAAATTTACCTATCCCAACGAACTGTATAGTGCTGAGTTTATTATGTAACATGAATAAAGTACTTTATGTATATATAATGGGTTAATAGTAACTATCTAAGTGATTAAATAGATCTTTTTTTCGGACTGGAAATACTCGCATAAGGATTATTATGCATTAGGTTCGGTTGCAGAATCTAATAAATTTTTGTGAATTTCTAATGGAAATTCACATCATTTAGTTAATAAAATGATATCATTCTAGTGGTAGATTGAAAGAAAATCCTGGTTATTCCTGTTTCGATAGTCAAAAAAAACAATAAATTCCACTTGTGCTCGGTGAAATAATATTTAAATAAGATTATCGATAATCATTAAAGTATATATTTTTGTGATATTCATCAAGTAAAGTGAACATTGAACTTCCTTAACGTTAATGTTTTGTTATGTTGAATAAGGTGATGCATTAAATTCGCTGGCTACTTTAAAAATATAGTGATTTAATTTAATTGTAACATGCTGTCCATAGATGTATGTTGTTGATGCTCGGTGTTGCAAAATAGTTATATATGTAAAATGTATATTTTTTTACTTTCTTTTACAGAATATTGGTATTTGATGTATCTTATAGCTTAAAAATACATCATCGTTATTCTGAAACCATTAACTTTGTTACAGTGTTAAATTATTCTGTTTATTTCTTTTATTTTTGGATTAATTGGCGGGAAGGTGGTGTTTTTTTAGTGAATAATATTGTTGAGGTGCGTTGCACCTAAATTAACTAGGTGGTATTCACTGTCCGTTAAATAATATAACCATATGAAAGTATTAGGATAATTATCCTTATCATCTTATTTGTATAGGAAGTAATATTTTGTTACATAGTTGCAATGTCATTTTTGGACTAGTTGAAACTAATTAGATGGCTAGTATATTATTTGCTTAGTGATGTAGGATGTATCACCATGTTTATATCAATGAGCTATAGTTATTATAGTTATATAAAATAACAATAAAAAACTGCGGAAAAATATCTGCTGATTTTTATTCAATTAATATATTGAAGCGAGAATGTTTATGAATACAAAATATCCTGTCGCTTGTGCAGTTGGACAAAAAATTAAATCGTTAAGAAAAGCTCAAGGCTATACTGTGTTTCAATTAGCTAAAGAGATTGACATCAGCGAGCAGCAATTATTTCGTTATGAACGCGGTGTGAACCGTATCGATATTGATTGCTTAGTTCGTGTATTAAAAGTATTAGGCGTGAATATGGGAGAATTCTTTGGCGAAGTGCTTCAGGATGATATGAATGCCACTGAAGGAAAAGAATCTAAAGGGTTTAATGACTCGATTTATTCTCTAGTATAGTATTTTCCTATCTACCCACGTTTCATTATGAAACGAAAATGGAAATTCGTAATTAGATTGATTCAATTTAGAACGAAAATATGGAATTTAATTAATTAAGCGTGAGTATTTGAATATATATACTTTCTTTTCTAATACACTTACTAAAAATAAAAGCCCTTAGGGGCTTTTATTTTTATATATAATCGAATTCCTAAAAACGAAATGTGAATTCTTACAGAATTGAAATTTTTCTCAATAGGCTAGCTTAGCTCTAATTTTACTGGTTCCAATATCACCGTAACAATTCGCGGGCCAATCATTTCCTCAATCTTTATCTGTATATTATCCAATCTAATAATATTTCCTTGTACTGGCTGGTTATCCGTATTTACGTGAATAAAGTGATCCAATGTTTTGTTGGAATCCACTTCCAGTTGGATACCATAAGATTCGAATATTTCATTGACTCGAGTCGTTCCTTTTAAGCTTAATCCTGTTTCTGGCAACTCAATAGGTTCTAATGCTAAAGCTGTTTTTCCAGAGAATAAACGCTCTAGAAATGCTCTATTTTGAGGTTTTAGAACAACAAATAAGTGGTCTCTAGCTAATAGCATGGTTGAGCCTCTAGGAGGAAGGACGCTTTTTCCTCGGGTTATCATGGCGATAACAGTTTGATCGGGTAAGGCTAATTCTGACAAACGGCGACCTACCGCTGAACAGTCATCACCAAGTGTATATTCCACTAAATCGGCATCAATTTGATCAACAGCTGTGATATCTAAGGTTGCCGCTGGTATCAACGGCGGTGGCTGCATCAGATTTAATCGTCGTGCAAAATAAGGTAATGTAGAGCCTTGTAGAGTCGCTGAAATTAATACGACGAAGAATACCACATCAAAAATAAGGTTTGCGCCAGGTAGACCATAAATAAATGGGAATATAGCCAGAATAATTGGGACTGATCCTCTTAGGCCAACCCAAGATATCAGGGTGTTTTCATTTCGAGTAAAACCAAATATTTTTAATACAGGAATCACGGCTAATGGGCGTGCGATGAATGTTAATACTAACGCAATCATTAACCCCTCTTGCCATACTTCGATTAATGAGCTTGGATTCACCAATAGCCCTAACATGACGAACATGATGATTTGGCTTAACCACGCGAGTCCATCATGAAATAAAAAGGTATTACGTTGAAATACAAATGAATGATTCCCGATGACCACTCCGGTAATAAATATAGACAAGAACCCGCTACCGCCTAAATTACTGGCAACACCGAAGGAAAATAAACCACAGGCAGCAACAAGCACAGGATAGAGCCCAGCGGTTAACAATTTAATTTTATTGATGATTTTAATCGAAATCCAGCCGACACTAATACCCACCGCTGCACCAACCCCCATCTGGCTGACAAACAGTAAAGCAAGTTCACTTCCTGTTGCTTGAGGATTCATAAGTAGCTGCAATAGACCAACCGTTAAAAAAATAGCCATTGGATCGTTGGTTGCACTTTCTATCTCTAATGTGGCTTGTAAACGTTCATTAAGGTAGATCCCTGCATTACGTAATAATGAAAATACTGCGGCAGCATCAGTTGAACCGACTATTGCTCCAAGCAACAATCCTTCAAGAAGAGGTATACCAAGGATATATGCAGCTGCGAGTCCTGTGATCCCTGCCGTCACTAAAACCCCAAAGGTAGCGAGGGTAAATGCAGGTTTCCAAACTAATTTGATGGATTTAACGGAAGTCTGTAAACCACCATCAAATAAAATTATAGCGAGCGCAAGGGATCCGACAGCATAAGAAACGTTAACATTATCAAAGGTTATTTTTCCAAGACCATCTTCTCCCGCTAGCATGCCGACAAATAGGAACATAACCAGCATGGGTAAGCCTAATCTTGCAGAGAGTTTACTAGAAAAAATACCCAGTAAAATCAATATAGATGAAAGTAAAATCAGTTGTTCAATAGTCGGCATAATCAGTTGTCAGTTAAGTGGTTGATAAAACGCTGACGATGCATCGCAAAGCGTACGAAGTAGCTCTTGATTTTATTAAAGTGACAAAAATATGCAGTTGGATGATATTTTAACTTCAAATGCATAAATAAACATTTTGCTACAGAATATTATGATTATATATGAATCACTTTAAATATATTGATATTTTATTGTATTTTTAAAAAGTTAATTTGCAGATATAGCACGATTTTTTGTGAAATTAGTCGAAATTACCTTATTTTTGACGAGTAAGATGAAGTTTGATGAAAGACTCGAGATGGAGAAGTCAGATTCTGATAGGGAAGTATTAATAAAAGTCGGCAGAGAATTACTGCCGACAAATTTACAGCTAGTGAAAACGAGCCTTTTTAGCCAGATAATCACCAATAAACTGTATTCCTTGAACAATGATCACTAACGTAACGACAGTAATCGCCATTGCAACATTGTCAAAACGCTGATAACCATAATTAAGCGCTAAGTCGCCAACACCACCTCCGCCTACGGCACCAGCCATGGCGGTTGCGCCAACCAGGGTGATACTTGCTGCAGTTAAACTCAAAATCAGTGACGATTTTGCTTCAGGTAAAATAAAGTGCCAAACAATTTGCCAATTAGTCGCACCCATAGCATCAGCGGCTTCGATAATGCCAGAATGTACACTGAGTAGTGAATTCTCTACTAATCGAGCGGTATAGGGCGCAATATAAATGACCAAAGGAACAATTGCTGCGGTTGTTCCAATTGAAGTTCCAACGACAAATCGAGTTAACGGAATGATAGCCACTAATAGAATAATAAAAGGTAAGGAGCGGAAGATATTAATAATTGGGTTAATAATGCGATAGAGCGTTTTATTTTCCCAGATCCCATCTGGTCTGGTGATCACTAATAAAATTCCTAATGAAACACCTAATATAGAGCCAAGTACAAGAGCAATACTGACCATGGTAAATGTTTCAGACATGGCAAGTAAGAATTGCTTACTGGTTAATGCGGTTTCAAAAAATTGGCTCATAAAGTTCCCTTATTCACTGCAACACCCCGTTGGCGCAAGTAATCTACCGCTTCATCAATTTGTTGCTTATTGCCGAGTATTTGGACAAACATACTTCCCAGCACTACGCCGTTAATTTCCTTCATATTGGCAAAAAGGATATTTACTTTGACAATATTTTTGATAATCAGCTCATTAACAACTGGCTCCTGTGCTGATTTACCTAAAAACTCTAATCGATAAACATCTTCTTGATGTTCGAGTTGATGAAGAACGCGTTCAGGGATCTCTTCATTTAAAACGGTTCGGACGAATTTTTGTGTCGTCGAATGTTGTGGTTGAGCAAAAATATCTAGTACAGTGCCTTCTTCTACTATTTTTCCGGATTCCATAACCGCAACACGATTACAAATTTGCTCGATGACTTCCATTTCATGGGTCACTAGTAAAATGGTGATGTTTTGTTCACGATTAATTTTCTGTAGTAACGAGAGAATTGCCCCTGTAGTTTGGGGATCTAACGCAGAGGTTGCTTCATCACACAGCAAAATCTGAGGGTTATTGATCAAAGCCCGCGCGATACCAACACGCTGTTTCTGCCCTCCAGATAGCTGATTTGGATACTGATTTTTTTTATCGCTTAGCTCCACATACTCAAGGATATTATCAACTCGGCGCTCAATTTCTTGCCTATTAATACCTAATAGCTTTAGTGGCATAGCGATATTTTGAGCCACAGTCTTGGTTTCCAGCAAATTAAAATGTTGAAAGATCATGCCAATACTTTTTTTATGTGCTCGGATTTGTGCTGGACTATGTTCCGCAATATTTTGCTGATCAATGACAACGGCACCATTTGAGGGTTTTTCCAGTTGATTAACTAAGCGGATTAGTGAGCTTTTTCCCGCGCCGCTATAACCAATAAAACCAAAAATATCCCCTTTATTGATATGCAAATTAATATCTTGAAGTGCAACTAAAGATTGCCCATCTTTCTCATACACTTTTTGGACATTTTGAAATGTGATCATATTCACCCCTCATTCTCAGTAAGTTGCACACGGTTTTTAGGTGGTAATGCTGGTTGCCACTCATGTCCAAGTAATTCGTACTCAGAACTATTTTTCACAAGTTCAAGATGTTGTTCCTGATGAGCAAGATACAATTTTGCAGCGATATGGTCGGCTAAACGTTCAGCGCCTGTATTTGTGCCTGGAATGAGGCCGATGACGGGGCCCATACTTAATGACGCACTTAAATTAAAGCAATAAAAGTGGTCGATATAAGGGAATGCATAACCTGATTTTGCTTGTAATTCAAAATGTTCACCGAGGTAAGGGTGAGCAGCGAGTTCGCTATTTTCTTCATCAGCAGGCGGCGTGTATACATCTCCCCAAGTTTTAATAAATGGAGCTAAACGTTGGAATGCGCTGTGTTTATTCCAATTGATGCGATAACCAGTCGCTAAGATCAAATAGTCGAGAATAAAATTTCCATTCGTTGTGGAAATATGCAGTTTATTGCCATCCAACTGCACATGGTTCACTTGAGTGTTGAAATTAAAATAGGCATTTTCATGGCGGGAAACGCGTAAAGTACTACCTTGTGGCGAGGGAGTTTTTGCTTTCAGAACATAGTCAGCATAATGCCATTTTTGAGCATCTGTAAAATAGTGATATGCATTGGTAAATCCAGCACTCCCCGCGACTTTTCCTCGATTTACACGTGGCATATCATTGGCACGAATTAAAATTTCCACGGAGTTTGCGCCATGCTCTAAAGCTGTTGCTGTGCTGTCCATGGCTCCTGCGCTATAACCCACAACCCCAATATCTAATCCTTTAAATCGTTGGTAATCACTACCCGCATATGAATGTTCCCAAAATGAATTTGGAATATTATTCATAAACTCAGGAATATTTGGCTCACTGAAGGACTCCATACCTGTAGCAAGGATCACATGTTGAGCAACAAAATGGGTTAAGCCTTTTGGCGTATTAAATAGTAACTCTCGTCCTTGGGGGTTTAACTGTATATCAATCAATTGATACTGATTGAAGACGATAGGTTGAGTCATAGACTTAAACCATTGAAGGTATTCACCCCATTGCAGGCGAGGAATTTTATCTAGCTCTAGCCATGCTTGTTCACCAAACTGAGCTTTGAACCATGCTTGGAAGGTCAGTGATGGTGAAGCTAACGCAGGACCAACGACTTGTTTTGGGGAGCGCAGTGTTTCCATCAACGCGGGTGTTTGCCATGGTCCCTCCTTTCCTGATGACGCTTGGTCAAATACTACGGCATTAACGCCTCGTAATTTTAGAGCGAAAGCGGCTGTAATCCCAGACATTCCTGCGCCAATAATAGCCACATCAATTTTCTGATCGGATAAGTCATTTTCGGATAATGACCAAGAGGTTATTGGTAAATTAAGATATTGTAAGTCTTGCTCAATCTGTTTTTCTAACACGGCCAAGCCGATAACCTGTTCCATGGCATCATTCCTTATTTTTTGTTATTTCGAAAGGCTCACCCAGTGAGAGCATTAAGCGGTTTGCCCATGCAAAAAATGCGGTGGATTGAATAAGGTCAAGTAACTCTAATTCGGATAATCCCAATGAACGCAATGCAGTGATTTGTTCTGATGAACTTTGAATTGGTGTTGCTGAAAGTGAAGCAACAAAATCAATAATGGCCTGTAATCTATCATCATAACCATCAGCTAATATCGTGCCAGAAGGCGTCGCTAGTAAATTATCCACATCAGTTCGATGTTCTTTAGCGTATTGGCTTGCTTTACGGGCATGGACAGAAGCGCAATAAATACATCCATTAACTTTACTGACGACAGCCGCCGCCAGTTCACGTTCCCAACGAGCTAGTCCTCCGGAAGTATAAAAAATACCACGGTCAATCAGTGTGCGGATCTCTAAAATTTTGCTTTGATGGGCAAGAAGTAAAAAATACTCTGAATTTAATTGCCCAAATTTTTTCATGGTTTGGGTTTCTTCTGTATCAAGGTTGCTAGCTTCTCGGGCAGTTAACCAAGATTCCCAGCCTAACTCATCTTGAGTAAATACAGAGGGTGACGGCTGTCCTTTTTGGGTGGTTGGGCGATTATTCCATTTCCCTGCAACGACTTTATTTGTCTTTATCTGATGAGAATTGTGATTTTCTAATAAGCTAAATCCATCGACTAACCGTGCTTGGTAGGTGACGAAGGTAATTAATTGCGCCAATAAAATAATATCGGATTCTGACCAGCCTAAATCAATAAACTGCTGAATTAATGTAAAATCGGTAGCTTTAGGTGTATTCACCAAGATCAGTAAATATTTTTTCGCCAACTCCAACGCAGGAGAAAAAACAACCTCTGGTTGAGCATTTAATTGCGCTAAATAATGATTAGCGAGTATTTGGCTCCCTGTTTGCTTAGCCGTTTCATAAGCAAAATAATATTTAACATTCGTTGGCAATTCTACGGAAGGCGTTGAGAAGATGGCCTCAAAAGCAGCTTGGGTATTTTCCGTTGCAACAGGGCGCTCTAAGCGGATTTGCACTAATTCTGATTCTGGCGTTAGGTTCAAGAGAGAATTAATTAAATCATTTTTTATAATAGTCATAAAAGTACTCACTTTATTTAAATATTGTTATCTCCTTTATTACATATCAATTACATCACTATTCGAACTATCTATTAGTTATATAGTTATAACTATTTGAATTAGGGGATTTTGATATATCTATTCAGATTTAAGTTATAACGATATGGTCTAAGTGGATAAAAAAATCCTGTTTATACTCCAGAAAAATGACACAACAGGATCCTTTAAAATGTTAAAACAAAAATTAATAAATATTTCTTTAATTGCCACAGCAGTAATTTTCTTAGCTGGATGTGGTGATAATAATGAACAAACCAACCCGGATAAAAAGCAAATTACCATTGGTTTTGGTGTGGGAAATTATATTGACCAGGTTGAGAAGGGAATTGTGCCTATTTTAGAGAAAAAAGGTTATCAGGTTAATTTACGCCAGTTTTCACAAAATAGACAAATTAACCCAGCTTTTGAAGAGGGTGCGATTGATGCATCTGTAAATCAAAGCCGCGCTTATATGGAAGCCTATAATGAGAAAAATAATATTAATATGGTAGCACTGGCGGACTCACCGAGTGCACCTCAAAGTTTACGTTCTAATAAACATAAATCATTGAGTGAAGTTAAAGATGGCATGATTGTGGCGTTGTCGAATGACCCCGTAAATGCAGAACGTGGAGCTCGTATCTTAGAGGATTTGGGTTGGATTAAAATTAAGCCCAATGTAAGTACATTAAGCTTTAGCGTGAATGATATTGAGCCTGCTAAATATAAGCTTGATATTCGTGAAACTGATGCAGCCCAAGGTTTACGTTTACTGGAAGATGTTGATTTTGTTGTGGTGAATGGTAACTATGTAGCGAGTGCAGGGCAGCGTATAGCGGATGGATTAGTGGTGGAAAATTCCCCATTAGAGCATCGTGTGGTCGTGAGTGTATTACAAAAAGATCTCGATTCTCAGTGGGCTAAAGATTTAAAAGAGGCCTTTGAATCTAAAGAATACGCAGATTATATTCGTTCACAACGTATTTATGATGGATTTATTGAACCGGCAGCGTGGAATCAATAATCGTCCAACTTTATGGGGTTACTTCATAACAAGGAGGCTTTTGAGTTATAAAAGCCTCCTTAAATGAGATTAAAGTACTAACCAAATCCAAGCGGTCGCCAGCAGCATACAGAATGCAGCAACAATTCCTCCTGATTTAGCAAATTCAGAAAATGAAATTTTCACACCATAAGCCGCAGCTTGTTCAACAACAATGATCCCCGCCAAGCTACCAAAAATAAATAAGTTACTGGAAAAACCGGAACCTAAAACAAGTGCTGCTCCGAGGGAGTCAGCATTACCATCTGGTGTTAAGAAAGGGACTAATAGCATTACGGATGGGTTATTTCCCACAATAGTGCTAAGCACGCCAGTGACTAAAAAGAGCACTAGCGGGTTATTCAATTCAACCCCATGAGCCCGTAAATCATTGAGCATTTGTTGGGGTAATCCGGTGCCTGAAAATGCCGCATTGACGACAAATAATCCCATGATTAATAGTAATAAATTACCATCGACTAATTTCAGCATATCACTGGAGGCAATCGACCGGTTAAGCAGTAAAAACCCAGCTGCGGTCAAAGCGATCAATTCTTTAGGGATATCACTGACGACAAAAGCCACAATGACTGCCAGTGTAATAATGCCTGCTTTAGCGGTTTCCCATGTATCTAACGTGGCGGTTGGAGAGGTTGAGATGGGCGCTCCACTCGATTGTTTTTCTAAATACCAGCGATTACGGTATAGCCACACTAAAATAGCCCAAGTAATAGGCAAGGAGAGTAGTGCTGGGATTGCAGAAGCTTGGAGTAGACCAACAAATGAAATATCTAACCCTTGGGCGGCAATCATATTTTGAGGACTACCGATCAGTGAACCTGTCGCCCCATTATTGGCAGCAAAACAGAAGCCTAGTAGGAATGGTATTGGATTCAATCCCCGAGATAATGTAATTGATACCAGAAGTGGAGTCATAGCGACAACGACGACATCATTTGTTAGCAATGCAGATAACAACCCGCCCACCGCAATCAGCACGGCTAATAATGTAGGCGCACTGACCTTTAGCATTGCGACACGATTTGCAGTCCAACTGTAGAAGCCAGAGACTACGAAAGAAGCAGATACCACCATTAAACCAAATAACATTCCAATAGTACGGTAATCGATGGCATTCCATGCATTGGGTGGTGTAATGCTGCCGATCGCCATCATAGCTAATGCGCCAATAACGGCTGCGCCGGTTCTATCTACTTTAAAGCCCGGTAGTTTGCCAAATGCCATGGCAACATAAACCAGTACAAAAACAACAATGGTTAAGGTCATAGAATTCACATTTTTCTGAAGATTTAGGGGGGATTTTACGAGGTTCCACGCAGTAGGCAATGATTAATTAATATTTTGATTTTTCATCAGTTATTTATCCTCCCATGACTATCTGATTAAGAATAAATAAAAGGAAATATAGTCTTTTGAAAAGTCATATTGAATGCATATTATTCGGTGTTATCTATCTTTATTTAATGTTGATAGGTCGCCGGTGAGCGCTAGTATCTTGGTGGAAACTGAAACCAAAATACAGAGGAAAAATAAGATGAAAAATTATTATTCATCAGCTTTAGCGTTAGGCGAAACAAGAAGTTCGTTAGTCACCTTACATAATGACCTATTGGTGTATCAGACAGAAAGTGTGATTCCATTATCTGACGTTTTTACTAATTCATCGAAGCGTGTATTAGATGCGCTGGATTTGAATATTAATATTTTAGATGAGGGCATTACTGAGTTAAAACAGCAGGCGACAGAGTTAGTGAGCGAAAGCACGGCTAAATTAATTACTGAAATAGAATCTAAAATAGTAAATTTAAATGATGAATTAGATAGCTTAAATGATAGTTTAAATATTGATACGGAAATTATGGCAGTAGAGGAATTAAAGACATCAATAGAGAATTTAATTAATTACTATCAAGGTAAGATAGATTTACTAACTAGGACTATATTTCGCTTCACAGAAAATAAAAGTGTCGCATCGAACGGAACTATTTTAGGACTAGACGAATTATTAGCATCACTGAAGAAAAATTTGGCGAATACAAAAAATAAGTTAACAGAGATAAATATGCTACTCGCTTACCTTTATAAATTACAAGAATTTATTCTACATGCACTAAAAATAGTGAGCAATTGGAGTGGTATTATTGCACCGCTATTACCTTATGGTATAGCCGGTGCTTCCTCTTTAGGGCTATCAATTGTTGTTGGGCAAATTCGTGAGTATCTTACATGGTTCAAAGGTTAATTTTTTGACGCAGATGGGTTAGTCGTCAATTTTTGGCTATCGATCCATTGAGATAGTATTTTACTTGCAGTTAATCTTAATTGAGTTTTTTTAGTGCTGGATGGATTCAAATATTGAGTAGAATACTCCAGTAACTGAATATTTTTAAAAATAAACCAGCGGTCTGTTATTTGCTGTGAGGCTTCTGGTTGTTGCCTATCATGATAAACAAACAAGGTATATTCTTCCTGTTTAGATTGCTCGTCCGGTACGCCTGCTATCTGAATGACTTCGTTTGGTGTCATGCCCACCATGAAAATTGAAGGCGATTTTTCCTTTGCACAACCTATTATTAGGCTACAAAGAAATAAAATAAAGATTGTTCGCATAAAAACTAATCCGTGAAATAGGAATACTGGCAAAAATAATATCAGGGCAAAAGATAAAACGAAATAGGGGCTTAAAAGTAAGTGAAGTTTACGATACCACTAAGACGACTCCCCGAAATATGCATGTCAGTTAAATTTTATTAGCATCAGAGGAAATAGTCTGGTTTAGTTTTTTATGAAATCCATATATGTTTTTTTGAGTCAATTGCCTAAACTGATTCAATATAAAATATGTGATTGAGGTTTTCTATGTTCGATTTAAATTTTTTACGTGAATTATTGGTTGGGTGTGTTCATTTTTTACAGCTACTGTTGGAAACGATCTCGGTTATTTGTGTTGTTATTGGGCTAGGTAAAACACTGGTAGTTTTATGTCAGTTAAAGGGAGAAAGAGTTGCTCGCTATTGTTTTGGAAACTGGCTTGCGATGGCATTAGAATTTCAATTAGCTGCCGATATTTTAGCGACAACAATAGACCCTGATTTAGATAGCTTGATTAAACTTGGGATCATTGCAGTGATACGAACCTTCTTGAATTACTTCTTAGCGAAAGAGCTAGAGCAACGACCTAAATAGCGATAAAAGTAGACTTCTAAACATCAATAAAACACGCTTCTCTTCTTGTTTATATGAATAAGGTTAGGAGCGTTGCTATGGCAGTTTTCTATCAAGGCTAAATTACGTCTTTTGGGTGAGAGATTCTTTAGAGTGGCTTGTGCTGGTGTCCCCTGCAGGAATCGAACCTGCAACTAGCCCTTAGGAGGGGCTTGTTATATCCGTTTAACTAAGGGGACATCGAAGTAATACAAATTAGCGCTTGGCATTTTACTGTTCACTACCCGTTGAATCAAGCTGTTACAGATAAATTCCACATTTTTATTGCTGAGAGATAATTATCTGCTTTATTTTTGACCTGTTAATTCTTAAGTAAAAATTTATTTTAGATAAGTAACCTCTTTGAATTCACGACAATAATCGTAATTAAACGTCATTTATACGCTATTTTCAGGCTAATTAATTATATTTCCTATGATAAGTTGATAATTAAATAGGTTATAATTATACCCATCAGGTTATTAAACCACTCAAAACGATTAACAAATTTTTTTATTTGCTTCTATGATAAGCAGATAAAAGATCATCAATAAAAAACACCATGGTTGGGTGGAATAAGGGATGGAGAGTATGATGAAGTTTCGCATGAGTAGCGTTCTTCTGGCAGGGGTTTTGATTGTGGGATGCGCAAGTGTAGACCCTGTCACACAGCAGCGTTCAGACCCTCTTGAAGGTTTTAACCGAGCAATGTTCAATTTTAACTACAACGTCTTAGATCCTTATGTTTTAAGGCCTGTAGCCGTTGCTTGGAATGACTATGTACCAATGCCTGCTAGAAATGGACTCAGCAACTTTTTAGGTAACCTTGAAGAACCGGCAAGCATGCTGAATAGCTTTATTCGCGGTGAACCCGCTCAAGGTTTTAAACATTTTAATCGCTTTTTCCTCAATACCGTTTTCGGTATGGGGGGCTTAATTGATGTTGCTGGCATGGCAAACCCTCAATTAGTGAAAGAAGAGCCTAAACGATTTGGTAATACGTTAGGTTATTACGATGTTGGTTATGGTCCTTACGTTGTTCTGCCTGGCTATGGTAGCGCAACATTACGTGAGCAGGGTGGGGATTTGGTGGATGACCTTTACCCAATGCTGAGCTATTTAACGTTCTGGATGTCGGCCGGCAAATGGGCGCTAGAAGGGATTGAAACACGGGCTAGATTGCTGGATTCAGATGGTTTATTGCATAGTTCATCTGACCCATATTTGATGTTCCGCGAAGCGTATTTCCAGCGTAATGACTTTTTATCGAAAGGTGGCACTTTGCAACCGGCTGAAAACCCTAATGCTGCGGTGATTGAAGGTGAGCTGGATTCAATTGATTAGGATTAAAGAGTAAAAGGTCGAAGAAAGATTGGTGGGTTTATCACTCTCTATGTTTGCAAGCATCAGAGAGTGATAAATAAACTGCTAATCATTTTCCTGTTTTCCTCGTTCTACCACTGTGTCAATGATGGCACTGACCACTAACACGCACACAAAACTGATGGTGAATAACGTTCCCATACTACCCTCCTAAGTTTTTCTCATGTTTGCCTCTTTTGTGAATGACTCTAATACCGCTTCATTTCAAAACAATGAAGGTAGTTAGGTGATTTTCATTACTTGATAAATAAAAATGATTGAAGGGAAGATCAATAAGCCACAGAAATGACATTAACAATAAAATAACATCGGGCTATATTTAATATATAAATCTGTACAAAAAAAAGTCAAGGAAAAAGGGATATATTCGATGATTTTTATTTGATGAAGGGTTAGGAAGGGGATGTTGACGATAAATCAGGGGAGCGAACTCCCCTGATTGGAGATGCAATAGATTAGAACGTATAGTTGAAGTTCACGCCATATAACCAAGCCGAACCTTCAGATTTGAAGCGCACCACTGAGTTAGGGTCTTTTTCATCCAATTTTTCATCGATATTGACTTTTTTACCGTGCATATAAGCGATACCCAAGTCGACAGACGCATCTTTATTGAATGCGTAAGTGGTACCTGCGGTCAGCCAGTAACGGTCTTGGTCAGGAATTGAAATTGAACGGTACTTAGAAGGTACTGGGCTTTCGTCATACGCGATACCAGTACGGAATGTCCAGTTATCATCATAGAAGTAAGTGGTACCTAGCGCTAAACGCCATGCATCATCAAAGTTTTCTGGTTTATGGAATAGCTCTTTACCATTACTTTTTTCGTAGGCAGTGAGGTCTTTAAAGGTGCTCCAGCCTGTATAGGAAACGCTATAATGCAGCGCCCATTTCGGATCGACTTTATGGTAACCCGAGAATTCCCAGATATCCGGTAAATTGAGGTCTAAAGTGCCTTTGACTGTTTCACCGCCTAAACCACCAACGAGCTTAGGAAGATCATTAGAATACTTACCTTCTTCAAATTTCACTTTGACTTTTGAGCGGTAAGTAAAGCTTAAACGGTTATCTGGGTTGATTTCATATAATAAGCCAGCATTCCAGCCATAACCCCAATCATCACCTTTCAACTTAGCTGCGGTGGTACTTGGTGTAATTCCCAGAGATGGAATATTTTTTCCTGCATGTCGGGTAATTTCTGCATCGGCATAAACAGCATTAGCACCCACACCAAAGCTAAAATTATCATTGATGCGGTAGGCACCACTTAAATTCAAGTTAACGGTTTTTAAATCTGTTTTTCCGCCAATAGGGCCTGCGGCGTAATCTTTATGAAAGTCAGTAGCAAGACCAAAGTTAGTGGTCATTGAGGTACCTACTGCCCATTTATCATTAATTGGAAAAATAAAGTGTGCGTTAGGAACTAAAGCATTCGGAGCGATGTTATTGGCAGTAAATGCATCGCTATCACGACCCTTAATATCAACGGTTGGGTCAATATATACCGCACCAATCGACATTGTTGGTCGATCAAATAACATCATTGCGGCAGGGTTACGGTTACCTTCACTTGCGTTGTCGCCGACGGCTCCTGCGCCTGAAAAAGCACGTCCTAGTGCGGATGTTGAATATTCATTCAGCAAAAAACCAGCTGCAACTGCATTGGAAGACATGACAGCCACTGCTATTGCCAAAGCTGATCGGGTAAATAGGTTTTTCTGGCTCATGACCAAAACCCTCTAGTAGTTTTATTTAAATAAGCGACTTCTATCGCAAGAAGCGCTGAATTGTAGGGTCGCTTGCCTGAATGACAAATCAGACCAGTTAGAAGAGTATAGGTCTGACCACTGGGTTTGTTGCAAGAGTGTTTGCTATTTGTTCGGTGTTTATTTTCAAAAATGCGATGCATTTAACAAAATGGCAACATCCATTTTGGTTAAAAGCAAAAGAAATACTCATATAAGGAACTAGATCAAACTTCTGTTGAATTATTAGAGATAAATTTTGATATCACTAGTGTTTGGGACTTTTTCAGCGTTATGATACTGGCTTAACAGTTTGTTTATTGGGAGAGCAAAATGACTGATGCGATTAAACGTTGTAGCGCAGACGAAACCGCTGCGTGCTGTTGTGTAGATGTAGGTACAGTGCTGGAAAATAAAGACTGCACCGCTGCGTATCAGAATGTTTTCGCGACGCAGCAAGAAGCGGAAGCGATGCTGAAAACACTGACAGAAAAAGCCCGATCAGTAGAATCAGAGCCTTGTGAAATTAAACATTCCATTAACAGTGTTGCTGGTGGTGTAGAATTAACTGCAGAGTTCGCATTTAGCTGTGAAGCAGAGAGTCTAATTTTTCAATTAGGCCTGCGTTAATCAAACGTTTGAATTTGTTTTTAAAGCCCATTAATCCTGTTATTTGACTTATTGTCATCTTTAACAATTAATGGGTTTTTTCATATCCTCCTCCCTCAGATTTTTATCTTAAATTCTATTTCACTGTAACTTGTGTGTGAGCTCGCATTTTTCATCTACACCAATTGATAAATGTGAAGATTATGTTAACAATCAATACAGGTCTGACCTCTCTATCTAAGTATCCAAAATAACACTAATTTTCTTTCTTCTTTTTTTGCAGGAGCGACCATGAACTCAGTATCCCACCATGGCGAAGGCATGCATGTCGCAAAGGAACGAATTGCCATTGTTAACGGCTTACGTTTACCTTTTGCTAAGCAATCTACAGCATATCAAGGCATTGCTGCTGTAGATTTAGGCAAAGCTGTCGTTGCCGAGTTACTACACCGTAGTGATATCGACCCCTCTATCATTGAACAATTGGTCTTTGGGCAAGTGGTTCAAATGCCTGAAGCGCCAAATATTGCTCGGGAAATTGTGTTGGGTACAGGAATGAGCGTCTCAACCGATGCCTACAGCGTATCTAGAGCGTGTGCGACGAGCTTTCAAGCCATCGTCAATGTTGCCCAAAGTATGATGGTGGGGGATATTTCAGTCGGTGTGGCGGGAGGAGCGGATTCATCCTCTGTTTTACCTATTGGCGTCTCCAAGAAATTGGCTGAAACTTTACTTGCATTAAGTAAGGCCAAATCATTGGGGCAAAAATTAGCGTTATTTGCCAAGCTAAGACCCAAAGACCTTATTCCTGTTGCACCTGGTGTTGCTGAGTATTCTACGGGATTACGCATGGGGGATACCGCGGAGCAAATGGCGAAAAGCTACCACATTTCGCGAGAGCAACAAGACGAACTAGCCCATCGCTCACATTTACTGGCAGCGAAGGCATGGGAAAGTGGCGCTTTAGCAAAAGAAGTGATGACCGCCTATATGCCCCCCTTTAAACAGGCATTTTCCCGAGACAATAATGTACGCGAAAATTCTGTTTTATCCTCCTATGCGAAGCTAAAACCTGCTTTTGATCGTAAACACGGTAGCGTCACTGCGGCTAACAGTACCCCATTAACGGATGGTGCAGCGGCAATTTTGATGATGACAGAATCACGGGCTAAAGCATTAGGCTATACCCCAATGGGTTATATCAAAAGCTACGCATTCTCAGCCATCGATGTGTGGGAAGATATGTTATTAGGGCCCTCTTATGCAACACCGATAGCATTACGAAAAGCCGGATTAACCCTACAAGATTTGACACTGATTGATATGCACGAAGCTTTTGCTGCGCAAACATTAAGTAACATCCAAATGTTTGCGAGTCAGAAATTCGCCCAAGAAAAATTGGGGCTAGATAAAGCCATTGGTGAAATCGACATGGATAAATTTAATGTTCTTGGTGGCTCTATTGCTTATGGGCATCCATTTGCGGCGACTGGCGCACGGATGGTGACCCAAACATTAAATGAGTTACGCCGACGGGGTGGTGGTTTTGGTTTAACCACGGCTTGTGCCGCTGGTGGCTTAGGCGTGGCAATGATTTTGGAGGTGGAATAATGGGACAACATTCTACGCAGAACGCAGGAACAGGAAATCAAGCTTTTAGGTTGGAGATCGTCAACCAAAATGTGGGAGTGATCTATATCGATGTCCCTAATGAAAAAGTGAATACCCTGAAGGCGGAGTTTGCAGAACAGTTTTATGCCATCTTACAGAAAGCACAATCGACCTCCGGTTTAAAAGGGCTGGTGATCACCTCGGGTAAAAAAGACAGTTTTATTGCTGGAGCCGATATTAGCATGATTGCTAGTTGCACCAGCAAAGAGCAAGCCAGTGAGTTATCCAAACAAGGTCACACGCTGTTCGATAAAATTGAAAATTATCCATTGCCCATTATTGCTGCGATCCATGGAGCGTGCCTTGGTGGTGGCTTGGAGTTGGCGCTCGCATGCCATGCTCGAATTTGTACCTCAGATGATAAAACCAAACTCGGGTTACCAGAAGTTCAATTAGGATTACTCCCCGGTTCCGGAGGAACTCAACGTTTACCGCGTTTAATTGGTGTTCCCAATGCGCTCGACATGATGTTGACGGGGCGACAAATCAAAGGCAAGCAGGCGCTAAAAATGCGCTTGGTTGATGATGTGGTTCCTGAGTCTATTTTATTGGCCACTGCCGTTGAATTATCGCAAAAAGGCGGTGTTCGCCGTAAGCCACTGCATTGGCAACAGCGGTTACTGAGTAGCCGATTGTTGCGTAATACCGTATTTAACAGCGCGAAAGAAAAAACCTTGAGTAAAACACAAGGGCACTATCCGGCACCTGAAAAAATTATTCAGGTTGTGAAAGCGGGTATGAATAGTGGGTTAAAAATCGGATTCGCTGAGGAAGCGAAAGCCTTTGGTGAATTAGCTATGACACCAGAATCGGCAGCATTGCGTAGCCTATTTTTTGCCTCTACCTCATTGAAAAATGAAACTGGAGCCGATGCTAAGCCATTGAATATCAAATTGGTTGGTATTCTGGGAGGCGGGTTAATGGGCGGCGGAATTGCTTATGTGAGTGCATCCCTAGGCAAATATTCAGTGCGTATTAAAGATATTTCGGATAAGGGGATTTCCCAAGCACTTCGTTATAGCTGGGATTTACTGACTCAGCGCGTGATTAAGCGTCGGTTATTAGCTCGGGAGCGCGCAGCAATTATGGCTCGACTCTCTGGCACGGTGAATTATCAAGGCCTAGAAACCGCCGATATCGTTGTAGAAGCCGTATTTGAAGATTTAGCGTTAAAAAGAAAAATGGTCACAGAAATTGCAGAAATGTCCCAAGGAAAAGCGATTTTTGCATCGAATACATCATCACTCCCTATTCATAAAATAGCGGAGGGTGCGGAACACCCTGAAAAAGTCATTGGATTACATTATTTTAGCCCCGTGGATAAAATGCCGTTGGTCGAGGTTATCCCTCATAAACAGACAGATGCAACAACGATTGCAACCACCATTGCATTCGCTAAGCGCCAAGGGAAAACAGCGATTGTGGTTGGGGATGATGCGGGGTTCTATGTAAACCGCATTTTAGCACCTTACTTATGTGAAGCAGCACAGTGCTTAGTTGAAGGTAATGCCATTGACCATATTGATAATGCATTGGTCAAGTTTGGTTTTCCTGTCGGGCCTTTCCACCTGTTGGATGAAGTCGGTATTGATGTTGGAACCAAAATCCTGCCTATTTTAGTTGAGAGATTTGGTGCTCGCTTCAAAGCACCCGATGCGCTTGATAAAGTGGTTAATGATGACCGTAAAGGGAAAAAGAATGGTCGTGGTTTTTATTCATATAGACATACAGGCAGTAAATTAGCATTTTGGAAAAAAGCGCCAAAACGTCAAGTTGATGCAGGTATCTATTCATTGCTCAGCATCCATCCAGAAGCTAAGTCTAGCCAAACAGATATTGCTCAACGTTGTGTGATGTTAATGCTTAATGAAGCGGCACGTTGTTTGGATGAAAAAATTATTCGTAGCGCTCGTGATGGGGATATTGGTGCTGTATTTGGTATTGGATTTCCGCCATTTTTTGGGGGGCCATTTCACTATATGGATAACCTTGGTATCGCCAAAACGGTAGAAACGTTACAAACTCTGGCGGATAAATACGGCGAAAAATTCGCCCCGTGTGAATTGCTGACACAAATGGCAGCCTCGAATACACGTTTCTATTCCACTGAACATGTGACTACAAATTAGCCATAATAAGTGATTGGTAATCAACCTGATAGCGTAGTTAAAGGCTGCGATATCAGGTTTTTTATGGCAATTGAGTAAAAAACATCAACAAAAAACAATGTAAATCATTTTATTTACAGGCGGTTTGTTGCAGAATCTCACTTCACCCCAACTGATGGTTATCTTTAACAATAATTATCTTAACAAAAAGAATAGAGCTTCATTGAGAAGCGGCTACACAGATGGTGGATTATGCAAGTTTATATTATGCGTCACGGTGATGCGGCAATACAGGCGGCGAGCGATGCGGCTAGGCCATTAACGCAAAAAGGAAAAGACGAATCGCTATTAATGGCACAATGGCTAAATGAGCGTCGTCCCAATATTGATACGGTATTGGTTAGCCCTTATCTACGTGCAGAGCAAACTCTGCAAGAAATACGTCATAGCTTGCTATTGCCAGAACAAGCACAGACGATGGAAGGATTAACGCCAGGTGGAAATGCGGCTTGGGTTGCCGATCAAATTCGTGATTATGTCTCATTAGGCGCAAAAGCAATTTTAGTGGTTTCTCACTTACCATTAGTCGGATATTTAGTCTCAGAGTTATGCCCCCATGAAGCCCCCCCGATGTTCACTACCTCAACCATTGCATGTATTGAGGTGGATGAAAAACAGGTGAGTAGCCATTTAGAATGGATGCTTAGCCCTTCACAAATTTCATTAATGAAATCCTGAATAACGGTATGTCGATAACGAGAGTGTTTAGCGACGAGCACTCTCTGCTGTCTCAATGATCAGCAATAATGAAGCATTGCCTCCCCATTCTTTAGGGGCTTGATGAAAGGCGACAATATCTGGATGTTGAGCCAACCATAGCGGTGTTTGTTGTTTTAAAATATGCTTACCGTGCCCATGCATAATGCAGGCGCAAAAGACATTTTCCCGTTTACACGCTGCAATTAACGCGCCAATTTCTTGTTTGGCTTCCATTTGAGTTAACCCATGTAAATCAAGAAATAACTCAGGAACATAATCCCCACGGCGTAGCTTCTTCAACTCATAAGGATTGGAATCAGGTCTTAAATAACGCGTTGGACCGTCATCGTCTAATTGAGGTTGAAATTCATCTGAAAAATAAAAAGACGCATCCACTTGTTCTTGCATGACTTTTTTACTGGATGGCTGTGTTACTTTTGTACGAATAGGTGAATGGACTATCTTATCTTGGCGAATTTTTTTTGCGCCACGGATAGCCTCTTTGAATAGATTAAGATCGTCTTCTTCTAGACCGAATTTATTTTTTTTCATTGTCGATAAATCATTCTTTTTCAGATAGGTAAAACAGGGATTAGTGTAACCTATTTTTAGCATCAACGGTTACACCTGAATAATTTTAGCGACGGATAACAAATTTATAACTTTCTTCCTCTGTATAGATTGACAACAGATGGTTAATTAGTCTAATTGTATATACATATCTATACTACCATATGAGAAGCCATTAAATGCTTCTGTTGCCATAGGATGATTTATGTTATTTAAAGCACAAGAAAATGACGTGATTTGGCGTAATGGACGCATTGCTTCGATGGATCCAGAGATAGGCGCTGCGTACGGCTTAGTTGAAAATTATGACTTAATCGTTCGCAATAATCTGATTGTGGCAGTTCACCCCAGCAAGGACGTTGATGCTAATGGCTGCGAAATTATTGATGTGGCAGGGCGCTTGATCACTCCGGGATTAATTGATTGCCATACTCACTTGGTTTTTGGTGGGAATCGCGCTGGAGAATGGGAACAACGAATGAATGGCGTCTCCTATGAAACCATCAGTGCTCAAGGCGGGGGGATTAATTCCACTGTGCGTTCTACACGAACAATGAGTGAGGCTGAGCTATTCGCTGTTTCTAAACCCCGTTTAGAGGCGTTAATACGTGAGGGTGTGACGACAATTGAAATGAAATCGGGTTATGGACTCGATTTTGACAGTGAAGAAAAACAGTTGTTGGTCGCCAAGCAATTATCTGCAGCTTATCCTATTGATGTCAGCTCGACACTGCTTTCTGCTCATACGGTTCCTCCAGAATATAAAGATAAGCCCGATGAGTATATTGAATTAATTTGCACGAAAATCATGCCTGAATTGTGGAGCAAAGGCTTATTTGAAGCTGTCGATGTCTTCTGCGAAAGTGTTGGCTTTTCGTTGGAGCAGAGTGAAAAATTATTCTCTGCGGCTAAAAAACTAGGAATTCCAGTTAAAGGACATGTAGAACAACTTTCCAATTTAGGGGGAAGTGAGCTGGTGGCGAGCTATAAGGGATTGTCTGTGGACCATATTGAATATTTGGATCTTAAGGGTATTCAGGCTTTAAAACGTAGTGGCACGGTGGCGGTATTGTTACCGGGCGCATTTTATTTCCTAAGAGAAACTAAATTACCACCGATTGAGTTGCTGCGAGAACATCAGGTTCCAATGGCAATATCGACTGATTTTAACCCGGGAACTAGCCCATTTGCTTCATTACGAATGGTGATGAATATGGCGGCGGTTTTGTTTAGATTAACACCAGAAGAAATTTGGGCTGGAGTGACTCGGTATGCAGCTCAAGCTTTGGGTCGTGAGCAGAGCCATGGGCAATTGCGGGCAGGCTTCCAAGCCGATTTTGTGGTATGGAATGCCAAAGATCCGGTTGAAATGATTTATGAGCAGGGTAGTAATCCACTGAATATGAGAGTCTATCAGGGCAAAATAACCCATCAAAACTAATTAATAAATTTCCGATTGCTGTCTATGGTGAGTTTCGTCACTATAGACGGTAACTATTTTAATATTTTTTCCAATTTTGTGGCTCCTTCAATGATGTTATTACTTAACGGGAAATAAACGTGGCAGCCGAAAATAAAACGAAGCTGAAAACTCCGATTCCATTGTATTTACAGGTAAAGCAGTCAATTATTGAAAAAATACAGTCGGGTGAATGGCAAGCAAATGATCGTGTGCCATCTGAATCTGAATTAGTGGCGCAATTTAATTGCAGCCGTATGACAGCGAATCGAGCTTTACGCGAACTTACGGCGGAAGGATTGCTGGTGCGTCTTCAAGGTGTGGGTACTTTTGTCGCCGAGTCAAAAGGGCAATCGGCGTTATTTGAAATTCACAGTATTGAAAATGAAATTCTTGCAAGAAATCATCAATATAGTTGTAAAATTATTAAGCTAGAGCAAGTTCCAGCCTCTTTGACATTAGCCAAAGAGCTAGATTTACCACCAGAAGCTCCTGTATTTCATTCGATTATCGTCCATTTAGAAAACGATATTCCAGTACAAATTGAAGATCGCTATGTGAATGCACTCGCAGCTCCCGACTATCTACAGCAAGATTTTCTCTCTATTACGCCCCATGATTATTTATCTCGAGTTGCCCATTGACACAGGGTGAACATATTGTTGAGGCCGTTGATGCTGACGACCGCAGTGCCCGATTATTGCAAGTACATGCTGGGGCATCTTGTTTGCAAATTACCCGTCGAACATGGTCACAAAGTTACATTGTGACCAGTACAAAATTATTGTTTCCCGGTCATCGATATAAACTGAAAGGTAGTTTCTCCTCATAGGCTCAAGTCTCTTAGCGGTCATTTTTTATGACCGCTATCCTACCGTTTTTCCCCTGAATCAATGTAACCAATCTGTAAACTAAATGTGATCCGGTAGGCATAATTAGAATAAAAAAACAACAATAAAATCAATGGTTAATTTTTTATCTATTTGTTTTTTATGGAAAATAAAATCTATCAAGTGATATAAATTGAACTGTAATTGTTAAAAAATAAATTGATTGTACATGTATATACAACTATATCTATAGATAGACGTTATCGGTAAAACACGCATCTTAGTGAGGTATATACGTGACAAATCTAAATAATAAATATCGTAATATTGAGATCAGAGCTCCTCGCGGAAACGCATTGACAGCTAAAAGTTGGTTAACAGAAGCGCCATTGCGCATGTTGATGAATAATCTCGATCCTGACGTAGCCGAAAATCCCCATGAATTGGTCGTCTATGGTGGAATTGGTCGCGCAGCGCGTAATTGGCAATGCTATGACCAAATCATCGAATCTCTAAAAAAACTCGACAGCGATGAAACCCTGTTAGTGCAATCTGGAAAACCTGTCGGTGTATTTAAAACCCATGAAAACGCCCCTCGCGTATTAATCGCTAACTCCAACTTAGTTCCACATTGGGCTAATTGGGATCATTTCAATGAACTCGATGCCAAAGGCTTGGCCATGTACGGGCAAATGACGGCAGGTAGCTGGATTTACATCGGCAGCCAAGGCATTGTCCAAGGAACTTACGAAACATTTGTAGAAGCAGGGCGTCAGCATTTTAACGGCGACTTAACTGGACGCTGGGTGATTACTGCGGGCTTAGGCGGAATGGGCGGTGCTCAGCCTCTTGCAGCAACATTAGCTGGCGCATGTTCTTTAAACATTGAATGTCAACAAAGCCGCATCGATTTCCGTTTAAGAACCCAGTATGTGGATGAACAAGCCACGGATCTGGATGATGCGTTAGCGCGCATTAAAAAATATACAGCGGAAGGCAAAGCGGTCTCTATCGCCTTGTGTGCGAATGCGGCTGAAGTATTGCCAGAATTAGTTCGACGTGGTGTTAAGCCTGACATGGTGACGGATCAAACTAGCGCTCATGACCCATTAAATGGCTATCTGCCTATCGGAATGAGCTGGGATGAATATCGTGAGCATAGCGTTAATGACCCTCAAGGCACTACGTTAGCCGCGAAAAAATCCATGGCTGAACATGTCAAAGCTATGCTGGCATTTAAAGCTCAGGGGATCCCGACGTTTGATTACGGCAATAATATCCGCCAAATGGCATTAGAAATGGGTGTGGAAAACGCGTTTGATTTTCCTGGATTTGTTCCTGCCTATATTCGTCCACTGTTTTGTCGTGGAGTCGGTCCATTCCGCTGGGTTGCACTGTCTGGCGACCCTGAAGATATCTATAAAACTGACGCGAAAGTCAAAGAATTATTACCTGATGATAAACATCTTCATCACTGGTTGGATATGGCACGTGAGCGCATCAGCTTTCAAGGATTACCCGCTCGTATCTGCTGGGTAGGATTGGGGGACCGTGCCAAATTAGGCTTAGCCTTTAATGAAATGGTACGAAGTGGTGAAGTTTCTGCCCCGATTGTTATTGGTCGTGACCATCTTGATTCCGGATCAGTAGCGAGTCCAAATCGCGAAACTGAAGCCATGAAAGATGGCTCTGATGCGGTTTCGGATTGGCCATTATTGAATGCTCTGCTGAATACGGCCAGCGGTGCAACATGGGTGTCATTGCACCATGGCGGTGGCGTTGGAATGGGCTTCTCTCAACATTCTGGTGTTGTCATTGTCTGTGATGGAACCGATGCAGCTGCTGAGCGCATTGCGCGTGTACTTCATAACGACCCCGCGACTGGCGTAATGCGCCATGCGGATGCAGGTTATGAAATAGCCATCGAGTGCGCTAAAGAAAAAAACTTAAATTTACCAATGATAAAAACACGTTAAGGAGTGACATTGATGACTAAATTAACTATCCATCCGGGAAAAATGACACTCGATGAGATCCGCACTGTCTACCAAAAACCCGTAACAGTCTCATTAGATAAACAAGCCCATAGTGTGATTGCAAAAAGTGTCGCGACAGTAAATCAAATTATAGCCGAAGATAAAACAGCTTATGGCATTAATACTGGGTTTGGACTTCTCGCCAACACGCGAATTGCTAGCCAAGATTTACAATCTCTACAGCGTTCAATTGTGATGTCTCATGCGGCGGGTATCGGTGAACCTTTGGACGATGACTTAGTTCGCCTGATCATGGTGCTCAAAATTAACAGCCTAGCGCGTGGTTTCTCAGGTATTCGACTTGAAGTTATCAATGCGTTAGTCGATTTAGTGAATGCGCAAGTTTACCCATTTATTCCAGCAAAAGGTTCTGTCGGGGCATCGGGAGATTTAGCTCCACTCGCTCATATGAGCTTAATTTTACTGGGAGAAGGGGAAGCTCGTTTTGAAGGGAAATGGCTTCCTGCGAAAGAAGCGCTTAAGAAAGCAGGTCTGAAACCACTAACTCTGGAAGCTAAAGAAGGCTTGGCTTTACTTAATGGTACGCAAGTATCTACGGCCTTCGCTCTGAAAGGATTATTTGCTGCAGAAAACTTACTGCTGTCAGGAATTATTTGTGGGGCATTGAGCGTGGAAGCAACACTCGGTTCCCGTAAACCGTTCGATGCTCGTGTGCAAGAAGTGCGTGGACAGAAAGGGCAAATCGACGTGGCGGCTCTGTTCCGTGAAGCGCTCTCGTCAACCAGTGAGTTGGCTCAATCCCATGAAAATTGTAAGAAAGTTCAAGATCCTTACTCGCTACGTTGCCAGCCTCAAGTGATGGGAGCCTGCCTGACACAAATTCGTTACGCTGCGGAAGTGATCCTCATTGAATCGAATGCTGTTTCGGATAATCCACTGGTCTTCACGGATAACGGAGACATTATTTCTGGTGGTAACTTCCATGCGGAACCAGTGGCGATGGCGGCAGATAATATTGCGCTAGCTTTAGCTGAAATTGGTGCACTTTCTGAGCGTCGTATTGCCATGTTGATGGACACGCATATGTCCCAGTTACCGCCGTTCTTGGTCAATAATGGCGGTGTGAACTCTGGATTTATGATTGCTCAAGTAACGGCTGCGGCATTAGCCAGTGAAAACAAAGCGCTAGCACATCCATCTAGCGTGGATAGTTTGCCTACGTCTGCAAACCAAGAAGACCACGTTTCTATGGCACCTGCCGCAGGGCGTCGTTTATGGGAAATGGCAAAAAACGTCACGGGAATTTTAGCCATTGAATGGTTATCTGCTTGTCAGGGTATTGATTTTCGAGAAGGATTGAAATCGAGTGAAAAACTGGAAAAAGCCCGTAAAACGCTACGTGACAAGGTAGCTTACTATGATAAAGACCGCTACTTTGCCCCGGATATTAATGCGGCTATCGACCTGATCGACCAACATAAACTTTCAATGCTGTTTGCTGTCAACGCTGTTTTCCCAAAATAAGTGTTATAAAAGTAGCCGGCAATGTACCGGCTGCTATCTCTCTTCGAAACGACTGATAAAAAATACGAAGGAAAAAACATGCAAAGCACATCACAACTTACGCGTGGTCTTTCTGCGCGTCACATCCGATTTATGGCTTTAGGTTCTGCAATTGGTACAGGTTTATTTTATGGATCAGCAAAAGCAATCGAAACCGCAGGGCCTGCGGTTCTGCTTGCTTATATCATTGGTGGCGCAGCTGTTTTTATGGTGATGCGTGCATTGGGTGAAATGGCAGTTCGTAGCCCATTAGCCGGTTCATTCTCACAATATGCGAGTCATTATCTTGGGGCGCGAGCGGGATTCTTTACCGGTTGGACGTATGTCTTTGAAATGCTCATTGTCTGTTTAGCGGATGTCACAGCATTTGGGGTATACATGAAACTCTGGTTCCCTGATGTCGCTCAATGGATTTGGGTCCTGAGTATTATTTGTTTTATAGGCGCGATTAACTTATGCCATGTTAAAACCTTCGGCGAGATGGAGTTTTGGTTATCTATCGTCAAAGTGGCAGCAATTGTTGCAATGATTGTAGGCGGTGCGGCAATTATGATGTTTGGCTTTGGTCAATCGGCTGACCATGCTGTCGGTGTTTCTAACCTCTTTGATCATAATGGCTTTATGCCAAATGGGGTAGCCGGTGTCATTGCCTCTTTTGCCGTTGTCATGTTCGCCTTTGGGGGGATAGAGGTGATAGGGATCACCGCGAGTGAAGCTAAAAATCCGGAAGTGACTATTCCCCGAGCTATCAATGCGGTTCCCGTCAGAATCTTACTTTTTTATGTATTAACGTTATTTGTGCTGATGTGTATCTATCCGTGGAATCAAATTGGCCAAAATGGTAGCCCATTTGTTCAAATTTTTGATAGCTTAGGCATATCAGCTGCGGCCAATATCTTGAATGTGGTGGTGATCACCGCAGCGATTTCGGCGATTAACAGTGATATTTTTGGTGCAGGCCGCATGATGTACGGTATGGCTCATGAAGGACAGGCACCTAAGTCATTCACTAAATTAACCAAAAATGGCGTACCGTGGATGACGGTGTTAGTCATGGTATTGGTTCTCTTTATTGGTGTCGTTTTAAATTACTTAATTCCAGAAGATGTTTTCTTGGTGATTGCATCTATTGCAACGTTTGCCACGATCTGGGTCTGGTTAATGATTTTATTGTCGCAATTTGCAATGCGCCGTCAAATGACGCCAGAGCAAGTGAAACAATTGAAATTCCCAGTACCAATGTGGCCTGTCGCACCAATCCTCGCCATTGCATTTATGTTGTTTATTTTCGGCGTTCTTGGTTACTTTGAAAGTACACGCATTGCGTTGTATGTGGGGCTGGGCTGGTTAATTTTATTGACAATTGCTTATGCAGTTTGGGTAAAAAAACCTGAAAAACAGGCCCAAGATGCGGAAGAGTTGGCTTAATAGATTTTAAATGAATTTGTATTAACGGCCCTTAGTGAGAGCTAAGGGCTTGTTTGTTTTCATCAACTGACCCGTCCTAAATAAGGTTGACACTTTTCCAACTTAAAATTGGAGAGTGTAATGAAACCAACAAGTAAACGAACTCAACGTGATTATTCCCTAGGGGCTGTTGATCTTTGTGTTTTTTTTGAGCGGCATGGTGATGTTGTATAATGATTTCGCCAAAAAACAAACACAACAGAAATCACCATGCCGAGAACAATGTTAACAGAAAAACAATGGGATAAGCTATCTCAACTTATGCGTAGTACGGGGCGCGTTTACAATAAATTCGAACATAGAATGACCTTTGAAGGAATATTATATCGAATGCGAACTGGTTGCCCATGGAGAGATATACCTAAAGAATTAGTCACAAACAGCCCAACATGCGATTTTACAGTCGCAGATAAAGGCTATGACAGTGAAAAATTCAGAGGTTACCTAGCAAATATGAAGGGCTCAACACCGATGATTTCAAGAAGAGAAGTCAATTTATTGAATAATGAGCATATGGATTGGAAGCTTTATAAGGTTCGACATTTTGTGGAGAACGCCTTTGTAAGAATCAAACATTTTAGAGCAATATCAGTCGATATGACAAATTAGCAAGAAATTACTCATCGATGGTAGCACTATCGTTAATCATGATGTGGCTACCTAAATACCGATGAGTAATTTTCGTACAAAGACCAACAGCCCCTAGTACGCTAAGTGCATTTTTTGATTCGGTTGCCCATTAGCCCTTGCCAACAAGAAACACAAAGTTAACAATACAGGAAATAGTTAACTTAAGGAAAAGGAAAGTATATGGCATTCGGATATTTTTTAAGGGTAGGTGATAAAACTACATGCGGAGGACAAATTTTAACAGGCGACAACACGATGCAATGGTATGGCGTTGCAGGTGCACGAGAGGGCGACATGGTGAGTTGCGGTAAGCACTCCGGAGCGTACCAAATTCTCGGTGGAGTAAGCAGCATGTGGCTTGAAAATCGAAAACACGCGGGGTCTTTAGACAGTTTTAGTTCTTGCCCCTGTCATTCTCGTTTTATTCCATCCATTTCAGATTGTTACGAAAAGGAAGACGAACAACCTCAAACACGATCTTTTACAGCTCCTCAAGAAGAAAAGGCATATCAACAACCCAGAGGTCAGCATAATACGACACACTACACCAATCCAATAGTAGCTGCAGATGATAACAGAATCCGAATAGACGCTCAGAATTTGATTGATTGTGCTAATGAAATTTGTGAAAAGCACCTGCATTTTCCTGATATCAAAAATGCGTTTAAAAATGAAGTTGAATCATTTGCGTATGAGATTGTTGAACAGGTTGAATCTGGACAGATGAGTTATGAAGAAGGCTCTTCAGAACTGAAAAAAGAAGAAAAAAGCCTATGGGAACAATCCATTGACTGGGTTCTTAATGGCTTATCTATTATCGGTGGATTAGGTTTAACCGCTGCAGGGATCGCATTATGTTCTACTGGAGCCGGCTGTTTGATTGGAGCCCCTATTATGGCTCACGGGTTGAACGGTATCTATGAAGGAACGGTGGGTTTTTATGAGGGCAACAGTGATATACAGGGTCCCCTCAGAGAAGGATACAAAGCCTCTGCCAAAGCACTTGGATTTAATGAATCCGTCGGTAACTTAACCTATGATCTTGTTGATATGGGACTCTCAATACGGGGAAAATTACAATTGGTCCCCAAACTAACCCGTCGCTATGGTGAAAATAGGAAAATAAAACCGTTCGTACTATATCATTATGCAAGAGAAGATCTTGATTATGCCTTCAGACAAACCAATAAATTTTTATTAAATATCGAATTATTAGGTGACTTAATTAATATAACAAAAGTCAAAAAAGATTTAGAAAATGCATTTGTGTTGGATAAAGAAACAGGAACCCTTATGTTAAGTGTGGCAGAGCCTGAAAAAATAACCAACATTGAATATATTACGGAACATTGCACTCGAATGATTGTAATAGTCGGGCCAAATGATTCATCACCGTCATACTATAGCTGCAAAGACAAAAAAGGTAATGATTACAATGTTACTCAGGACGGAAAACTAATGTAGGAGTGACTAGATGGATATGAAAATATCTGTTTTTTTTGCATTGTCAATTATAAATGTTATTCTTTTTTTGTGCATGAATAAAAAAAAGATAAAAACAATTAAATACAGGTTTTGCATTCTATACTTTTATTTTATGGCTTTACCATGCGGTAATATATACTATTCTATGAAATCAGGAACATTACCTCCTTCTTTATCATTAGTAATATTAGCAACTATAATTATAATTATGAATGCCATTTTTATAACCATAAAAGAATGAGATTGCCCTATGGGAGCCGTTTAAAAATGGCTCTCATTAAAAAGACTCTTGGCTTTACTATCTATTTAAAACCCATCAAGAAAAAAGGTTCTGACGGTGATAACGTGCAGTTTCTGCTCAGCACAAACTGCCCTTTGCGAAACATTGCTATCAGTTCGATCTCTGATAACAGGATTTGAGCACTGCGGAACGTTTTAAATCCCAGCATCGACCTGACCCGTCGTTTAATATTGCAGTGGTCTTGCTCTATATGGTTATTCAGATACTTGTTTTGGCGTATCGTAACCGGCTTATAGCGCGTAAAGCCGGCATTAAAACTGTCTACCGCAGCACGGTTAGCGCCACTTTTATCGATAGTGACTGTCAAAGGGCACGGATGCTGACTGATAGCCTGTTTAAAAAAACGTTTTGCTGCGGCGATATCACGGTACTTAGTCAGCAAAAAATCAACTGTATTGCCTTGTGAATCAACAGAGAGATACAGATAACGCCATTCCCCTTTAATTTTGATGTACGTCTCATCGATATGCCATTTCTGGCTGACCGGACGCTTATAACGTTTGGCGGCGTTGCCTATCAGCGGTATCAAACGTAAAATCCAGCGGTGCAGGGTAGAGTGATCAGCACAAATACCGCACTATCCTCCTTAATGCGACAGAACCCTTTTAGTCGTTCAACATCTTCCAAGGTAAAAAACTCCGCTCTATAAGCCGTCATGTGAACTCCTTAATGGTGAGTCTACGTGGCGGACATCTTAACTTAGCCCAGAGCGGACATTACAACTTTGCTATTACATTTTTGGTGCTGATAAGAGATGTTATGTAAAAAGCCAGCAGTTTTTGAAGTGACCTCATGAAGGTGACACGTACTTAAGTTTGATCACGGATGCTTATTCACGGAAAATCGTGGGTTATCATTTAGATGATAATATGAAAACGAATGCGGTGAAGAAATCATTACTTAGAGCCTTAAAAAAGCGAAGTTCAACAACGTCCTTAATCCATCATTCAGATCGTGGTTTACAGTATTGCTCGGTGGAATATCAAGAAATACATAAAAAGTATAATGAAAGGCGCCCCCATTTATCATTAAATTATAAAACGCCCAATGAGGTTCATAGAGCGTTTTATACCTGAAAAGTTGTCAACCTATATCAGAACGAGTCAAACACATCACTAAAGATCTGCCTTCCTGTACATTTTATTGCATTAATCTGCTGATTTGTCTCTCACTTCGTGGCAAACTTTAGCGATTCCATTTTCCCTTTTAATCGACAGGTAGGAGAAACCCTTCTTGGAAAAGATCTTCGTTGATGAAGCCGTCGCAGAACTTCATACCATTCAAGACATTTTACGTTGGACAATGAGCCGCTTTAACGCTGCAAACATTTATTATGGTCACGGTACCGACAACCCATGGGATGAAGCTTTACAGTTAATATTGCCAAGCCTGTATTTGCCACTCGACTTACCGGATGAGCTACTAACTTCACGCCTGACAACAACGGAGCGTCACCGAATCATTGAACGTGTTTTACGTCGTATCAATGACCGTATTCCAGTTGCCTACCTGACAAACAGCTCTTGGTTCTGTGGACACGAATTTTATGTGGACGAACGCGTCCTAATCCCACGTTCACCGATTGGTGAGCTGATTAATAACCATTTTGTCGGTTTATTATCAGACGAGCCACAAACCATTCTCGACTTGTGTACGGGAAGTGGCTGTATCGCCATTGCTTGCGCTCATGAATTCCCTGAAGCTGAAGTGGATGCAGTCGATATTTCAGCGGATGTACTGGCTGTTGCCGAGCAAAATATTGCCAACCACGGTTTAGAGCACCGCGTGATCCCAATTCGTTCTGATTTATTCAGAGATATGCCGGAAGTCAAATATGACCTGATCGTGACCAATCCACCTTATGTGGATGCGGAAGATATGGACGATCTGCCAGAAGAGTTCCGTGTTGAGCCAGAACTGGCGTTAGCTGCTGGAAGCGATGGCTTAAAATTAGTGCGCCGTATTCTGGCAAACGCACCACGTTTCCTCACTGAAGAAGGGATTTTAGTGTGCGAAGTGGGTAACAGCATGGTTCACTTAATTGAACAATATCAGGATATTCCGTTTATTTGGTTAGATTTCGAATTTGGTGGTGATGGTGTATTTATGCTGACTCGCGAACAGTTAGTCGAGCACCATGCGCATTTTGCTTTATATATTGATTAATCAAGGGTTGCGTTACTCAGCATAATCAAATACAACATAATAATTACTTATCACATCATATTTGTTTACAAGCATACTAACAGTAGACAATAGGGAACGGGGATGGCTGGAAATTCAATTGGACAACTGTTCCGTGTAACCACCTTTGGGGAGTCACACGGAATTGCACTAGGCTGTATTGTTGATGGCGTTCCTCCTGGATTAGCGCTGACAGAAGCTGATTTGCAAATCGACTTAGATCGCCGTCGTCCGGGTACCTCGCGCTATACCACCGCGCGTCGTGAACCTGATCAAGTTAAAATTCTCTCTGGCGTATTTAATGGCGTGACGACAGGAACCAGCATTGGTTTATTGATTGAAAATACAGACCAACGCTCTCAAGATTATGGCGCAATCAAAGATGTATTCCGCCCCGGTCATGCTGATTATACGTATGAGCAAAAATATGGCATGCGAGATTACCGTGGTGGTGGGCGTTCTTCTGCGCGCGAAACAGCAATGCGTGTCGCGGCGGGAGCTATTGCGAAAAAATATCTGCAAGAGAAATTTGGCATTCAAATTCGGGCTTGTTTAACGCAAATGGGCCATGTTGAGTGTGAAATCAAAGATTGGTCGATTGTTGAAGAGAACCCATTCTTTTGCCCAGACCCAAGTAAGCTGGATGCCCTTGATGAGCTGTTACGTGGCTTGAAAAAAGAAGGGGATTCCATCGGTGCAAAAGTGACTGTGATCGCCGAAAATGTTCCTGCTGGCTTAGGCGAACCCGTTTTTGACCGCCTTGATGCCGATATTGCTCACGCGCTGATGAGTATTAATGCAGTAAAAGGTGTGGAAATTGGTGACGGTTTTGGCGTTGTTAGCTTAAAAGGCAGTGAAAACCGTGATGAAATCAACCGTCATGGTTTTACGTCTAACCATGCAGGTGGAATTTTGGGGGGCATCAGTAGCAGCCAACCGATTGTTGCCCATATTGCGATGAAACCAACATCAAGCATTACTGTTTCGGGCAAAACCCTTAACCGTGATGGTGAAGAAGTTGAGATGATCACCAAAGGTCGCCATGACCCTTGTGTTGGTATTCGTGCTGTTCCTATCGCTGAAGCGATGATGGCCATTGTTTTAATGGACCATTTTTTACGCCATCGTGGTCAGTGTGCGGATGTGATTCCGACCATGGCACCGTTCGAATAAGTTGCACGATAGGTTTTTCAGTGGATATCTGCGGATATCCACTGTGCGTTATAAAGGTTGGGATGAGACCTTATTGAATCATGCATCCGGGCTGTGATATTCATGATTACGCGAGTGATTAATGGATAGATAACAAATCTGCATCGTAATATTTCAATTATCTGGAATATAAAATGGATTGGCTAACCGCCGTTGCTCCTGAAGTTTATGCACTTCTTTTCTTCGTCGCTTTGCTGGCTGGTTTTATTGACTCGATCGCTGGTGGTGGCGGTTTACTCACTATTCCTGCATTACTTTCAGTCGGTATTACTCCGGTAGAAACGTTGGCAACCAATAAATTACAAGCGGTAGGTGGTTCATTTTCTGCCTCACTCTATTTTATTCGACGTAAAGCGATCAACCTGCGAGAACAAATATTCCCTTTTGCGATGACCATGATTGGTGCAATGCTAGGGGCTATTTTAATTCAATCCATTGATACGGCGTTTTTGAAGCAGTTGTTACCTGTCATGGTGATCTGTGTGGGTGTTTATTTTTTACTCACCCCATCTATTGGTGTAAAGGATCGACCTCAGCGTGTCAGTATGCCAATTTTTGGTGTCGCCGCAGGGATGACCATGGGTTTTTATGATGGTGCTTTCGGTCCAGGAACGGGATCATTTTTAGCACTAGCCTATGTATTGCTACTTGGGTATAACCTAGCCAAAGCAACGGCGCATGCTAAATTATTAAATTTCGCCTCCAATTTTGGGTCGTTGATCTTTTTTATTATCGGAGGTCATGTTCTTTGGTCACTAGGTTTTGTTATGCTAGCGGGTCAAATGCTAGGTGCAAGATTAGGAGCGCGTTTAGTCTTAACCAAAGGGCAAAAACTTATCAGGCCAATGATAGTGGTTATTTCACTACTTATGAGCATCAAGCTGTTAAATGACAGCCATGGTGATGTCATTAAAGCTTGGTTTCTCTCATTATTTTAAAATAATTTAAGTATTCAATGAGTCAACATCATTATCAGCAACTAATTGATATTTTTGAAGAGTGTTTTGGTGAAGAGTACAACACCAAGTTAGTCAAAGGGGACGATGAGCCAATTTATTTACCCGCCGATGAAACCACTCCATACAACCAAATTGTGTTTGCTCACGGTTTTTTTACCAGTGCGCTACATGAAATTTCCCACTGGTGCATTGCGGGAGAAGCACGACGCCAGCAAGTAGATTACGGTTATTGGTATTGCCCTGATGGTCGCGATGCAAAAACACAATGTGAGTTTGAAGTGGTCGAAATTAAGCCCCAAGCTTTCGATTGGTTTTTTTGTGTGGCGGCGGGGATCCCATTTAATGTCAGTTGTGACAATCTTGATGGAAATTTTGAACCTGACCGTATTGCGTTTAAACGTAAAGTTCATGGGCAAGTAATGGAATATCTTGAAAAAGGTATCCCAGAAAGACCGCTACGCTTTATTAATGCGTTACAATCGTTTTACAATACGCCTCCACTTTGTGCGGAGCTTTTTCCTTATCCGGAAGATATTTTCGCTTAATTGAATCACTCACTACAGTAAGGAATAAGCATGCTTGCGGATTTTGAAACACGCATACTGACTAAAATTGATGATATGGTTGAACATGCCAGCGATGATGAACTATTTGCTGGTGGTTATCTGCGTGGTCACTTAACCCTTGCAGTGGCAGAGCTTGAAGACGAAAACGAAAGTAGCGTAGACGCACTGTATCAACGTGTAGAGCAAAGTATCCAAAATGCGATTAAAGCGGGAGAATTAACACCACCAGACCAAATTTTAGTGCTTGGGATGTGGAAAACCCTGCTGGATACGGTACGTTAAATTCCCGTGTACACTATCCGATTAGCCAATCAAACGGATGCCCAATGTCTTCCCGCAGTTGAAGAGTCTGCGGGGCAAACCTTTGCCGGACATCCTAAATTTGATTGGATTACCCACAGTGATGTGCAGCCCGTCGACAACCATATTGAGTGTATTGCACAAGGTATGGAATGGCTGGCAGTCGATCAGCATGATAAACCGGTGGGGTTTATTATGGCGCAGAGATTGGCTGATAGTTTACATATTGTGGAACTGTCGGTGTGCCAATCAGCACAAGGGCAGGGGCTAGGTAAGAAACTCATTAATCAAATTATTAGTTTCGCAAAAATACAGCAGATTAGCCAAGTAACGTTGACTACATTTCGTGAAGTCGCTTGGAATGCACCGTATTACCAACGCCTCGGGTTTTCGATTATAGAACCCGCTCAACTCACTGAGCCATTACAGGAAATCCTTCAACATGAAATTGATGCAGGTTTCCAAGCCATTGACCGTTGTGCGATGCAGTTAATGATTCAGTAATGAATGGCGCAATACTAATTAAACTCTCAATCAAAATTAAGGCTGTCCGATGACAGCCTTAATTATTTTTACGCATCTTTAGCCGTTATCGGGCGTCCAGCCAGTAATTTTCGCACCCAAAAACGATTAGGATGTAGCGCAGCTAATACCTCGTCATCTGCGGGTAACGGTTCACTAAAGATTTGGGAGGCTAAAATTTCAGCACACAGTGGAGCGGTAGATAGCCCTCGGGCACCTAGAGCACCAAAAATGAACAGATCTGGATAAACAGGGGCGTCAGGGATAGTTTGCTGCTGCCCCTGTTTATTAGGTAGGTTTTCATAAACCGTCATCAATGCATCAAAATCAGGGACATTACCTAGTAGGGGAAGATGGTCACGGATCACGCAGCGAATACCTTGGCGAGATTGCTTGTCTGAAATATCAACCTGCTGAACCCAATCCACCTCCGGTAAGCTATTGCGTAATTTTTGCAAATTCTCTTGCTGTTCTTCTTCTTGATAATCCATGTCAAGATAGTCCCGTTGATAACTCGCGCCTAAGCAATGGTGACCATTAGTTGTATCTTCTGGTGTTAGATAGCCTTCAAAACACAAGACATTTTTTAGCCGCTGCAAGGTTGGGTTAGTCGGTATGTGGCTAACTTGTCCCCGCACAGGCGTGATGGGGAGCCGTTTTGTCTGTTCAAACTGATTTAGCTGATGGCCATTTGCCAGTACAACGGTTTGATGAAACGCTTTCTGCTCGCCATTTAGAGTTAATTCCCAGCCTTGTTCGGTATGGGTCAACTCGGTCAATTGATGGTCAAAACAGAATGTAACCCCTTGTTGACGGAGGTACTGAGCAAAGCTTTCACAGAGTTGAGCAGGGCATAGCCATCCTCCCATAGCGTAATGGATCCCGCCATAGTTCACATCCACGCCACTTAATTCACTAAGCTGCCGCCTGTCCTTGCCTACTGCGAATTCTTCTGGCCATTCTGTTTGCAGCATATTATTAATTTTTTTTGTCGCTTTCGCGTTATATGCGATTTGACTGACGCCGCACCATTCCCCATTAAATTTTAACCCTTTCGCTGAGAGCTGATGATAAAAACGAGTCGCGAAAGGAAATCCGCTAACAAAAAAACGTTCTAATGGTGAATCGGTTCCCGTTAACAATGGATAGACCGCACCTTGGCGATTTCCGGAAGCGTTCTGGGCAACGTGCTGATCTTGACAATATAGAGTGACGTTGGCGCCACGTGTAATCAGTGAATTAGCAAGTGCTAGGCTGGCTAATCCACCCCCGACAATGGCAATATCATCGGTTCGACTTGCGGGTTGTCGGGCAAACCATGGTGCAGTAATACTCGACAAATTATTCTCTAATATTCCCGTTAACATTTCTCGCTTTTGACCAAATCCTTTGATTTTTTTGATCGTAAAGCCAGCTTGTTGCAATCCTCGTTTCACAAAACCTGCAACAGTAAAGGTGGCAAAAGTTCCCCCAGAACGGGCTAATTTTGCCATTGTAGTGAACAAGTGTTCGCTCCACATTTGAGGGTTTTTCGAAGGTGCGAAACCATCTAAAAACCAAGCATCTATCTTATTGTTTAAATTATCATTAAGTACGGATATTTGCGTATTAACATCACCAATCCATAAATCTAAGACAATACTGCCATTTTCTAAAATAATACGATGATTACCGGGCAGTGCGGGCGGCCATTGTTGGCATAATTGTTGTGAAAGGTCGGCAAGCTCTGGCCAACAGCGATGAGCAGCGATTAAGTCTTGCTGAGATAACGGATATTTCTCGAAGCTGATGAAGTGTAGACGCTGAAGAGTTCCGTGAGGATTTTCGGCTTTAAACTGATTGAATAACTGCCATAATGCTAGGAAATTCAATCCTGTACCAAATCCTGTCTCTGCAATCACACAAGTTTCATATTGGTGTGTTAAAAATCGCTGTGGGAATTGATTTCCTTGTAAAAACACATGGCGACTCTCTTCTAACCCGTTTTGGTTAGAAAAGTAGATATCCTCAAATTGTTCTGAAATCGGTGTTCCTTCTTCATTCCAACTGAGGTGGGCGGTTTGTACAGCTATCTTTTTCACGTTAAAACCTGTAATTGCAAATTCATATTCAAATTCTAACGCTGATATTGGTGTAAGGCTACCGTCACATAAAAGCCTTATTTGTGCTATATGAAAAAAAATACAAATATTTACCCTGATCGGACTTGTTCAGCGTACAAGTGTAAGCTAAAGTGACAACCAGTACAGTAATCCCGTCATCATAAAATTATAGACATGAGGTAACGAATGAAGCGTGCAGTCATAACTGGCCTAGGTATTGTTTCCAGCATTGGTAATAACCAGGAAGAGGTACTGGCTTCTCTGAAGGAAGGTCGTTCCGGGATCACTTTCTCAGAAGAATTCAAAGAGGCAGGGCTGCGTAGCCATGTCTGGGGTAATGTTAAACTGGATACCGAAGGTTTGATTGACCGTAAGATCCGCCGTTTCATGAGTGACTGCTCTGTCTATGCATACCTGTCAATGGAACAGGCAATTAAAGATTCGGGTTTGGCAGAAGACCAAGTTTCTAACCTACGTACAGGTGTTGTTGTTGGTTCTGGTGGCGGTTCCCCACGTAACCAAGTTGCGGGTTCAGATGGCATGCGTGCTAAAGGTTTACGCGGTGTGGGTCCTTATATGGTAACTCGTGCAATGGCTTCCGGTATCTCTGCATGCTTAGCAACGCCATTTAAAATTAAAGGCGTAAACTACTCAATCAGTTCTGCATGTTCAACATCTGCACACTGTATCGGCCATGCTGTTGAGCTGATCCAACTGGGTAAACAAGATGTGGTATTTGCGGGTGGTGGTGAAGAACTGAGCTGGGAAATGACCTGTGAATTCGATGCAATGGGTGCGTTATCAACGAAATATAACGAGACTCCATCAAAAGCATCTAGAACCTATGACCAAGACCGTGACGGTTTCGTTATTGCTGGCGGCGGCGGTATTGTAGTTGTTGAAGAATTAGAGCATGCATTAGCGCGTGGCGCACATATCTATGCTGAAGTTGTCGGTTACGGTGCAACATCGGATGGTGCTGACATGGTTTCACCATCAGGTGAAGGTGCTGTTCGTTGTATGCAAATGGCGATGCACGGTGTTGATAAAATCGACTATATCAATACACATGGTACGTCTACACCGGTTGGTGATACGAAAGAACTGGAAGCGATTCAAGAAGTGTTTGGTAATAACTCCCCAGCAATTTCTGCAACTAAAGCTATGACAGGTCACTCTTTAGGTGCCGCAGGGGTTCAGGAAGCTATTTATAGCTTGTTAATGTTAGAGCACGGTTTTATTGCACCAAGCATTAATATTGAAACTCTTGATGAAAAAGCGACTGGCTTAAATATCGTGACTCAGCCAACAGAGCAAGCGCTGAATACCGTAATGTCCAACAGCTTTGGTTTCGGCGGGACAAACGCAACGCTGGTAATGAGCAAACTGAAAGCTTAATCGAACCTTGTTAGGTTTCTGGTTAGGACTAAAGAAAGCGAGGGCTGATGCTCTCGCTTTTTACTTTCTGATGTTTTCCCGATAACGGATGAAAACGTCAAATATTTCACTAAATAGCCTATTCATAATAAAACTCACCTTCCTCGTTTAAGAGTTCAACGATTGTTTCTCTCAGCCAATATACGGCCTTATCTGTATCACTGCGTTGGTGCCATATCATTTGGAAAACCAAATCAGGGAGAGGTAATGGGGGCGTAAATAGCGTAAATTTGTCTGACATGGACAAGGGAATAGCTTTTTGGGCTAGGGTTAAAATCAAATTAGTTCCCATTAATAATTGGGGCGCAATTTGCCAATAAGGCACTGTTACTGCAATACGGCGTTGTTGATTAATTAATTGTAATTGATGATCAATTTCATTAGCATCGAAAGGTTTCATACTCACTAAAATATGGGGGTATGATACCCAATCAACTAAATCCATCTTCCCCTGCGAACAAACCTGAGGGTCAACGATGCTGACAAATTTATCCGTAAAAACAATTTGATTCCGTAGTGAGTAATCCAGCGTATTGAATACCCCAAAGGCTAAATCTAAACTGCCTTCATGCAATTTATTTTGCATTTCCTCCCGACTGCAATGCCATATTTTAAGGTCAATATCCGGTGCATACTTGCGTAAATAGGGAACGAGTTTTACAGCGATTAAAGCCGCCCCATAGTCTGACATCGCAATATTAAAGTGTCTTTGGCAACTCAGTGGATTGAATTGTTTTTGGGCAATCAAATCATCTAGCTGATTTAATGCTTCATTTAATGGGATGCAAAGAGATTCTGCTTTGCTGGTCAATTGATACTGGCCATCGCGACGAACCAGCAAGGGGTCTTGAAATAATTCTCTCAATTGATTTAAAGCATGGCTGACCGCAGGCTGGCTCTTATACAAAGCCTCAGCCGCTCGACTTACATGGCGTTCTCGCAATAATACCGATAACGTCACCAATTGATTCAAATCTAACTTTCTTAAGTTATTCATCTTATGAATAGTACCTTATAAAACTGTTCATTTCCCAATCTCGTTATCTCTCTTTAACATGGCAATTATTCAATTTTAGTCAATATTAATGTCGAGGTTTCGATGTCAGCAATGTCAATTACAGGAATTTTACTGGCTTTTGTAGCACTATTTGCCGGCGCGGTTGTCCCTATCCAAGCGGCGAGTAATGCCATATTAGCACGGCAGTTAGGTCACCCATTATGGGCGAGCGCCACATCCTTAGTGATCAGCCTAATTGTGTTGATTCCACTTTTAATTATTTTTAAAGTGCCAAAACCCCATTTTAGTACTGAGTTGTTTAATCAACCCATCTGGATTTGGTTTGGTGGTATTGCTGGAATGCTGTATCTCACGTCGGCTCTAATTTTGGTTCCTAAAATTGGCAGTACAACATTCTTTGTTTTAGTGATTGCAGGCCAATTAATTATTTCTGCGCTTATCGAGCAATTTGGCTGGTTTGGTATGAATCGAAATTCAATTCCCATTGAAAAAATCGTGGGCATTGGTTTGGTCATTTTAGGTGTTTTATGTGTACAGTTCTCACGAAAATAATCGATTTTAGTTTGAAAAGTGAATCGAGTTATATGCTTCAGATCGTGGACTAAGTGCTTTCCTACCGTGACTTATCGGACTTATCTGTGAGCTTATTTCGATATAAATCTGTATAAATATCCCGCACTATAATATGAATAAAATAAGGAAAGAAAGATGGCATATTGGACTGCGGGTAGCGTTCCTGAATTAAAGGGTCTAGATAGAAAGACGCAAGGACAACTTTTTAGACAATGCCTGAAAGAAGGCAAGAAACGTATGGGCGCAAAATACTGGAAATTGAATGGGTTGGTACTATTACTTTCTTGCGTACTTGCATTTGTGCTGTATCAATTAAATTTCTTTTCTGGCGGTTTTCTCGGCGGTGCGATCATCGGTGGTCTGATCGGGTTGATGTTTGTGTTTATTGTGCAAACGCCCACTATTGATCTCGGGCGCGAATGGCTGCGCGAGCAGGGCTATCCGAAGCAAGAAAATTAGTTTGGCGAAAAAAAGCCCCAATGGTTAATTGGGGCGAACTCTCATTGAGATAAAGTGCAGTAAGGAATTAAGCTTGCGCTGTTTTGTGTTTACGCTTGCGGATAATTTTTACGATAGGCGGTAACACCAGCACGAATATCGCCAGAATCAATAAGCTCTTCGAAATTGGGCTGCTCCACAGAATATTGAAATCCCCATTGCTGATTGAAAGAGAGCGACGTAAATTTTGCTCCAGCATCTCACCTAATACAAAGCCAAGAATCAATGGGGAAAGGGGAAAATTCATTTTTCGTAATATAAAACCGAAGACCCCAAGCCCCATCATAAGCAGTAAGTCAAATGTGGTGCTATGAACTGCGTAAACTCCGACAGCTGAGACACTGGCTATTGCTGGAACTAAGAACCACAATGGAACAGTTAACATGCGGGTAAATACACCAATCATGGGAATGTTCATTACCAGCAAAACGACGTTTGCAATTAATAGTGCGGCAATGAGTCCCCAGACTATATCCGGCTGCTCAGTAAACATGCCCGGACCTGGAGTAATATTGTACAGTGTTAAGGCGCCCATCATTACCGCCGTGGTGCCCGAACCCGGAATACCAAGGGTTAACATGGGGATAAACGATCCACACGCGGAGGCATTATTTGCGGCTTCAGGTGCAGCAACACCACGCACATCACCATCACCAAAGGTGCCTTTTTCTCCCGCAATTTTTTTCTCAGTCATGTAGGTAATGGCGCTGGCGATTGTTGCGCCGGCACCCGGTAAAACACCAACAAAAAAGCCGATGAAAGAGGAGCGTAATGTAGGACCAACACACTCTTTGGCTTCATTACGATTGAACAACATTCTACCTGTTTTGCGGATCAATCCTTGTCCAGCGGCAGTACTTTCCAGCATCAAGAGGATTTCACTGACAGAGAACAGCCCGATAACTACGACAATAAATTGAACGCCATCAGATAAATTCACACTATCAAACGTAAAGCGGTATTCCCCAGAGTTGGCATCGACCCCGACGGTTGCAAAGGCCAGCCCTATCAAGGCAGCAAGTAATGACTTCACCGGATTTTGGCTCATCATGCTGCCTAAACAGGCGATTGCGAAGACCATCAGTGCAAAGTATTCGGCGGGACCGAAGGCGAGTGACCATTCTGCTAATAACGGTGCGAACAAAATGATACCAACGATTGCAATCGTTGAACCAATAAATGAGCTAACAGCTGAAATGGAAAGTGCAACCCCCGCCTTTCCTTGTTTTGCCATTGGGTAACCATCTAACGTGGTCATGATGGCTGCCGCATCTCCCGGGACATTCAGGAGAATAGACGAAATTCGACCGCCATACTCACACCCTAAATAGACGGTGGCGAGTAAAATCAGTGCAGATTCTGCCGGTAATTTTAGTGCAAAGGCGAGGGGCAATAAAATTGCGACGCCATTGATTGGACCTAAGCCGGGTAGCATACCGACAATCGTACCGATAAAGCAGCCGATTAACCCAATCATAATATTTTGAGGTACCAGCGCAACCTCAAAGCCTTGAGATAGATACATCCAAGTTTCCATACTGATCCCCTTAGCTAAAAAGTTCGCCGATTGGCAAAGTTACGTCGAGTAATTTGTCGAAGGCATAGAATAAAAAGATCCCAAGAACCGGCCCCGAAATGATTGCGGCTAATGGCGTTGCTCCGAATAGCAATGCAACGCTGACCGTCAGTAACGCAGTAGCTAACGGGAAACCTAACCATTCAAACGCCCATGCGTAGACCACTAACGAGATAATTAGGATTACTAAACGGCGTAGAACGTAGGATTTTGGCCATTCAATAGCTTCTTGCTTGCCAAAAAGTAGCGCTAAAGCACATAAAGTCATTAAAGAAAGTATGGCTATCGGGAAGGGGCGGGGGCCCAAAGGTTCGTATGAAAACTCACTTTGTATGCCCCAGCCGATATAAAGCCCGATGCCACACAATATTAGCCAGACTATGGCAAATATGCGTTGGCTCATGGTATGACTCCGTTATTTTGCTAATCCAAAGGAACGAGCTTGCTCACGATAGTTTTCAACTTCTTTCTTAACATAAGAATCTAATTCAGCGCCGGTTAAGTTATATTCAAAGAGTCCACGTAACTCGCGTTGCTTTTTAAATTCATCGGTTTGTTGCAGTTTTTGGAAGGCTTCAACCCATTGGTTATAGTCTGCATCAGAGACTTTTGGTCCCATATAAAAACCACGAATAATTGGCCAAACAATGTCGTAGCCTTGTTCTTTAGCGGTTGGAATATTGGCGAGCCCATCGGGTAGACGTTTGTCAGCATAGACCGCAAGAATACGAATTTTCCCATCATTGATGTATGGGGTCATTTCACTAATATCCCCTGAAAGTACTTGGACATGGTTACCGAGCAGCGCCGTTAAGGTTTCACCACCTCCTTCAAATGCGACATAGCGCATTTTGCGAGGGTCAAGATTGATGGCTTTGGCTAACAATGCCGTTTTCATCCAATCTTGACTACCGATGGAACCACCAGCACCGAAGACGATGCTATTTGGATCTTTTTTGAAGGTATCCATTAATTCAGCGAGGGTTTTGTAGGGGGAGTCAGCTCGTACGGCAATCATGCCATAATCGCTACCCACGCTAGCCAGCCAGCGCACGTCATTTTCGTTATAACGCCCAAATTTGCCTTGTGCGAGGTTGAGTAAAGAACCGCCAGAGAAGGCAACAATAGTGCCCGGTTCTGCTGGGCGCTGTGCAACAATTGCATTGTAAGCAACGGCACCGATACCACCTGGCATATAGGAGACGCGCATTGGTTTTTCAATTTCTTTAGTTTCCAGCAAGGAAACTTGAACAAGTTTACAGGTTAAATCAAAACCACCACCGGGTTTTGCAGGGGCGATACATTCTGTTCTTTCTGGTAATGCCACGGCTTGGTTAACGCCAACTAAAAAAATTGCTGCAGCTAAGGTATTGATTGTGAACTTCTTCATGCTTCATTCCTCACTAGACAATAATTAAATGACTTAGTTGTTGTTGCTATGTTGTGGTCTGCGAATCGTTATGGATATTTTGTGTTCGCCATCCATCATTGGTCTTGGAACCTTTCATTTACCTTTCATTAACAAATAAAATTATTTTTATGTGATACATATCAGATTGTTTTATCTTTCTACTACTCCGATATGTTGATTTAATGTTAAATCCAATCTAAAGATGAGGAATAAGACAGGATAGTTGTGATAGGCGCGGTAAAAATGACGTTTAACACTTTTATTCCAATCAATTGGATGCCAACGTGTACGCATAAATAATCATAATGAGTGTGCGACTAATGAGAATGCTATTGGTTGAGGATCATGAAGAGTTGTCATTGTGGTTACAGAAAGCATTAACCGCATCGGGATTTGCAGTCGACATTGCCGATGATGGCTATATTGCCGACCAGCTATTACAAACAGAAGATTATTCATTGGTGGTGTTGGATGTTTCGTTGCCACGCATGAATGGCTTGGAGGTTTTGGCTTCGATGAGAAAGCGCCAGCAAGAAACTCCAGTCTTGCTGCTGACGGCAAATTCGGATGTATCAGACAGAGTGAAAGGGCTGAATGCAGGCGCGGATGACTATCTCACTAAACCTTTTGATATTGCAGAATTAGAAGCCAGAATTCGTGCTTTACTAAGACGCAGTCATGGCAATATCAATGAATCTCAGTGTTATGGAGACTTGTGTTTTCATGATGATGGTTATTTTTTATTGCGCGCGGAACCGCTTGGATTAACACCTAGAGAATACGCTGTATTAAATACACTTTTTCATCGAAGGGGACGACCGGTTTCCAAAACTCAGCTGTTTGAGCAGGTTTTTTCATTGTCGGATGAGGCTAACTTACAAAGTATTGAACTGTATGTTCACCGAGTGAGAAAAAAATTGGCAGGCTCGGATGTGAATATCAATACGTTACGCGGATTAGGATACCGATTAGAGCAGTGTAGTGTATGAAATTTGTCTCTCATCCACGCTCTCTCTTTCATCAGTTGCTGCTTTTTTTCGGTATCCCCCTCATTTTATTAGGCAGTTTCTCTGTCTATACCCACTATTACAGTGCTAAAAATGCAGCTAACTTAGCGTATGACCGTACGTTACTGGCATCAGCGAGAACAGTGGCTGAGCGTCTCCAAGTGGTCGAAGGGCATTTATCGGTGGATGTGCCTTATGTCGTGCTAGACAGTTTCGAATTGAATAATAATGACCGATTATTTTACCAAGTCATTTCGCCACAAGGGGAAACTATCTCCGGCTACGATGATCTGCCCGGTATTCCCCCTTATTGGCTACGTTCTCAACATTACACGGCATTAGTTTATTTCTATGATGCGGAGTATCGAGGCTTACCTATCCGAGTCGCAACCTTTTTTCAGCCTATTAATGAAGGCGGAATCCAAGGGATGGTGGAGATTCGAGTCGCTGAAACGGTCTATTCTCGCCAAGATTTTGCGAATCAATTATTAATTTCTGCGCTTATGAGCCAAGGAACCGTGGTGGTTATGACGCTAGTGTTAGCGTATTTATTGCTGCGAAAATTGCTCAAGCCACTGAAAAAATTGTCTAATTTAATGCTAGGACGTGCTGCGAATGACTTAACGCCAATTCCTAACGTGTTACCGTGGTCTGAATTAACGCCGTTAGTTGAGGCATTGAATCGCTATGTTGAACGGCTTAAGCGCATGGTAAAGCGTCAAGAGCGTTTTAGTGCAGATGCTTCCCATCAATTAAAAACCCCGCTTACCGTGCTGAAAACGCAAGTTTCTGTTGCACTAAACAGTGATGACGAACAGCAAAAGCAGCAAAGTTTACACGCCATCAATAAAACCTTAGATGACACGATTATTCTCACCGACAGATTATTGCAACTCGCTCGGTTAAAAGAACATGAAAAATCGGCGATTAAACTCTATCGCGCAGTGAATCTAGTCGAGATTGTTCAGCAAGTTTGTTTTACCCGTTTGGGGCAATCTGAAAGTAAACAGATTGATTTAGGGTATGAGGGGCTGGATATCTGTTGGGTCAAAGGCGAGGCTATTTTGTTGGCTGAAATGTGCGCCAATCTGATTGATAATGCAATCAAATATACCCCTGAAAATGGCATTGTGACTGTGCGTGTGGTCGCTGATGAATTACATAAATCGATGGTAAAATTGGAAATTGAAGACTCTGGGCCGGGTATTGCAAATAAACATATTCACCGATCAGTCAAAGCATTTATGCGATTAAATAATGCGAAAGGCTTGGAGGGTTCAGGGCTGGGCTTAGCCTTAGTGAAAGATATTGCCAATTACCATGGTTCTGAATTGCAGCTACTCAAAAGTGAACAGTTGGGTGGATTACTGGTGCGGATTACACTGAAAACAAGTCGACCGCCGAAGACTCAAAATTAAAGCCCTCACCAAGTAGGCGAGGGCGAATGAGATACTTTTATTGGTGTGAGTTAATAATCTATTGATTTAAAATACTAAAATCCCATTCCTTTAATGCCACCATCGAGTCTTTATCTAAATATTTTGCACCCATCTCAAGATAATCATGGGCTTTTTGAATATCGTCTTTACTCTTAGTGCCAACTAAACCGTTGTAATACATGTAGGCAAGTTTATATTTTGCCATTGCATGATGGGTACCTTGTTCTAAGTTGGTAATCTCATAGTATTTTGCAGCCTGGATATAATCCTTTGGTATTCCTTGACCGAAATAGTGCATATCTCCGGCTAAATGTGCGGTATTACTGTCATTCTGTTGTGCACCTAAATCAAAGTAATAAAGGGCTTTAGGAAAGTCTTTTTCAATGCCGCGTTCATTATCCTTACGATAAAGGTTTCCTAATATATTGTAGGCGCGTGAGTAACCATTTTTTCCAGCTAATTCATAATAGTAGATCATCTTTTGCGTATCTTCTGGCACCATTTCTCCGCGAGCATAACTAATACCTAATGAAAATGCTTCGATACGATCTCCGGCTTCAGCTTTAAGGCGTTTTTCTTCAATTTGCTGAGCAAAACGTCCATATTTTTGGAATGCTTGCTCATCTGCAACTCGTTGATCTATTTCTTGTCGTTCTTGCGGTAATAATGTACCCAATAACTCAATATTTTCAGGGTCTTTCTCTAAACGTAATGCAATGTAGTAAGCCTGTTTAGCATCCTTCTTTTCTACATAGGCTTGATACAGGTTATTTAGTGCATGAGTATCATGATAATTTAAAGAAATTAGATACCATTCAATAGCTTTATCGATATTTTTGGGCATATCACAGCTTCCATCTAAGTACACATCTCCCATTTTTTTACTTAAATTTTCAGGTTCTTGGATATAGCTTCTATCTGTATTTTTTCCAAATTGTTTTTTGTCGAGCCATTCTTTTAAGTAAATACTAGATTTATCGATATCTGCATTACGACTGTTGGTACAGTATTCCCCTGGATTATTGATTTCATATAGCTTGAAGGTGGCATTTAAGTCCCCTTGCTGATGAGCACGATATAAATAATCGAGAGCCTTTGGCTTATCGATGCTAGCGTAATAGTCATATAAACGAATTAATGCATCAGGGCGTTTTTCAGCTTGATTTTGAATTAATTCAAGGTACTTTTCACTATTGATAGGACGTAGAATCTGATCATTTTCCAGCAAGATACCGTTTTTATATAAATTTGCTAATGATTCAAATGCACTATCTGAAATAAAGGCATCAGTAGATTTCATCCCGACATCGAGGTATTGCAGAGCAAGATTATAGTCTGGAGAGTTATTATCTATATTGACGTCATGCAGATAGACTTGAGCAAGCTGAACTTTGGAGTACAGGTCATTTTTTGCTGTTCCATCCAAATAATTTTGGCGTTTTACTAAAGGATCTTCAGTAACACTGTCTAAGGGGCGATAAGCTGCAATGTTACCTGCGTCAATGCTTTTTATATAGTACAGTTGTGCTGCCGCGTTATTTCCCCAAGAATAATACCAGTCACCTAATTTTGCATAAGCAGCAGCATCCCCTTTTTGTGCGGGCTCTACGAGGGTCTCATATACATCAATATAGGTTTTTACACGCTCAGGCTCCGTGTGTTTTCTTAAATAAAATATGGCATTATCCCAATCTGGTTCAGCAAGCCATTGGTGTTTCTCTTTATCGTAAATACCCATGTAGAGTAGTTCGGTGTAACGCCGTATGGCTAAATTATTTCCTTCATCACTGGCTTGTTTTAAATATTTAATAGCTTCATTGGTGTCTTGTTTTACGCCATTACCATATAAATAAGCATCCCCGACATTGAATTTTGCTGATGGACTTTCATTCAACATTTTCATGCCAAGATCATACTTGTTCATATATCGAATATACTGATCTCCCCAACTCCCAGACTTAATATAGTACTCGCGGGCTTTTTGGCGGTTAGCTACTACAAGGCGGCTACCATTTAAATACTGATGAGCCAACTCTCGGGTATAATGTTGGTCACCTAATTCAGCTAATTGGTCATAATAAGCTAATATTTTAGCCTTATTAGCATCAATAAATTGGTCTTGGCTGTAATAATCGACTAAATCATTTAAGGCTTGCTGGTTATTGAATTTTGCACTAATAGTTAAATATTCAAGCCATTTTTTTTCATCAATTTTTTGCCCATAATTTCCAAATTTATAGGCATTAGCTAATGTTCGTAATGCTTCAGGATTGTTGTTCTTAGCATCATTTTGAATCTGAATGAAATTAGCTTTTGATTTTGCAATTTCACTTTTACGTGATTTTAAAAAGCTAAAGTCGGGATCTGATATTTTCCCATAATATTCCAATGCAATGTCATAGTTAGGATCTTCCCCATATTTTCCCTCTTGATAAATCTCACCCAATTCATATAGGCAGCGATTATTGCCTAATTCTGCACATTTTTTATATTTTGGGATTAGATCATTTGGCTTGAGTCCGGTGATCTGTTGAAATCGGGCTTTATAATAGGGTGTTCTATTATAATAATTAACACTATCAAGGTTTTGGGCTATATACAAATGAGCGGATGAGCTACCTAATTCAGCTGCGTTGAGAATAGTATCATAATAGGGTTTGAGTTCATCGTTGCTTAAACTGTCGACCTCGGTTAATTGGGTCAGTTTTGTAATGCCATATAAATAGGTGATATCCGCGTCAATACAAACTTGTGGCTCTACAAGTGCGATAGCTTTTGAATTTTTGTCATATAGCGCTAAATTTATCAGTAAACTTTTAGTCTCTGGTGCTTGGAAGCCTATTTTTAAGAGAATATCGGTGGCTGCATCTTTTTCATCTGGTGTGAGTTCTGCCTTATTACTTTCCGAAGATAGTAGATTGACAATAAGTTTAGAGGCAAAATCGGTTTGCTCCGGTTTGTATTTTAATAATGCTGCGGCATAGTGAATATGAGCACTTTGGCTATATTCACTCGATTTTTCAAATAAATCAAAAGCAAGTTTGCTATTTTTTTCAGGGTTCTCTTGTAATAAATAATTGGCATAGAAATGTGCTAATTCATAATTCTCTCTTTCTATAACATCATTCTTTAAAATATCAATGATCGTTCTTTCATCTATGTAAGCCTGAATGTCACTATGATAATAAAGTTGAACTAACAAGCGATCGGCAGTGGAGGGGATACCTCGGTCATCTAAATTAGATTTGAGTATATTAACCGCTTTTTCTAAATTTGTTTTTGTACCAAAACCACGAATATAATAACGAGCTAGTTGTACTTGAGAATTATAGTCAGGGGCAATTTTATTAGCTTTTTCTAGAGCAGAAAAAGATTTTTCTGGAGAATATAGTGGGCTATCTTCTTTACCGTATACTTGGCTGGTAACGACTAAAGCCTCCGGTGAATTAGGGTATCTCTCCATTAATATGGGTGTATATTTTGTTATCAAATCAATTAACTGACGATTTGGAAATTGATAACTGGTAATTGATTTTTCAACGATCTCAACGAGAGCATCATGATGACCTAAATCTGCTGCGCCCATGAGGTATTTATTGGCGAGTGTGTCATTGCGTTCGATATTGAAATTAAACGTATTACCTGAATAAACTTGGTATGCTTGATACATCGCATCAGGGTATTGGAGATCAGCTGCTTCGATTAAATCATCGAGATTATTTTTATCCGTAAGGTAATTTAAGTACAAAGCTTTTGGTGAACGTTGTTGTATTAAAGGACGCAAATACGCTAATGCAATATTTTTATCCTTTTTAACTCCATCACCGAACATATATTTCTGATATAAAATATAAATGGCTAGCTCATCCCCTTGGCGAGCTCTTTCTTCTAAATTTTCAATAATTTTTTGTTTTTCTTCTGGTGTCTGAGAACCATAAATAGAGAGTGGGGCTGGTTCAAATTCATTTGTATCTGAAACAAACTCTAAGGCAGACGCCATCGATATTCGCTCATATTTTTCGGCAAAAAATTTATTAGGTGTGACTCCATTTCCACCTTCCGTATAGATTGTTGCAAGCAACATGGCAGGTAATGGAAAGTTTTTACTAACCAGTGGGGTTAAGATTTCTACCGCTTTTTTATTGTCTTTATCAAAATCATGAGCAATATAGCCAAGGGCAAATTTAGCAAATTGAGAATCTTGTTTTGCCGCAAGTGTAAAATATTGGCGGGCTAGTTCAATGTCTTGTGGGATTTTTTCAGTCTTGTCTGCAATATAAATACTGCCGACCATAATTTGAGCTTCTTGTACGCCAAAATCCGCAGACTTTGTTAACGAGACTAAGCCATACAAGTCGTCTGGTGTTCCCTCTATTTCTTGATTGTAGCGGTAAAAGCCAAGGTTATAGAGTGCACTTTTATTATTCTGTGATGCGGATTTCTCCAACCAATATTGGGCTTTACTGTCGTCTGGCGGTGTTCCAATCCCTTCTTTATACATCACGGCTAATGCGTAAGCGGATTGAGAGTCGCTCTCTGCATTCTTTTGAAATAGAGCAAAAGCGGCTTCAGTTTCGCCTTGTTGATATAAATCGTAACCTGCTTGTGCTGAATTGGACTGGCTGGAGGTATTTATAAGATAAAGACCAGCTGAAATGGCAATTATTATAAATATAAAAAGACCTATTTTAAGTTGTCTAGTCATCGTTATTTTATCTCAATGGGCATGTATTTTTCGATATTCCATAATCCTTATAGGCATATCGAATCAATATTTCATGGCAATATGAATACCCTTAATTAACAGAGGGCTATTTGGCTTAAGTCTAGGGAGATATAAATAAGATACAATCAGATTTTGCCTGATTATTCAGTTTAAGAGTGCCAATACCGATTTATAGTTTAGATATGAGAGGTTAGTGATAGGAATTAATGTGGATAAAGGAAAGCCCCACAAAGTGGGGCATATGAGTTAACGACATTGCATTGATTTTTTAGTGATAAATAACAGTAGGTCAATTATGGACAAATATCTTCTTGTGCACTTTTACTTTTACGTGCAAACACTTGAGTGAGTGGAGTGCGTAATTGCTGAGCGAGCATCACACCAAGTAACACGACACCACCACCAATTAAATGGTAACTTTTCAGCTCTTCTCCCAGAGTGAAAACAGCAATAATGGCTGTGAACACGGGGGCGAGATTCATAAAGATTGAAGCGGTGTTTGCACCTAAATGAATAACGCCTTTGATCCATAATGCAGGGGCAATAATTGACGCGGCAATCCCGGCAAAGAAAACTAACCCCACATTATCTCGATTCAGTGAAACGTCATCAGCGAGTAAGAAATTAGGAATTAATAATAAAACCCCAAAGAAAATTTGCACATATAAAGAATCCCAACTTGATAATTGAATCGCCCAGCGCTTGGTGAGAACACCATACAGCGCATAGGCTGCAGAGGCGACAATCATCAGCAACTCACCTTGACCAAGACCATTATCGAGCAACGAGCTTGGATTCCCTTGGCTGACTAACCAAGCCAGACCAAACAGTGAGAGTAGTGAACCGATAACAATCCCAACAGTTGGAATAACGCGTAGGACGAAAATGCTGATCACCACCGTCAGCAGTGGAATAAATGAGTTCATGACGCCCATAAACGTGGCGCTAACCGTATGAGCCGCATAATAAGCTAGGCTTTGGTATAGCATCATGCCCAAAGCGCCTAAAATAGCGAGTTGCCACCAATGTTGTTTGATGATTTTGGCATGACGCAATACAGAGCGTAAAACAAATGGGGTCATAACCAAAAATGCTAGAGCCCAGCGATAGAACGAGATTGCCGCAGGGTCAATAGCAGTCGCAGCTGCTTTATTGACGATGGCATTCATCGACCACAGTAAAACCGCAATCAGCGGAAACAGGAAATATTTCATTAACAAGGTTCTCCCTAATCAGTCACAGGAGTATACATCTGTCTGAAAAATTATATATACTGATATTCAGACAATCGATAACGTTTTTCAGACAGGCTGATGAATAATTCACAAAATGATGTGTGGCAAATAAATGAATGCAACATTATCGAACCAGATTTTATTGCACTACGCCATGAACAGATTAACCAACAAACAGAATATAAATCTCACTCTCATCCTTTTGGTCAATTGCTGTATGTGGTGTGTGGAATTATGGAGATGGAGGTTGAAGGTAAGCACTATATGGCACCTCCTGAATTTTGTATTTGGATCCCTGCAAACACACAACATGCGAGTTTTAACAAGCAGAGTGTAAAATTTCGGATTATCGATTTTTCTCAGAAATATAGCCATAGACTTGCCGATAGAGCCTGTGTGGTAAGGCTAAGCTCTATTTTCCAAACCATTATGGCTGATATGTATCAGCGAGGTATTGTTCAGCCAGAAACTGAGCAAGATAAGCGACTCGGGGACGTGCTGATTGATCAATTTGCGATTTCCCCCTGCCAAGATACCTATTTGCCCACCAGTAAAGACAAATTTTTGGCACCGATTTTACAAGAATTACAGAAAGAACCTGCGGATAATACAACGTTAGCTCAATGGGCTAAGCGCTTTTACACCTCAGAACGAACGCTATCTCGCCGCTGCCAACAGGAATTGGGAATGTCATTCAGCGAATGGCGGCAACGTTTGCGTTATTTACATGCAGTCTCTGGACTCGAAAAAGGCAAAAGTGTTCATGAGGTGGCGTTGGATGTAGGGTATAGCTCTGCTTCTGCATTTATTGCCATGTTCCAGCAAATTTCTGGTGTAACGCCAGATAGGTTTCGTTTCAAAGAATTTATTACCCAAGATGAGTCATTATTACGAGGGTAAAAGATTCTGCATACCTACGATTTGGAGTATAGTGTGGCAGCCGAATAGGGCATCAATGGGTATTATTAACAATTCTATTGGGACGAATTAAGTGAAAATTTTGGTCGATGAAAACATGCCGTATGCTGAAACACTTTTTAGTCAGCTAGGTGAAGTGAAAGCTGTGCCAGGGCGCCCAGTACCAGAACAAGAACTTATTGATGCAGATGCATTAATGGTGCGCTCGATTACCAAAGTGAATAAATCTCTACTGGATAATACGCCAGTAAAATTCGTCGGTACTGCAACAGCAGGCTTTGACCATGTGGATATCCAATGGTTATCTGAGGCTAATATTGGCTTCTCTTCTGCACCCGGTTGTAATGCTATTGCGGTCGTAGAGTATGTTTTCTCTTCTTTATTGCTGCTTGCTGAACGTGATAATTTTGATCTACGAGATAAAACTGTCGGCATTGTGGGCGTGGGTAATGTGGGCGGTCGCCTTCTCAAGCGCTTACAGGCATGGGGAGTGAAAACTTTATTATGTGACCCTCCGCGTGCTGACCGTGGAGATCAAGACACATTTGTCTCTTTAGATACCGTATTAGAGCAAGCGGATATTTTAACTTTCCATACTCCATTAAATATGGATGGTATCTATTCAACATTCCATTTAATGGACGCTCAGCGCCTTGCTAATTTACGAGATGGTACGATTTTAGTGAATGCAAGCCGTGGTGAAGTGGTTGATAACCAAGCGTTGTTGAGCATACTGCAACAAGGTAAGTATTTGAGTGTGGTGCTAGATGTTTGGGAACCAGAGCCAAACTTAGATACAGAATTACTCGCATACGTAGATATTGGAACGCCACATATCGCGGGTTACACCTTAGAGGGTAAGGCTCGGGGAACAACTCAAGTGTATGAAGCGTATTGTCAATTTTTAGGCAAAACGGCGCATGTCTCACTGGCTTCTTTATTACCTAAACCTGATATCAGTGAAATTACATTTAACGGTAAATTAACGCAAAGCCAACTCAAAAGATTAATTCATCTAGTGTATGATGTTCGCCGTGATGATGCTGCGTTACGAGCGGTTGCGGGGATTTCCGGTGAGTTTGATAAGTTACGTAAAAACTACCAAGAACGTCGGGAGTGGTCATCGTTGACGGTTCAATGTGACGATGAGCAAACCGCCAAATTACTCAATGAGTTAGGTTTCAGCGTTAAAATTTAATAGCAAATTATTTTTCAATGAAATGAGGGTGTGAATAACGACTCATTTCATTTTGATTTTTAGAGGAAAAACCATGACTGAAGGTTGGAATATTGCATTGCTCGGGGCAACCGGTGCGGTCGGCGACGCTATCATATCACTACTCCAAGAGCGAGAGTTTCCCGTTGGTGAGCTTTATTTACTCGCGAGTGAACGCAGTGCAGGGGAGAGCATTCGTTTTAACGGGAAAAGTTACCAAGTCAAAAATGTAGACGGTTTTGATTGGTCACAGGCACAAATTGCTTTTTTCACCGCAGGTGAGGAAGCGAGCGCTCAATATGCTGATTTAGCAGCACAAGAAGGCTGTATTGTGATTGATAGCAGTGGGGTATTTGCTTTAGATCCAGACGTGCCGCTAGTGGTTCCTGGTGTTAACCCTCAAGTCTTAGCCGATTATCGTAACCGCAATATTGTTTCAGTTGCGGATAGTTATGTTAGTCAGCTATTAACTGCGATCAAACCATTGATCGATGCTGCTGGATTAGGTCGAATTACGCTGACGAACATGTTATCGGTTTCTGCTCACGGCAAAGCTGCGGTAGATGATTTGGCGGGACAGAGTGCACGTTTATTAAATGGTATTCCGGCGGAAGAAGGTTATTTTAGTAAACAATTAGCCTTCAATATGCTGCCATTAATGGCGGATAGAGAAGGTAGCGTAGTACACGAACGCCGTTTAGTTGAACAGGTGCGTAAAGTCTTACAGGATGACGGGTTGTCAGTTGCTGTCAGCTTTATTCAAGCGCCAGTATTCTATGGTAATGCGCAAGTAGTTCATTTAGAAACCTTACGTCCTGTGAGTGCAGAAGAAGCAAGCGAAGAGTTTGAACGTTTTTCTGATATTCAAGTCTCAGAAGAGGGGGATTATCCAACTCAGGTGACTGAGGCATCGGGTAATGACGCTTTAAGTATCGGTTGTATTCGTAATGACTATGGTATCCCTGAAGTGCTCCAGTTTTGGTCAGTTGCCGATAATGTCCGCTTTGGTGGTGCATTAATGGCAGTTGAAACCGCAGAAAAACTGGTTCAGGAGCAGTTTTACTAATGTCAGAATCAACTAAGTTGTATCGAATCGCGCTTGGAATTGAATACAACGGCAGTCGTTATTATGGTTGGCAGCGTCAGCAAGAAGTTAAAAGTGTTCAGGGCTGTCTTGAAGAAGCACTGTCTAAAATTGCGGCAGAGCCCATCAGTGTAAACTGTGCAGGGCGTACTGATGCGGGAGTCCATGCGACAGGGCAAGTGGTGCACTTTGAAACTACTGCCATTCGTAAAGAAGCTGCGTGGACCATGGGGGCAAATACACATCTGCCCCCCGACATCGCGGTACGTTGGTGTAAGCCTGTTGATGAAGAGTTTCATGCTCGATTTAGTGCAACAGCACGTCGATATCGTTATGTGATTTTTAATCATCGTTATCGACCTGCAATTTTATCAAATGGCGTGACGCACTTTCACTATCCTCTGGATGAAAAGAGAATGCATCAAGCGGCTCAGGCGCTATTAGGTGAAAATGATTTTACTTCATTCCGAGCCGTTCAATGTCAGTCAAGAACACCTTGGCGCAATGTGATGCATGTGAATGTGACCCGTCACGGAAACTATGTGGTGGTCGATATTAAGGCGAATGCCTTTGTACATCATATGGTGAGGAATATTGTAGGCAGTCTGTTGGAAATTGGCTGTGGTAACCAAGATATTGATTGGATGCATCAGTTATTAGAATTAAAAGACCGTACTAAAGCCGCTGCAACAGCGAAAGCTGAAGGGCTGTATTTAGTGAGTGTAGATTACCCTGATAAATTTGACCTACCACAAAACGTGATGGGGCCTCTATTTTTAGCAGATAATCTGATCTAAATGACCTTAATATAAATCTCCACATGAGGAACCCCATGGAGTTTATCAGTTTCATTATTGATTTTATTTTGCATATTGATGTGCATCTTGCAGAATTAGTCGCCCAATATGGTACTTGGGTATACGGTATTTTATTTTTAATCCTATTCTGTGAAACGGGTTTAGTGGTTACGCCGTTCCTGCCTGGGGATTCGTTATTATTTGTTGCAGGGGCACTTGCTGCATTACCAAGCAATGATTTGAATGTTCACCTGATGGTGTTACTGATGATTATTGCAGCAATTATTGGTGATGCCGTGAACTACACCATTGGTCGTATTTTTGGTGAGCGATTATTTAAGAATCCAGATTCAAAGATTTTCCGTCGCTCATATTTAGACAAAACCCATGAATTTTATGAAAAGCATGGTGGAAAAGCGATTATCTTAGCGCGTTTTGTTCCTATCGTGAGAACCTTTGCGCCTTTCGTCGCAGGGATGGGTAAAATGTCTTATCGTCATTTTGCCTTTTATAATGTGGCGGGTGCGTTATTATGGGTGCTATTGTTTACTTATGCAGGCTACCTATTCGGTGACTTGCCGATAGTACAAAAGAATTTGAAATTACTGATAGTCGCGATTATCTTTATCTCAATTCTGCCGGGTGTTATTGAAATTATTCGACATCGCCGTGCAGCAGCGAGAGCCAAAAGTGCGGCGACGCAGAAAATCGATAACCAATAACAGGTTTAAAAAGTTTTTATCTACAGTGAGATATCATTGTGGTTTAATGGCAAAAAATAACATACTGATTTATACCCATTATATGAAGTGCTGACGATATTCAGCCACTAACATAATTTTGGGTATGATCAGAGTGCAATCAGACAAAAAGGTCCATTAATGAGCTGGATTGAGAAAATTTTAAAAAAAGGTACTTCGACCCCATCCCATAAAGCCAATATCCCAGAAGGTGTTTGGCGCAAATGTGATAGTTGTGGACAAGTCCTATATGGCGCCGAGCTTGAGCGTAATCTTCATGTGTGTCCGAAATGTGACCATCACATGCGTATTCACGCCCGTCAACGCCTTGAATCCTTCCTTGATGAAAACTCAACAACGGAATTAGGTAGCGAATTAGAGCCAAAAGATATCCTCAAATTCCGCGACTCTAAAAAGTATAAAGATAGAATTAGCGCCGCTCAAAAAGAAACCGGTGAGAAAGATGCAATGGTTGTAATGAAAGGAACCTTAAAAGGTATGCCTGTCGTTGCTGCTGCATTTGAATTTGCCTTTATGGGCGGTTCAATGGCATCTGTGGTTGGTGCGCGTTTTGTTCGTGCAGTTGAGCAAGCACTTGAAGATAATTGCCCATTAGTTTGCTTCTCAGCAAGTGGCGGTGCGCGTATGCAAGAAGCCTTGTTATCATTAATGCAAATGGCGAAAACTAGTGCTGCACTAGCCAAAATGCAAGAGCGCGGTCTGCCTTATATTTCGGTGTTAACTGACCCAACCATGGGTGGGGTATCTGCGAGCCTTGCAATGCTTGGTGATATCAACGTCGCTGAGCCAAAAGCGCTGATCGGTTTCGCGGGTCCTCGTGTTATCGAACAAACCGTACGTGAAAAGTTACCACCAGGTTTCCAACGCAGTGAATTCCTGCTGGAAAAAGGTGCGATTGACATGATTATTCGTCGTCCTGAAATGCGTGATCGTCTAGCAGATATTTTGGCCATGTTAACTAACAAGCCAAGCTTAAATCCTGAGCCAACACTGGTTGTTGAAGTGGTAGATGTCGAAATTGATCTGGCAGATACTATTGATAATACAGAAAAAGTGAAAGGTTCTGCTAAGCATAAAAAAGATGATGAGTAAGCAAATCATTCCTACTGCCAAGTCTCCATTGGAGGCTTGGCTCTCTTACCTCACTGACCTGCATAGCCAAAATATTGATATGGGGTTGGAGCGAGTAGGGCAGGCCGCCCGCCAAATGAATTTAACCCAACCCGCACCTCGTGTAATTACGGTGACTGGCACGAATGGTAAAGGGACAACCTGTCATACCCTTGAAAGCATATTGATGGCTGCGGGATTGAAAGTTGGGGTATACAGTTCGCCACATCTGATCCGCTATACTGAGCGCGTACGTATTCAAGGACAAGAACTTGCTGAAAGTGAGTTTTGTCAGGCATTTGCGGCAATAGAAGCTCAACGTGGAAATATTTCTTTAACCTACTTTGAATATGGCACCTTAGCTGCACTACAATTATTTAAGCAGGCAGCATTAGATATTGTGATCCTTGAAGTTGGGCTAGGGGGACGTTTGGATGCGACCAATGTCGTGGATGCTGATATTGCGGCAATCACTAGTATTGCCCTTGATCATACTGATTGGCTGGGTTCTGACCGTGAACATATCGGTTATGAAAAAGCAGGTATTTTCCGTCAAGACCATTATGGTGTCGTAGGTGAGCCGGATATGCCAGCCTCAATCGGAGAATATGCCGATAAGATTGGAACACGCTTATTTCGTCGTGGAAAAGATTGGAATTACCAAGAGCATGGTAATCATTGGTCGTGGGAAAGTGAGCAACGATCATGGCAAGATTTGCCATTACCCAATGTTCCATTAGCGAATGCGGCAACAGCCATGGGTGTGATTAGCTGCTTAATGGAGATAGCGCCTGAATTAACACTAAAAATAACGGATCAAGCAATCTATCATGGTTTACAAACGGCTCAACTGCCGGGGCGTTTCCAGGTTATTGGCGAAAATCCGCTAAAGATTTTGGATGTCGCTCATAATCCACATGCCGCAGGGTACTTGGTGACAAAATTGGCGCAATTGCCCATTGTTGATGGTCGACGTATTCGCGCGGTTGTCGGTATGCTGGGAGATAAAGATATTCAAGGCACATTGCAGTGTTTATCCAAGCAAGTGACTGACTGGTATTTAGCACCTCTCAAAGAATTTCGAGGCGCGGATGTGGCCCAACTGAGTCAACACCTTGATGATGCAAATGAATTTGATTCTGTGGAAGCTGCATGGCAACAGGCGTGTAATGATGCTCAGCCGCAAGATGTGATTGTGGTGTGTGGTTCATTCCATACTGTCGCGCATGTCATGATGTTATTAGAGAAAACAAAAGGATAGAGCCAGTGGCTAGTCAATTTCAAAATCGTCTTGCTGGCGCCATTGTCTTAGTAGCAGTGGGGGTTATTGTGCTTCCTGCATTACTGGATGGCGATAAGAAATACAATGAGAACGAATTTGCAGCCATTCCTATTATTCCTAAACCGGGTGATGAAGAAGATATTGAAGCAATTGCACCGATTACCCATAGTGCATCAACCGCTTCTTCAGAAGGAACCTCCGAGGCAATGTTATCGGAAGCTATCACTGAACAGCAACAGAGTGAAAAACCGCCGGTAGCAGCAAATAGCACAAACCAAAATGGTGCGACTATTCCTGTAAATGTCGCACCAGAGAAACCACGCGTTGAGCCAAAACCGGAGCCTAAACCGGAGCCTAAGCCCGTACCAAAACCAGAACCTAAGCCAGAGCCTAAACCTGAACCGAAAGTAGAGCAAAAATCAGAGCCACAAGGTAAAGCCTATGTGGTGCAGGTGATTGCACTGAATAATGCCAACAAGGTTGAAGAGATCGTAGCTAAATTGAGGTTATCTGGGTATCAGGTTTATACTGTACCGGCACAACCCGTGAATAATAAGTTAACGCGTATTTATGTTGGACCGGATGCTTCAAGGCAGAAGCTTGAGTCTGCACTACCGGAATTAAATGCGATTACCGGCACTAAAGGAATAATACAGTCATTTAAACCTTAAATTTCACTGTGATTATCCTTAAAAGATAAAGGTATTTAGTAACTTACTGCGGCGATTATGATTTTTTCTTTTCGCCGCTGGTTTTTTTAAATTCAGTAAAAAATGGTTACGCAAACGTTTTCGTTTTCTGTTAGAATGCATTCGCCGTTGTCGTGAATGCAAATTTTGGAATGAGATATGGTCTGGATTGATTATACAATTATCGCCATTATTGGCTTCTCGGCACTGGTAAGCCTGATCCGTGGATTTGTTCGTGAAGCATTATCCTTGATCACTTGGGGTTGTGCATTTTTTGTTGCGAGTACCTTTTATCCTTATTTAGCCAGTTATTTTACGAACTTTGAGGATGTACTTATCCGTAACGGAATTGCGATTGCAGCTCTCTTTATTGCGACCTTAATTGTCGGCGCAGTAGTGAACTATGTGATTAGCTCATTAGTCCAAAAAACCGGACTATCAGGTACAGATCGTGTACTGGGGATCTGCTTCGGTGCGTTACGTGGGGTATTGATTGTATCGGCGCTATTGTTCTTTCTCGATACCTTCACACCACTTCCTCAAAGTGAGGATTGGCAGCGTTCAGAACTTATTCCGCAGTTCAGTCATATTATTAGGTGGTTTTTTGACTACCTGCAAAATGCGTCAAGTTTCCTACCGGAGAATATTTCTCCGTCTGGCTGATGAGGAAAGACTAAATGTGCGGTATTGTCGGTATCGCCGGTGTTTCACCGGTAAACCAATCAATTTATGATGCGCTAACGGTGCTTCAGCACCGTGGGCAAGATGCAGCGGGTATTGCTACGATTGATAGCACAAATAATATCCGTTTGCGTAAAGCTAATGGTTTAGTGAAAGATGTCTTTGAAACTCGCCATATGTTGCGGCTTCAAGGTTCTATGGGCATAGGACACGTGCGTTACCCAACAGCGGGTAGTTCAAGTGCATCTGAAGCTCAGCCTTTTTACGTGAACTCCCCTTTTGGTATTACGCTCGCTCATAATGGTAACCTGACAAACGCGCACGAATTGGCTCGTAGCCTATTTGAAACAGCGCGTCGCCATGTTAATACCACGTCAGATTCTGAAATCTTACTCAACGTATTAGCTTACGAATTAGATAAATTTGACCATTTTCCTCTTGAACCAGACAACGTTTTTAGTGCAGTTGCTTCTATGCACAAAAAACTTCGTGGTGCATATGCGTGTGTTGCCCTAATTATTGGACACGGTATGTTGGCATTCCGCGATCCCCACGGTATTCGTCCATTAGTACTAGGGCGCCGGGTACTGGAAACGGGTGAACATGAGTATATGGTAGCATCAGAAAGTGTCGCGCTTGATACCCTTGGTTTTGAGTTTTTACGCGATGTTGCACCGGGTGAAGCAGTTTATGTGACTGAAGACGGTAAACTTTTTACTCGCCAATGTTCTGAAAATCCGCAACTGACCCCCTGCATTTTTGAATATGTCTATTTTGCTCGCCAAGATTCATTCATCGATAAAATCTCGGTATATAACGCAAGATTACGTATGGGGCAAAAACTGGGGGCTAAAATTGCGCGTGAGTGGGAAGATTTGGATATCGATGTTGTCATACCAATCCCTGAAACCTCTTGCGATATTGCGTTAGAAATTGCTCATATACTCGATAAACCTTACCGCCAGGGTTTTGTAAAAAACCGCTACGTAGGTCGTACTTTTATCATGCCGGGGCAGCAAGAACGCCGCAAGTCTGTACGTCGCAAATTAAATGCTAACCGTGCAGAGTTCCGTGATAAAAATGTTTTACTGGTTGATGACTCAATTGTGCGTGGAACGACGTCTGAACAAATCGTTGAATTAGCTCGTGAAGCAGGAGCTAAAAATGTCTATTTCGCCTCAGCCGCTCCTGAAGTTCGCTTCCCTAACGTTTACGGTATTGATATGCCAAACGCTAATGAGTTAATTGCTCATGGTCGTGAAGTGGATGAAATTCGTAAATTGATTGGTGCAGATGGTTTGATCTTCCAAGACCTTTCCGATTTAGTGGATGCGGTTCGTGAAGAGAATCCAGAAATCAACGAATTTGAGTGCTCAGTATTTGACGGCATCTATGTGACGAAAGATATTGACCAAACCTATTTAGATTATCTGGAAAATTTACGTAAAGATGATGAGTTGAAATTGAAAGATCAGAGTGATGTTGAGGATCTTGAGATTTATAACGAAGGCTAAATTTTCTTCATAATTAGTTCCACAACGTTGTTAGCTGCACTCGTGAGCGCTAGTCACATACTTTTGTATGCTCCTAGCGCTCATTCGTTTGCTGCCTAGTTATGAAACTAATTATTTAGAAAATTTGTTTGAATATCACACTATATGTAATCAACGTTCCAATCCCCCCTGATATCCTTTCTATCATTAAATTCGCGCCCTACAACTTCATGACATTTGGTATATAATGCAAGAAATTGCGTGAAATTGGGGCTGACATGAAAAAACTTATCATTGGGTTAACTGGGGCGAGTGGGGCAATCTACGGTATTCGATTGCTAGAGGTACTCAAACCGGTACAAGATGTAGAAACCCATCTAGTGATGAGTGCGGCAGCGCGTCAGACATTGGCGTTGGAAACCGACTACAGTGTCAAAGATGTTCAACAATTCGCTGACCATGTTTATGATAGCCGAGATATCGCGGCTGCAATCTCTTCAGGCTCTTTTCGTACCGCAGGTATGGTAATTATGCCGTGCACCATGAAAACCCTATCTGGCATCGTACATAGCTATACTGATACCTTAGTCACCCGTGCCGCAGATGTGGTATTGAAAGAAGGGAAAAAATTGGTACTGGGAGTTCGTGAAACACCATTACATTTAGGTCACTTGCGCTTACTTGTCCAAGCCGCAGAAATGGGCGCCGTGATTATGCCACCTATGCCAGCGTTTTATCATCGACCTCAAGCAATTCAAGATATCGTTGACCAAACGGTGAATAGAGTACTCGATCAGTTTGATATTCAACTAGAGCAAGATCTATTCACTCGTTGGCAAGGTGCAAAATAATTATTGCTCAGGCGTTAATAGATCCTCTAAAGCAATTCTTAACTCAATAAATTCGAATTCGAATCCTGCTTCTTCTAGTCGTTTAGGAATGGCTTGTTGCCCTCCTAGCAATAATGTTGCCGATTCACCCAATACGGCTCTGACTGCAAATGCTGGCGTACGTATAAAAGAAGGGCGGTTAGTGACATCCCCCATCATGGCTGCAAATTGGTCATTATGAACAGGGTAAGGAGAGGTCATATTAAAGGGACCTGATAACCCTGGAGTTTCCATTAAAAAGCAAATCGCTTTTACCATATCCTTAATATGAATCCATGGCATATATTGTTTGCCATGGCCGATAGGCCCGCCTGCACCCATTTTGAATATCGGCAGAATTTTTGCTAATAATCCACCATTTGGGGACAATACTAACCCTGTTCGCAGTAGACATACGCGAGTTTTTGGTGATTCTGCTTCTTGGGCGATAGCTTCCCAGCGGGCAGCAAGGTCATGAGTAAATTCGTCATGAGGTTGATCCACTTCGGTGATCACGGATTGACCTTGATCCCCGTAATAGCCGACAGCAGAGCCAGATAAAAATACACTGGGTGGATTTGAGCTGGCTTTAATCAAATCTGTGATTTTTTGTGTGATTTTCCAGCGGCTATCACATAGAATTTTTTTCTGATCCGCAGTCCAGCGTTTTTCTGCGATAGGTTCGCCAGCAAGGTTAATGACCACATCAAAATCATTGAGGTTGGTTTTATCATTTAAGGTCGTCCAACATTCTACCGCTTTACAAAATAAGCTATATACTTTTTGTGGGGAACGACTTAATACGGTGACTTGGTGGGAATGCATAACTAGCTCTTGAACGAGTTGTGTGCCAATTAGCCCAGTACCGCCAGTAATTAAAATTTTCATTTTCCACCCTCATTCGATTTTTAGGTTACTCACGATACCTAAATAATCTAATATTTATCGTCCTATTATAGATAACTATAGCATTAGGAATTAGGAATTGTTGGGTTTCAGTTAACGGTTCGAAAAAAAGAATTTTGTATTATATCTTAAAGGGATGTGTTGATTTTTGTAATAAAGGGATGTGTTGATTTTTGTAATGGAGTCCAGCGGCAAATTTGGTTAGGATCCCTTGCATCATATTGATGAAAAGAATACTTTGTAGCGAGGTATTTCTGGTGAATAGGCTAAATAAGGTTTTCAGGATGGAACAACAGACCGAATTCGTGGAGTGGGTAGATATTGTTGATGAAGACAATAATGTGATAGCACAATCTACGCGTAGTCAAATGCGCGCTGAAAACTTGCGACATCGTGCTACTTACATCGTCGTGCATGATGGTATGGGGAAAATTTTAGTGCAGCGAAGAACGGACATTAAAGATTTCTACCCGGGGTTATTAGATGCCACTGCCGGTGGAGTGGTTATGCGAGATGAGAATATCCTAGAATCAGCTAAGCGTGAAGCAGAAGAAGAACTTGGTGTTGCGGGTGTTCCTTTTGCAGAACATGGCACATTCTATTTTGAGAATGAAAATTGTCGAGTATGGGGTGGGTTATTTAGTTGTGTTAGCCATGGTCCTTTTGCCTTACAAGAAAGTGAAGTGGTCGAAGTGAGTTGGTTGACTCCCAAAGAGATCACTGCACGTTGTGATGAGTTCACGCCGGACTCATTAAAAGCGCTATCTCTTTGGTTAACACGCAATAATGAGTCAAATAAAGCGATCAGCTGCTCAAGCCCAGAGTAAGCTATAACTATTAATACCCAAGAAGGACTACTAAAGTAGTCCTTTTGTGTTTTTGTGATTAGTGAGCTTGGGCTCTTTGATCTTATCGGATAGAGGGTATTGATGGAGCTTGTCGGCGTAAGATATATTGGCATCAATAACCTTTTCTCCAGATTTATTTTTTAAAAATGTATAATTATTAGACACTTTATCTAATACTCGGAAAAACTTTTCTTTTTCAGTTGTAATGACTAACCCTTTATTGGGTTCAAAAAATTCAAATATGGGAACACCATCTAGATGTTTGATAGCAATTCCCATCGCATGGAATTGTGATGAAAAATCACTGATGGTGTCCTGTTTCCTTTTTAAACGTAAGTCAATTTTTTGCTTGAACTGCTTTAGTGTCATTTTTTCATTGTAACTATATTCTGATATTTTTTTTGCGGAGCGGTATGGCTCATAAAAAATTCCATATTTTTTATTTTTATTCTCTAAAATTTTTTTTAGTAAACTAGTTTGAAAACATTCGGATAATTTAAAAAAGGATTCAATGCTATTAGCTGATAAATTATTTTGATAGTGATTAGAACACTTTTGTTTAACTTGTTTTGAGTGTTCTTTAATACAATCAATTTCAAAAGGCATTTTATCTTTCAATAAATTTTTTCTAAGGTTTGGAAAATAAGTATAAAAGTAGAGTTGCATTGTTAATTCATAAAACTTTAATGAATCTGTGCTAGACAGTTTATGAGATGAAGATTGAATTATATTTATTTTAAGTATACGTATTAAATAATTTTCAATAGTTTCATTATGATTTTGTGGTGGATAGCTAAAGTCACATCTTGTGTTATGGATATTGATAATTCTATCACTGAGCAATTGTATTTTTGATGCGGAATGAAATAATTTATTTATAAAGGAATTGCTTTTGTCTGTAAGGTTTCCTTTATTTTTAGCTAGTTTTATTTCACGATAAAATTCGGTGACGAAAGTTCGTTCATAATTAGCGTGAGCATAACGCAAGAATAGATGAGTTAGTCCATAGCAAAGGCCATCCTCAAGTTTTTTCATATTATCAATACCAATTATTTTTCTTGAAAATTCATTTTTTATTGTATTTTTATAGTGTTGAATAATTTTAGATTGATCGAATTTTTCATTCACTTTTATCGAATTAAACATACAGGCTCTTATATTAATAGATAATAATATCGAGGGTAATGATATTCAATGATAGAAAATACGCTTTCATATAGCGATGAAAAATAAAGGTCAACCAGTTTCCTGATTGACCTTTTAACGTAATGCTTAATAACAAAAATTAAGCGTTTTCGTTTTGTGCCGCTTGGATAGCAGTTAACGCAACAGTATAAACGATATCGTCTACCAGTGCGCCACGGGATAAGTCGTTAACCGGCTTACGCATACCTTGCAGCATTGGACCGATAGAGACCAAGTCCGCAGAACGTTGTACCGCTTTATAAGTGGTGTTACCGGTATTCAAGTCTGGGAAGATGAATACCGTAGCTTTACCTGCAACAGGTGAATTTGGTGCTTTAGATTTAGCCACATCTGCCATTACTGCAGCATCGTACTGTAATGGACCGTCGATCATCAAGTCTGGGCGTTTTTCTTGTGCTAAGCGAGTCGCTTCACGCACTTTTTCAACATCACTACCCGCACCGGAGTTACCTGTAGAGTAAGAGATCATTGCAACGCGAGGCTCAATACCGAAAGCTTTTGCTGAATCTGCAGATTGAATAGCGATTTCAGATAGCTGCTCTGCTGTCGGGTCTGGGTTAATTGCGCAGTCACCGTAAACAAATACTTGTTCTGGTAGCAGCATAAAGAACACAGAAGACACTAATGAGCTACCCGGTGCAGTTTTGATTAACTGTAGCGGTGGACGAATAGTATTTGCTGTGGTGTGAACCGCACCAGAAACCAAGCCGTCAACTTCGCCTTTCTCTAGCATCAGCGTGCCGAGAACTACGTTATCTTCTAGTTGTTCGCGAGCAACCACTTCGGTCATACCTTTGCTTTTACGCAATTCAACTAAACGAGCAACATACTCTTCACGAACTTTAATTGGGTCAACAATTTCAATACCAGCGCCCAATTCGACACCTTGAGACTCAGCAACACGACGGATATCTTCAGGATTACCTAAAAGAACACAAGTCGCGATACCACGTTCAGCACAGATTGATGCTGCTTTAACAGTACGTGGCTCATCACCTTCTGGCAGAACAATACGCTTGCCTGCTTTACGTGCCAGTTCTGTTAACTGATAACGGAATGCTGGTGGTGACAGACGGTTTGGACGCTCAGAATCCGCAACCAGAGATTCAATCCAATCGCTGCTAATATGGCGAGCCACATAGTTTTGAATTTTTTCAATACGCTCATGGTCATCAGCTGGCACTTCAAGGCTGAAACTTTGCAGATTCAGGGAAGTTTGCCATGTGTTGCTTTTAACCATAAATACTGGCAAGCCAGTTTCGAATGCTTGTTCACACAGTTTATGAATCGGAGCATCAATGTGGTAGCCGCCAGTTAATAAGATGGCACCAATTTCTACGCCGTTCATGGCTGCAAGTGATGCAGAAACTAAGACATCAGGGCGGTCAGCTGAAGTCACTAACAATGAACCCGGACGGAAATGTTCCAGCATATGTGGAATACTGCGCGCACAGAAAGTGACGGATTTAACGCGGCGAGTATTGATTTCACCTTCGTTAATCACTTCTGCATTTAAGTGTTTTGCCATATCGATTGCTCGAGTAGCAATCAGGTCAAAGTTCCAAGGGATGGCTGCTAATACAGGCAGATTTAATCCATTGAGCGCATTCGTATCGATATTCGCGATAGACGCTTTGGTTGAATCATCAAAGATTTCAGATAGGTCAGGGCGAGTACGGCCTTGATCATCAACAGGCGCGTTAACTTTATTAACGATAACCCCAATGATGCTTTCGTTGCGCTGTCCACCAAACTCATTACGAACCAATTCCAAACGCTCTTGCATTTGCTGAATTGAACTATTACCTGGTGCGGTAACAAAGACAATTTCAGCGCCAAGAGTCTTGGCAATTTCATAGTTGAGTGATTGAGCAAAAGAGTGTTTGCGAGTTGGAACTAAGCCTTCAATTAGAATAACTTCTGCATTTTTAGTGTGCTCATGGTAACGAGCCACAATCTCTTCCATCAGAACGTCTTTTTTAGAAGAGGTTAGCAGGGATTCTACATACTCCATTGTTAATGGCTCAACAATGGTCGTAATGCTTGAATGAGAGCGTAAAACTTCAGTAGTTTGATCTTTATTACCAGAAACGCGTGGTTGTGCGATTGGTTTAAACACGCTCAGTTGGACACCTTTTTGTTCCATCGAGCGGACGACACCCAAGCTGACGCTGGTTAAACCAACGCTGGTGCCTGTAGGAATTAACATAATTGTACGGGACACGGGAACCTCGTTTTTTGGTTACTCTAAAGCAGTACCGCCAGCATAAAGCTGGCGGCAAAAGTTTTTATGCTGTTAAACGTGCAGCATCTTGAGCAATCACCAACTCTTCATTGGTTGGGATAACTAATGCTGGGCGGCTGTTATCGGTGGTGATAACACCTTCTTTACCAAAGCGTGCCGCTAAGTTACGTTCGTGGTCATATTCGAAACCAAGAATAGCCAGTTTCTTCAATGTAATTTCACGAACTTGAGCGGAGTTTTCACCGATACCGCCAGTAAAGATGATAGCGTCAAGACGGCCTTCCATCAGCGCACTGTAAGCACCCACATATTTTGCAAGACGGTGGCAGAATACATCCATTGCACGAGTTGCATCTTCTTTCGTGCCATAGTTGTCTTCCACATAGCGACAGTCGCTAGTCACGCCAGTTAAGCCCAGTAAACCAGACTCTTTTGTCAGCATTTTGTTGATTTGATCAACGCTCATGCCTAATGAATCATGCAAATGGAAAATAATTGCAGGGTCGATATCACCGCTACGAGTTCCCATTACTAAACCTTCTAATGGAGTTAAACCCATTGAAGTATCAACACATTTACCATTAACGATAGCAGATACTGAACCTCCATTACCTAAATGGCAAGTGATAACATTCAGTTCATCAACAGGTTTGTTAAGTCTTTTGGCTGCTTCGCGAGAAACATAGTAGTGGCTAGTGCCGTGTGCGCCGTAGCGACGGATACTGTGTTCTGAATACAGTTCGTATGGCAGAGCATACAGATAAGCTTCTTGTGGCATTGTCTGATGGAAAGCAGTATCAAATACCGCAACGTTTTTAGTAATCAGATGAGGGAAAGATTTTCTTGCCTCTTCAATACCAATCAGGTGAGCAGGGTTATGTAATGGTGCAAATGGGATTGCTGCTTTGATACCCGCAATAACTTCGTCGTTAATGACAACAGAAGAGGTAAATTTCTCGCCACCATGAACAATACGATGACCAATAGAAGTAATTTGCGCTGAAAGTTCAGGCTTCTCAGCAAGAATAGTATTAACAATAAAGTTTAATGCTTCGCTATGCGCAGCACCTGCACCTAAAGGAGCTTCCTTTTTCGCGCCATCCATTTTCCACTTGATGCGGGCTTCAGGCAAATTAAAACATTCAGCTAAACCTGATAGAAATTCATCCCCATTAGTCGGATCGATGATTGCAAATTTCAGTGAGGAGCTACCGCAGTTTAAAACCAGTACCAGCTTACTTGACATGGAAATACCTATCGTTAATTGTTGTTGTGAAGCCTTTTTTAAACTAAAAGACTCAAATGTAAAAGTTAATTAGCTAGAGCCTAGCGCATTTGTTACTGAGTCATTCATGATGGATATCATGATTAACGTAAAAAATTGCATGGATCGGCAATTTTACAGGGTTTTATGAAGCTAACGTTGTGTAATGCTGTTAATTAACTGTAAAAAATAAATTAACGGCTTGGTGTTGAAATAACGATCAAAACCCCAATATATCACTGTTGATTACTTAACAAAGAGAACTATTAAGTCACATAGGTCAACAGGAATTCTAAATACGGTCGATTCTACTAAAATTATTTTATATTTTATACGTTTTTTTTAGAAATGGGGTCTTTGGTTGATTAAAATCATAAATGCCCTATAAAGTGCAGTTATAGCGATAAGTTAGATATTTGTGAGAATAACATGAGCATAGCGGGTTTTACTGAAGCCGGCTTGAGTTAAGCAAGATTTGAAAAAAGATTATTCGGATTCTGAGTGTGCGTTCACAATCAGTTTGGCGTAAGCTAAGAATAAATTGATAATATTTTGATTATAGCAGTAGGAAGTTATTGATGAGCACAATGCAAAATACACCCCCGGGATTTTTTAAGCGCTTCAGATTGGGTAACCATTATCTGAAAGTGTTTCCTATGGAAAAAAAGCTGACGCCACTATTTCCAGAGCTGCGTATTAATAAAGCTATTCGTTTCGGTATTCGATTTATGCCTCCGATTGCTATATTCACTCTCGCGTGGCAAATCGCCCTTGGGGGACAACTGGGTCCCGCCATCGCAACTGCATTATTTGCCTGTAGCTTACCAATGCAAGGTTTATGGTGGTTGGGAAAGCGCGCATCAACACCATTACCCGCAGGGCTATTAAGCTGGTTCTATGAAATTCGAGATAAGTTTACTGCGGCAGGTATTGCGGTGGCACCAGTGGAACAGCAGCCGGACTATATGGCGTTAGCTGAACTGTTGAGGAAAGCGTTTAAACAGCTAGATAACACGTTTATGGAAGATCTTTAATTTTCAGATTAGGCTTCTACTGCCCACTAAAATCAGTAAAAAGTTTGGATTAACAACAAGTAATATAAAAAGCCGGTCTAGATCAATAAAAGTGGCATTTTATCTGTGCATGATTCCTGTTGAATGCGAAGATTACCTAAAATTATCTACGGAGAGCTGTAATGGAAATGACCAATGCTGAACGCTTAATCTTATCAAATCAATATAAAATGATGACGATGCTAGATCCTGATAATGCGGAGCGTTATCGTCGTCTGCAAACCATTATTGAACGTGGGTTTGGTTTACAAATGCGTGAATTAGACCGAGATTTCAGTGAGCTCAGTGAACAAACATGTCGTACTGTTATTGAAATCATGGAAATGTACCATGCATTGCAAGTTTCTTACGGCAATATGGAAGATAAACATGGTGTCGATGCTCGTCGTGTCCAATTTTTAGGTTTTGACGCTGCGACAGAAGCTCGCTATCTCAGTTATGTTCGTTTTATGGTAAATACAGAAGGGCGCTATACTCATTTTGATTGTGGAACTCATGGGTTTAATTCACAAACACCTATGTGGGATAAATATTTGAGAATGCTGAAAATTTGGCAATCATGCCCACGACAATACCACCTTTCAGCGGTAGAAATTTCCCAGATTTTAAACGCATAATTTTCCATCGTTCTTTGGGTTACAGTCGTATTATTATGAATTCTTTGACTCGGGAGTATAACGATTATACTCCCGAGTTTTTTGCTTGTGATTCAGAGTGATCTAAAGTATTGATGAGAAAATAGAGTGTGATATAGGTATTGGACAAATGAAAAAAGGAATCGATGTGAAGCTAAAAGCAAAAGGTTTTTTATTTGATCTTGATGGAACGCTGGCTGATTCATTAGCGGTCGTTGAACGTAGTTGGTGCCTCTTTGGTGATAGGATCGGCGCTAACAAACAAGAAATCATCGATTTTATCCATGGGAAACCCGCAATGACAACTTTGCGCCATTTTCTTCCAGATGCAAATGAAGAGGAGCTACAAACTCATTTTCGTTGGTTAGAGAAACTGGAAAGCGAAGATACTGAGGGGGTAGTAGCTTTACCCGGTGCTATTGAACTCCTTTCCCGATTAAATCAGATTGGTGCACCTTGGGCTATTGTAACGTCAGGAACTGTCCCTATTGCCCATGGCCGACAAGTAGCAGCAGGTTTACCAGAGCCTAAACACTGGGTCACTTTTGAAAAAGTGTCGAAAGGAAAACCGGATCCAGAGCCTTTCCAACTCGGTGCGCTGAGCCTCGCTCTTTCACCAAAAGATTGCATTGCCTTTGAAGATGCTCCCGCAGGGATCCATTCTGCACTTAGCGCAGGTTGCCAAGTTGTGGCAGTGCATGCACCAGAAGGCATGCCACGTAGAAGTGAAATTGATATAATTATTAGTTCATTAGAGCAAATTTCTGTTACGGGACCTGACAATGATGGGTATTTTGAACTTTTAATGTCAAAAAACAGCGAATAGCGATCTAATCAAAGAAATTCTCCGTAAAACATGGTTAACTAAGCAAAATCTTTAGCCTGTTTTTTTTCGTCGAAAGGGGATATTTTGAACGGAGAATTGCTGTGGGTACTAACCCTCCTATTGATCGCAATTGTTTTATTCACCACCAACAAAGTTCGCATGGATGTGGTTGCCCTGTTAGTTATTGTCGCATTTGTGTTGAGCGACACATTGACTTTACAACAGGCAACAGCGGGCTTTGCTGATCCAAACGTCTTATTGATTGCTGCTCTATTTGTTATTGGTGATGGTCTTGTTCGTACCGGAATCGCTTATCAAATGGGTGACTGGCTTGTCCGAGTGGCAGGCAGCAGTGAAAGTAAAATGTTAGTTTTCCTGATGCTAACTGTTGCTGGGCTTGGTGCCTTTATGAGCTCAACAGGCGTCGTGGCTATCTTTATCCCCGTCGTCTTAAGTGTCGCTGCTCGTATGAAAACCTCACCAAGTCGCTTAATGATGCCCCTCGGTTTTGCTGGGTTGATTAGTGGCATGATGACACTGGTTGCAACTCCGCCGAATATGGTAGTCAACAGCGAATTAGTCCGTGAAGGTTTACCGAGCTTTCAATTCTTCTCAATTACACCGATTGGCATTTTAATTTTATTTGCTGGGATCGGTTATATGTGGGTGACGCGTCGTTGGCTAGGTAGCAATGAACCGGATAAACAGCCAGTAAAGTATCAACGGAGTTTCCGAGATTTGATCCGTGATTATAAATTAGCGGGTCGTGCGCGTCGTTTAGCAATCCGTAAAGGCTCATCACTCATTGGGCACACTTTAGATGAACTTCATTTACGTTCCCGTTATGGCGCAAACGTAGTAGGGATTGAGCGCTGGCGTAAATTTCGCCGTGTTATGGTAAGTGCTACCGGGGGAACTGAATTACGGGAGCGTGATGTATTATTAATTGATATCTCCGTTAGCGATGATGAATTACGTAAGTTTTGCAGTGAACAGCTTCTCGAACCGATGATCCTCCGTGGTGATTATTTCTCAGATCAATCCCGTGATGTGGGCATGGCCGAGGTTTCCATGAATCCGGACTCGGAGTTACTTGGCAAAAGCCTAAAAGAGATTAAGTTCCGTACTCGGTATGGGTTAAACGTGGTGGGTATCCGTCGAGATGGTAAGGCACTAGATGGTAAGCTGGTGGATGAATCACTGCGTTTAGGCGACATATTACTGGTCATAGGTGACTGGAAACTGATCCGTGTACTCTCTACTAAACCCCGTAACTTTATTGTATTGAATTTAGCTGCTGAAGTTGAAGCGGTTGCACCTGCATCCTCACAAGCCCCACATGCTCTGTTCTGTTTGGCATTGATGGTGGCGATGATGGTGACTAATGAAATTCCTAATTTTATTGCCGCATTGATAGCATGTTTATTGATGGGAAAATTCCGCTGTATCGATATGGAAAGCGCGTATAAATCGATTCACTGGCCGAGCATTATTTTAATTGTGGGGATGATGCCGTTTGCTATCGCACTGCAAGAAACTGGGGGGATAGCCCTTGCTGTTGATGCATTAATGAAAGTTGCTGGGGGATTAGGGCCACATGTGATGCTACTTTGCTTATTTATTCTGTGTGCCACCATTGGGCTATTTATATCTAACACCGCAACGGCTGTTTTAATGGCCCCCATCGCGATAGCCGCTGCTCGTCAAATGGATGTTTCTCCGTTACCGTTCGCCATGGTTATTGGTATTGCGGCTTCCGCGGCATTTATGACCCCCGTATCTTCCCCTGTAAATACGTTAGTATTGGGGCCTGGAGGTTATAAATTCTCAGATTTTTTGAAAATGGGGGTTCCATTCACCATTATTGTTATGATCATTAGCGTAGCCGTGATCCCTGTTTTATTCCCTTTTTGAACAGTAATAGGCTCTAACACGTAGAGCCTATTACATCATGAAAATTAATAACCATAATTAACAGTATTAAAATAAAAAGATACTGCTAATTATGGTTATTTTTATTTTAAGGAAAAATTTGTAGTCTATTTCCGTAAATTAATTAATTTTATATATCGGAGATATTATGAATATTACATTACCCAAAACAGGGTTTGTTACACTCGAAAATTACTGGGGTGAACATCTCAAGCGCGTGTATTTATCTCATACGGGATTTTTGACGAAAGTCAGAACGCACTTTGATATGCCTGATGGTACTATTTATAAGGATGCATTGATATTTCAATATCAATTAGGAATTGGTTCGCCAAAAGACTATTGGTACATGGAAATTGAAACATTATCAGGGAAAAAATATAGAACAAAAGATAATTTCTATTGTTCCATAAGTGAAGAGGATCATGGGCAGGTCACTATAGGTATGAATGGCGAAGAAAAGACAATGTACGTCAATTTCCCATCATCATCAGATTGTAAAACAAACTTGAATCTATATTAATACGAAGATTATAGAGGGGGGCGTTATGGTAAATAATACAGATATAGTACGTTACTATAATGGTAAGGCAACAATCGAAAATTTCTTTGGTGAAGAGTTAAAGTATATTTATGTACTACATTATGTTTCAGGACTTACCCATAAAGGAAGTGAAAGTAGACTTATTGATGAAAAATTTTTTAATAATTTACCTAATAAATCAATATCTGAGAATATATTTTCGTTTAAATATGAATTAGGTTTGCCTAATTCGTTTGACTATTGGTTTATTAAATTAGAAACAATAAGCGGTAAAACATATGCAACAAAGAAAAATTTCTATTGTTCAATCAAGGAAGAAGATCGTGGAAAGGTAATATTAGGTGTTAATGGTGAGGCGAAAACCTTGTATGTTGCCTTTTCATCATCATCAGGTTGTAGTACTAAGTTAATTGAAGAAAGCTAAGGTTTAATGCAAAAGGTGGGGATAATAGCGCCCACCTTTGAGTTAATTACTGATTTCATCTAAAGAGAGTGTAAAACTGGGAACAAAAATTTTCATAAAATATTCCATTTCTGGGCTATTTCTTTCTTTCAACATTTTTTCTAAACGCTTCTTGGCTAATGTAAACTCGCTATTTCCGGCTGAAAGCTCTTCTAAACATTTCAGATAGGCGCAAAGTGTATCTGCTTGTTTAACAATGAAATGATCTTCATCACTTTGCAAATCCTCCACTAATAATGCTTTAAAGTCTTCTTGGAGCTCTTCAGGCAACATATCTAACAGTTTTTGCTGAGCAAATTTCTCGATTTTTTTGTATTCATGAGCAATTTGCTGATTATGGTATTTTATTGGCGTTGGTAAATCACCAGTAATAACCTCGCTTGCATCGTGGTACATAGCAAATAAGGCAATTTTTTCTGGATTAACGTTTCCACTAAATTTACGATTTTTGATGATAGCTAGAGCGTGGGCAACCATAGCAACTTGTAGGCTATGCTCAGACACATTTTCTGTACGGACGTTACGCATCAGAGGCCAGCGATGAATGAGTTTCATTCTAGCGAGATGGGCAAAAAAGTAACTCATAAGACCCTCATTAATGATGAATTAATCTACAAAATTATAGCGCTATTACAACGAAAGAGATATCAGAATAATAGAATTTATTCGCTAATGGGTTGTTAGTTAAGACAAAGATAAAAATAATCTTCAATCAGAATAAAGAGGATTTAATAATGAAATTACTTTTTAAGCTAAAAAATACACAAATAAAGATGCTCATATTAAGATTATCTTAATTGTATTTTTATGCTTTATTGTAATTAATATTTGAATGGTTTATTTAAATCATTACAATCAAGGTAATATTTAATTGAAAATAATATTGAGGATGAAATGAAATATTTTCCAATAATTTTAGTTCTATTTTTCTTAGCCGCGGTTTATTTTATTTCTATTATTTAATTATCTAATAAAGACTCTCTTATTTAGATGTTTTATTTTTAGTTATAAATATAAAAATAGCCCATTATGGGCTATTTTTATTGGTTAGCTAACGTAGAAAGCTATTGGCGATAATTTTCTAAAAAGCGACCAAATTTGTTTATTGCCATTTCTAAATCATCAGCATAAGGCAAGGTAACGATACGGAAATGATCTGGGTGTGGCCAGTTAAATGCAGTTCCTTGCACTAACAATACTTTCTCTTGTAGTAGCAGGTCGAGGATCATTTTTTGGTCATCGTGAATATTGAAACGCTTAATGTCAATTTTCGGGAACATATAGAGTGCGCCTTGTGGTTTAACACAAGAGACTCCTGGAATTTGATTAATTAGTTCCCATGCTCGGTTACGCTGCTCATACAATCGACCACCTGGTTGGATAAATTCACTGATACTTTGGTAGCCCCCCAATGCTGTTTGGATTGCATGTTGCATTGGAACGTTAGCGCATAAACGCATTGATGCCAGCATTTCTAACCCTTCAATATAACCTTTAGCATGCTTCTTCGGACCATTTAAGACCATCCAACCTTGGCGAAAGCCTGCAACACGATAGGTTTTTGATAGGCCGTTAAATGTGACCGTCAATAAATCTGGGGCTAATGCGGCGATTGAATGATGCTGTGCATCGTCATATAAAATTTTGTCGTAAATTTCATCGGCAAAAATAATCAGGCTATGTTGACGGGCAATCTCGACGATTTCCATCAATAACTCTTTACTGTACACCGCACCCGTTGGGTTGTTTGGGTTGATGATGACAATACCACGTGTACGTGGGCTGATTTTTTTACGAATATCGTCAAGATCAGGCATCCAACCTTGCTGCTCATCACACATATAGTGAACCGCATTCCCACCTGACAGGGACACTGCTGCTGTCCATAATGGATAGTCTGGTGCTGGAACCAGCATTTCATCGCCATTATTTAACAACGCTTGCATCGCTTGTACGATTAATTCAGATACCCCATTTCCGATATAAACATCTTCAACCGTCATATCATGGATATCACGGGCTTGGTAATGTTGGACAATCGCTTTACGTGCAGAATATAAGCCTTTTGAGTCGCAGTAACCTTGAGAGCTTGGCAAATTACGTAGAACATCAACGAGGATTTCATCTGGGGCTTCAAAGCCAAACGGTGCCGGGTTACCAATATTCAGTTTGAGAACTTTGTTCCCTTCTTCTTCTAAGCGTTTAGCTTCTTTTAAAACTGGCCCACGAATGTCATAGCAGACATTATCGAGCTTATTGGATTTTGTTATGTTATTCATGATTCTCTCATTACCCTAGCGGGCTAACTGTATGATAGGGATGTTCCGGCATTATTACCTTACTCTACTCCTCCCTCGGAAGCTTTTGAAGATGCTAGATAATTTTTGGTGTAAAAGGTTGGTTTAGACATAAATGAGTTATATGCTATCTTAAAATATAAAATAAGTTAGATAAAGGTTTTGGTTTTTAATATTAAGTTGGAATCTAATTCTGTCAATTGACGTTGTTTTGGAGTTAGGGGGCCGGAAATACAACTAAATGACAAACATCGCAAAATTGTATCGCCTTGTAACATAGGATCTTAAATCATGAATCTAGAAATAAATTTAACCATTGATTGAGGCTTTTAGATTGGTTTTTAGCTTTTTTTGTTAGCGATATTGATTGTTTTAATGAGAATATTCTTAATGAAAATAGTATTTTAATATTTAGAGTATTGATAATTAATAAAATTGTTATTTTACATCATATGTTACACAAAGTGCTTACATTAAAATAATTGCAACTACATTAAATATGCTACTATTTAGCCTTACTCAACAGACGGGTGATAATTTAGTTCCTTAACTAAAAATGCATAATTAACGTTAGTGAGTAAAAATTGATTTATTTAATTATCATAGAGATATAGATAATTTTAGTATTACCAGAGTTGTGACCAGCAGATCTAAGGATTAGAGATGCTGAAATTAAGTTTTCTATAAAACTCGCTGATTCTCACGGAGGAGAGCAGAAACACCAGGTACCATAAAATTATATAAGAGAATGAACGATGATAAATTCAAATCGTCCCATAATGAATCTAGATCTTGATTTACTACGTACATTTGTCGCAGTGGCGGATCTAAATACCTTTGCTGCAGCCGCAGCGGCTGTATGTAGAACCCAATCTGCGGTTAGTCAGCAAATGCAACGTTTAGAGCAATTAGTCGGTCGGGAGTTATTTGCGCGCCATGGTCGTAATAAATTACTCACGGCTCATGGTTTGCAACTACTTGGTTATGCGCGTCAAATCTTGCGTGCAAACGATGATGCGACAGCCTCTTTAACCTATAACGACGCAGACGGTGAGCTAAGAATCGGTGCATCTGATGATACAGTTGATATCTTACTGCCATTTTTGCTTAATCGTATCGCCTCCGTGTATCCACGTATTGCGGTAGAAGTCCGCATTAAACGCGCCCAATACATTGAGTCCATGTTGGACAACCATGAAATCGATTTAGCACTAACAACCACGCGTATTACTCATCACCCTAAAACAGCATTAAGAACGGTGCCTGTTTTATGGCATAGCGCACCCGATTTCCAGTTGCGCCGTAATGAGCCAATCCCATTAGTGGTGATGGATGAGACAAACCCGTACCGTAAATTATGTACTCAAGCATTAGATGAAGCAGGGTTAGCATGGCATGTGGCGTATGAAGCAGCCTCATTACCGGCTGTTCGTGCGGCAGTGAATGCAGAAGTTGGTGTCACGGCTCGCCCAATGGAAATGCAAAATGCAGATTTACGTATTTTAAGTGAGGCGGATGGTTTACCTCGTCTTCCAGATATTCAGTATTGGTTATACAAAAATGCGGATGAACAAAAAGATTTCGTTTTAACCGTATTTAATGCGATTGAAAATAAAAAAATCCCTTACGCGGTAGCTCCAGCAGCAGAACCAACTGAGAGTAATGACCAATAAACTTAACTAAGCCCTTACCGATAAAATAGATTTTTTATCAGCGGTAGATGGCAAGTAAGCATAAAAATATCATCCGGCTGGGTTCAGTTAATTCTGACTCAGCCGTTTTTATTTAGAATTCTAGGTGTTGGCATTTCTTCTCCTTCTTAATATCTTTTTCATTCACTTAACCATACTGAATTTTAACGAGAGTTTCTCAATAATGATTCCCCTTACGAACCAAAAGGTTTAATGGACGTGACATCATTTTTTAATGGAAAATATTTAACTTAAAACCTTGTGTATATGAAAGTGAACAAGGTTTCTTTCTATTCGGTGATAAAATACACGGAATGCCCACTTAATAAGTATGGATTAACGCGTAAGAGCATGAAATAATTGTGATGTAGATGGCATAACACGAATTTCGTTAGTTAGTTAATGATTTGTTATGCTGTTAACAATATTTTTTTACTAAATTGATAAAATAGCGTTGAGTAGTCAGTGAGTTAGTTAGGTATTTGAATAAAAAATCGTTACAGATGCTTAAATTAAATTCGCTTACCATGTAAACAAATTGAGTATATTTTCAATAAATCTGTGCGTTAGATCAAATAAAAAGCACATTTTTTCATCTGTTAAGACAGGTTTTTCCTGAGATAATAGTGTAGTAAAAACGAATAATCAGTTAGACTAGTCAGCGTGTTTATTTGTGTATAGTCAAACTGACACGTTTTAGCAGACAATGAGTACTTTCTGTTATTCTAATGTTTTTTGTATGTAAAATGTTTGTAATAAATACGGGTCATTTTGTCTCATTTGAGCAAAATAACATGTAGTGAGAGAGGACAAACCAAACGCCAGTCTACTGGACTGATTTTAGTTTGGTGATCTTTTAGTTTGAAGATCAATGTTGGTCTTTCTTCTCTATTAACTGGGCAATTGTGGTGCAATGCTGCCGTGTTGTAAAAAAGAGCAGTGACGCACCATAAGTAATGAGTAAGCAACGAGTATGTCTACATCAATCCTAGAGTTAGCCCATAACTGGGGCTTTGCTATATTCTTTATCGGCGCTATTGGTCTTTGCGCTTTCATGTTGACCGCAGGTCATTTCTTGGGTAGCCGCGCCAAAGCCAGAGCCAAACACGTTCCCTATGAGTCAGGTATTGACTCTGTCGGTAGTGCTCGTCTTCGTATGTCCGCCAAGTTCTACTTGGTTGCGATGTTTTTCGTCATCTTCGATGTTGAAGCTATGTTCCTATTCGCATGGTCTGTTGCCATTCGTGAAGCTGGATGGGTTGGTTTCATCGAAGCCGCTATTTTTATCTTTGTATTGTTGGCGGGATTATTTTATCTGGTTCGCGTTGGTGCATTGGATTGGACTCCAGTCCGTTCACGTCGCGCAGTTAAAGGTCCTAGTAAAGTTATTAAAATCAGCAATCGTCATCCGCAGTAAAAAGCGAGGCATTATACAATGGATTATACGCTCACCCGCATAGATCCGAACGGTGAGAACGACCGTTACCCACTGCAAACTCAGGAAATCGTGACTGATCCCCTAGAGCAGCAAGTTGAAAACAGTGTTTACATGGGCAAACTTTCTCATGCACTTCACGATGTGGTCAACTGGGGACGCAAAAACTCCCTATGGCCCTATAACTTTGGTCTTTCATGTTGCTATGTAGAAATGGTGACATCGTTCACGTCTGTTCATGACGTAGCCCGCTTTGGTGCGGAAGTACTGCGTGCTTCACCTCGTCAAGCCGACTTTATGGTTGTTGCAGGAACCTGTTTCACCAAGATGGCACCTGTTATCCAGCGTCTTTATGACCAAATGCTAGAACCGAAATGGGTTATCTCCATGGGGTCATGTGCTAACTCTGGTGGTATGTACGATATCTATTCTGTTGTACAAGGTGTCGATAAATTTATTCCCGTGGATGTGTACATTCCAGGCTGCCCACCACGCCCTGAAGCCTATATGCAGGCTCTCCTTCTGTTACAAGAATCCATCGGCAAAGAGCGTCGTCCACTCTCTTGGGTCGTGGGTGATCAGGGTGTTTATCGTGCAAATATGCAGTCAGAAAGAGAAAGAAAACACGGTGAACGTATCGCAGTAACTAATCTGCGAACCCCAGACGAAATTTAAGGCTTTAAGCCATTCAGCGTAACAGAGCAATGTTGTTGCGAAATAATAAACCTGATCAAGCGTTATGGTGAAGAATGATGACAGATCAGAGAGCGCAAGCGAGTAGTACCCAGCCAGAATGGCAGACGCAGGATCACATTAATGACCCTGTGCTTCTGGAACTGCGCAATCAATTTGGCCCGGATGCCTTTTCTGTTCAAGCAACCCGTACTGGCATGCCAGTTATTTGGGTGCGTCGTGAGCAGCTGCTGGAAGTTGTAGATTTCTTAAAGAAACTACCAAAACCTTATGTGATGTTGTTCGATTTACACGGGGTCGATGAACGCCAACGTATTCATCGCCAAGGTCTGCCAGAAGCCGACTTTAGTGTGTTCTACCATCTCATTTCTATTGACCGAAACCGCGATATCATGCTGAAAGTTGCTCTCAATGAGAACGACTTAAATGTACCATCGATAGTTTCTTTATTCCCAAATGCTAACTGGCATGAACGCGAAGTCTGGGACATGTTCGGTATCACCTTCCAAGGTCATCCGAATCTGCGCCGTCTTCTCATGTCACCAAATTGGGAAGGTCATCCGCTGCGTAAAGATTACCCAGCACGTGCTACCGAATTTGACCCGTTTGTGCTGACGAAGCAGAAGCAGGATCTGGAAATGGAAGCGTTGACTTTCAAACCAGAAGAGTGGGGCATGTCACGAGGAAATGAAAACGAAGATTTCATGTTCCTGAACTTGGGTCCAAACCATCCATCTTCTCACGGTGCATTCCGCATCGTGTTGCAGCTCGATGGTGAAGAAATTATCAACTGCGTTCCTGATATTGGTTACCACCATCGTGGTGCTGAAAAAATGGGTGAACGTCAGTCATGGCATAGTTTTATTCCTTACACTGACCGTATCGAGTATCTCGGTGGTTGTGTAAACGAAATGCCTTATATCCTAGCTGTTGAAAAACTGGCGGGTATTGAAGTGCCTGATCGCGTGAAAACCATCCGCGTGATGATGTCTGAACTATTCCGTATCAATAGTCACCTTTTGTACATCAGTACCTATATTCAAGACGTTGGTGCGATGACGCCGGTGTTCTTTGCATTTACTGATAGACAAAAAGTGTACAACGTCGTTGAAGCGATCACCGGTTTCCGTATGCACCCAGCTTGGTTCCGCATCGGTGGTGTCGCTCATGACCTCCCTCGTGGTTGGGATAAATTGCTGCGTGAATTATTAGATTGGTTACCTAAACGCTTAGAGTCCTATGTGACGTCAGCGTTGAAAAACTCCATCTTAAAAGGTCGTTCTATTGGTGTGGCTTCATACACCAAAGAAGAAGCATTAGCTTGGGGTGTAACAGGGGCTGGTCTACGTGCAACGGGTGTTGATTTTGACGTACGTAAAGCGCGTCCTTATTCAGGTTATGAAAACTTTGAGTTCGATATCCCAATTGCCCATAACGGTGACTGTTATGACCGTGTGATGATCAAAGTGGAAGAGATGCGTCAGAGTATCCGTATTCTTGAGCAATGCTTGAAGAATATGCCAGAAGGCCCATTTAAAGCGGATCATCCACTGACCACGCCGCCACCAAAAGAGCGGACATTGCAGCATATCGAAACCCTGATCAACCACTTCTTGCAAGTGTCTTGGGGACCAGTAATGCCAGCAAATGAATCATTCCAGATGGTTGAAGCAACTAAAGGAATCAACAGCTACTACTTAACGAGTGATGGCAGCACAATGAGCTACCGTACCCGTATTCGCACCCCGAGTTATGAGCATTTACAGCAAATTCCGGCGGTGATTAGAGGCAGCTTGGTTTCTGACTTGATTGTCTATCTGGGTAGTATTGATTTTGTAATGTCGGATGTGGATCGCTAACCATGCATAATGAACATGATAATAACAGCCAACTCAATGTGGTTAATGTCTTTGAACCGCAATTGAATCACGGCTTTATCCTAACAGATGAAGAGCGTGCTGAAATTGAAGGTGAAAAACACCACTATGAGGATGCACGCGCAGCGTCAATTGAAGCGCTGAAAATTGTGCAAAAAAACCGTGGCTGGGTAGAAGATGGCGCTATTCACGCTATCGCTGAAGTTTTAGGGATCCCTGCAAGTGATGTCGAAGGGGTCGCAACATTCTATAGCCAAATTTTCCGTCAACCGGTTGGTCGTCATATTATTCGCTATTGTGACAGTGTTGTTTGCCACATTACGGGCTACCAAGGCTTAGAAGCTGAAATTATTAAACAGCTGAATATTCGCCCAGGTCAAACAACAGAAGATGGTCGCTTTACGCTACTGCCAACCTGTTGCTTAGGCAACTGTGATAAAGGTCCATCGATGATGATCGATGAAGACACTCACACACATGTACAGCCTGAAAATATTCAAAAGCTACTGGAGCAGTATCCATGACAAACTCCTCCGTTAAACCCGTGATCCGAACTGCTGAAACACATCCGCTAACATGGCGTTTGCGTGATGACGGTCAACCTGTATGGTTGGATGAGTATCGCAGCAAAAACGGATACAAAGGTGTCGAACGTGCATTAAAAGGCATGGCGCCAGATGAAGTAGTCAACCTTGTTAAAGATGCTGGACTGAAAGGTCGCGGTGGTGCAGGGTTCTCTACGGGTCTGAAATGGAGCCTGATGCCAAAAGACGAAAACATGAAACTGCGTTACTTCTTATGTAATGCGGATGAAATGGAACCGGGCACATATAAAGACCGTTTACTGATGGAAGAGCTGCCTCACTTATTAGTTGAAGGTATGATTATCGGCGCTTATGCATTAAAAGCTTACCGTGGTTATATTTTCCTACGTGGTGAATACATTGAGGCCGCAAAGCATTTACGTCGCGCCATTGAAGAAGCGAAAGCAGCAGGTCTATTAGGTAAAAACATTCTCGGTTCAGGTTTCGATTTTGAACTGTTTGTCCATACCGGTGCGGGTCGCTATATCTGTGGTGAAGAAACAGCCCTGATTAACTCCCTTGAAGGTCGTCGCGCGAATCCACGCTCTAAGCCGCCATTCCCTGCAACATCAGGAGCATGGGGTAAACCAACTTGCGTTAATAACGTCGAAACTATCTGTAACGTGCCTGCGATTTTAGAGCACGGAGATCAGTGGTATATCGATTTAAGCGCCGGTAAGAGCAAAGATGCCGGCACTAAGCTAATGGGCTTCTCTGGCCGCGTTAAAAACCCAGGTTTATGGGAGCTGCCATTTGGTACGACTGCCCGTGAAGTTTTAGAGGATTACGCTGGAGGTATGCGTGATGGACTGAAACTTAAAGCATGGCAACCGGGAGGCGCGGGTACTGATTTCCTGACCAATGACCACCTTGATTTACCAATGGATTTCGAAAATATTGCAAAAGCAGGTAGCCGTCTAGGGACTGCACTGGCGATGGCAGTGGATAACGAAATCAATATGGTGTCGTTAGTGCGCAACTTAGAAACATTTTTCGCACGCGAATCTTGCGGTTGGTGTACTCCGTGTCGTGATGGGTTGCCGTGGAGTGTGAAAATTTTACAGGCACTGGAAAAAGGCGAAGGACAAGAAGGGGATATTGAAACCCTAGAACAACTTTGTCGTTTCTTAGGTCCAGGTAAAACTTTCTGTGCTCATGCGCCAGGTGCGGTTGAACCACTGCAAAGTGCTATCAAATATTTCCGTAAAGAATTCGAAGCGGGTATCTCGAAAAAAGATCTGCGCAATATTGTGCAGATTGCAGGTATCCAGCCAAACCTGTTAAAGCAGCGTTGGTAAGCATTTAGCGATTGAGCAACCGCTAAACGAATTTTTGACGAAGAACGTATTTATGATTAACGCCTGCTAACGCGGGCCTTTGGGAAGCATGCTGACTATGGCTACGATATATGTAGACGGCAAAGAATATGACGTAAACGGGTCTGAAAACCTGTTACAAGCCTGCTTATCGCTGGGGCTAGATATTCCTTATTTTTGCTGGCATCCGGCGCTGGGAAGCGTTGGCGCTTGCCGCCAGTGTGCGGTGAAGCAGTATCAAAACGCGGATGACACTCGTGGTCGCCTCGTGATGTCTTGTATGACACCGGCAACGGAAGGAACTTACATCTCCATCGATGATGAAGAAGCCAAACAGTTCCGTGAAAGTGTTGTTGAATGGCTGATGACTAACCATCCACATGACTGCCCAGTCTGTGAAGAGGGTGGTAACTGCCACTTACAAGATATGACGGTGATGACCGGTCATACCATGCGTAAGTATCGTTTTACAAAACGTACACACATTAACCAAGACCTTGGACCGTTCATTAGTCATGAAATGAACCGTTGCATCGCGTGTTACCGCTGTGTTCGTTATTACAAAGATTATGCGGATGGCACAGACTTAGGTGTCTATGGCGCCCATAACTATGTGTACTTTGGTCGTACAGAAGACGGTACTCTGGAAAGCGAATTTTCTGGAAACCTCGTTGAAGTATGTCCGACAGGGGTCTTCACTGATAAAACTCACTCAGAACGCTATAACCGTAAATGGGATATGCAATTTGCACCAGGTATCTGCCAACAGTGCAGTATCGGTTGTAACACCAGCCCAGGTGAACGTTATGGTGAACTACGTCGCATTGAAAACCGCTATAACGGTTCCGTAAACCACTATTTCCTGTGTGACCGTGGTCGCTTTGGTTATGGCTACGTCAACCGTAAAGATAGACCTCGCCAAGCACTGTTAAATAAAGAGGGTGTGCAGCAAGTTATTTCTGCGATTGAAGCGATGCAAAGTGGTGCGCAAATTATCAATCAAGCGAAAAAAGTGATTGGTATCGGTTCGCCGCGTGCCAGTATCGAAAGTAACTATGCATTACGTGCTTTAGTCGGTGCAGAAAACTTCTACTCCGGCATTTCTGCGGATGAGCAGCGTCGCTTAGGCTTGATGCAAAACATTCTGCAAAATGGCGGAATTTATACCCCGACATTGCGTGAAGTTGAAGGCTACGATGCGGTATTAGTGCTGGGTGAAGATTTAACTCAGACAGGTGCCCGTATGGCACTATCTGTTCGCCAAGCGGTGAAAGGTAAAGCGCGCGAAATGGCAGCAGCACAGAAAGTCGCTGACTGGCAAATTGCAGCAATCCAAAATATCGGCCAGCATGCGAAATATCCACTGTTTATTACGAATGTGGATGATACTCGCTTAGACGACGTGGCGGCATTTAACTACCGAGCACCAGTTGCTGACCAAGCTCGCTTAGGTTTTGCGATTGCCAATATGATCAATGGCGAAGCGCCAGCGGTCAATGATTTACCGGCAGATCTGAAAGCGAAAGTGGAAACTATCGCTCAAGCATTAGCAAGTGCTAAGAAACCACTGATTATCAGCGGTAGCCACAGTGCGAGTGATGCAATGATTGAAGCTGCAGCTAACGTCGCATTCGCGCTGAAAGCGAAGGGATCCAACGTTGGTCTGTCCTATCTAGCATCCCACGCGAACAGCTTTGGTTTAGCCATGATGAATGCTCAGCCGCTCGAGAATGCGTTTGCGCGTATTGAAGCCAATGAAGCGGATGTGGCGATTGTGATGGAAAATGATCTATACCGTCACAGCACTGTGAATGCAGTAAATAGCGCACTCAGCAAATTGAAACAGTTGATTGTGGCTGATCATCAACACACTGACATCATGGATAAAGCGACTTTAGTTCTGCCAGCAGCAAGTTTTGCAGAGGCGGATGGTACGCTGATTAACCAAGAAGGTCGTGCACAACGCTTCTTCCAAGTCTTTGACCCAACTTACTACGATAACAGTATCGTGATGAACGAAAGCTGGCGCTGGATGCATTCTCTGCAAACTGAAGCTCAGCAGCGTGATGCGGACTGGTCTCAGTTAGATCATGTTATCGAAGAATGTGTCACTGCAATGCCACAATTTGCAGGTATCAAAAATACGGCACCAAAAGCCTCTTTCCGCATTCGTGGTCAGAAGTTAGCGCGTGAACCACATCGCTACAGCGGCCGTACATCGATGTTAGCGAATAAAACGGTGCATGAGCCACGCCAACCACAAGATATTGACTCGCCATTTGCGTTCTCAATGGAAGGGAATAACTCGCCAACTGCACCTCGTCAGCAAATTCCATTTGCATGGGCGCCGGGTTGGAACTCCCCACAAGCATGGAATAAATTCCAAGCAGAAGTCGGTGGTCACTTGCTGTTTGGTGATCCAGGCGTGCGGTTATTCAACTCGACTGAAGGTAAATTAGCGTACTTTACTGAGATCCCAACGGCTTACCAAGGCACTGAAGCTCAGTGGGTTGTTGCTCCGTATTACCATCTGTTCGGCAGTGATGAAACCTCGCAGCGTTCTGATGTGATCCAGCAGCGTATGCCTGAGCCTTACATCATGTTGAATGCACAAGATGCAGCAGCGCTTGGTCTGAATGCTGGTGTGAAAGCTGAATTTAGTCATGCAGGACAAACATTGAGCCTGATCGTACGTATCAGTAATCACCTTGCAACAGGTCAAATCGGTTTACCACTAGGCATGCCGGGAATTGCACCAGTGATGGCTGGGGTGACTGTGAATAATCTGCGGAGGGGAGCATGATGGATTGGATTTCTCCAGCGGTGATGGAAGTGATAATTTCCATCCTCAAGTCTGTTGTTATCTTACTGGTTGTCGTGACCTGTGGGGCATACATGAGTTTGGGAGAGCGCCGAATTCTCGGTCTATTCCAGAATCGTTATGGTCCAAACCGAGTGGGTCCATTCGGGATGGGACAACTGATTGCCGACATGTTCAAAATGCTGTTTAAAGAGGACTGGATCCCTCAGTTCGCGGACAAGAAAATCTTTACTCTTGCCCCGGTTATTGCATTTTGTTCACTGTTTTTAGCCTTTGCAATTGTTCCTGTCAGCCCGACATGGCACGTTGCTGACCTGAATATCGGCATTTTATTCTTCCTGATGATGGCTGGTTTAGCCGTGTATGCGGTTCTATTTGCGGGTTGGTCAAGTAACAACAAATACTCATTATTGGGTGCGATGCGTGCATCAGCTCAAACCGTTAGCTATGAAGTGTTCTTAGGTTTGTCATTAATGGGTGTCGTCGCGCAAGCCGGCTCATTTAATTTAATTGACATCGTGAACTCTCAAGCAGGCATGTGGAACGTGATTCCACAATTCTTTGGCTTCATTACCTTTGCGATAGCGGGTGTTGCGGTGTGTCACCGTCATCCATTTGACCAACCAGAAGCTGAACAAGAAATTGCCGACGGTTATCACGTTGAATATTCCGGTATGAAATTCGGTCTGTTTTTCGTGGGTGAGTATATCGGTATCGTGACGGTGTCTGCACTGATTGTGACGCTGTTCTTTGGTGGCTGGCATGGTCCGTTCTTGCCTGCATTCCTGTGGTTTGCGATTAAAACAGCATTCTTCATGATGATGTTCATCTTGATCCGTGCTTCTTTACCGCGTCCACGTTATGACCAAGTAATGTCTTTCGGTTGGAAAATTTGTCTGCCGCTGACACTGCTTAACCTGCTGGGTACCGCAGCAGTGATTTTATACAACGCTCAGTAAGGGGTGATTGAACCATGACATTAAAAGAGTTATTGGTCGGTTTCGCCACCCAAGTACGCAGTATTTGGATGGTGGGTCTACATGCGTTCGACAAACGAGAAACGCAAATGTACCCGGAAGAGCCAGTTTATCTGCCTCCTCGTTATCGTGGGCGTATCGTGCTAACGCGCGATCCTGACGGTGAAGAGCGTTGTGTTGCGTGTAACTTATGTGCGGTTGCTTGCCCAGTGGGCTGCATCTCGCTGCAAAAGGCTGAGCATGAAGACGGACGTTGGTACCCAGAGTTTTTCCGCGTTAACTTTTCTCGCTGTATTTTCTGTGGTCTGTGTGAAGAAGCTTGCCCAACAACGGCAATCCAATTAACCCCAGACTTTGAAATGGCAGATTGGCGACGTCAGGATCTGGTTTACGAGAAAAATGACCTACTAATTTCAGGTCCAGGTAAATATCCTGATTATAACTTTTACCGTAAATCGGGTATGGCGATTTCAGGTAAAGACAAAGGTGAAGCGGATAACGAAGCGAAACCGATTAACGTCAAAGACCTGTTGCCGTAAGGAGCGATATTCATGGAATTTACTTTTTATATCGCCGGTCTGGTTGCTGTTTTAGCAACTTTGAGGGTGATTACCAATACCAACCCAGTACATGCGTTGTTGTATCTGGTGGTTTCTTTGCTGGCACTGTCAATGGTGTTCTTCTCCCTAGGCGCATATTTCGCTGGGGCATTGGAGATTATCGTTTACGCAGGTGCCATTATGGTTCTGTTTGTTTTCGTGGTCATGATGCTTAACCTTGGTCGTTCAGTGCAAGAACAAGAGCGAGCATGGTTAACACCGAAAACGTGGATTGGTCCGTCATTATTATCTGCGGTTTTATTAGGGATTTTAGTGTATGGGATCACCAGCATTTCTCACCAAGAGAAAACGGAAGGCGTGATTATTACTGCAAAAGAAGTGGGTATCAGTTTATTTGGTCCTTACGTCTTAGCGGTTGAGCTAGCATCATTATTATTGCTTGCAGGCCTTGTGGTGGCATTCCATGTCGGTCGTGACCGTACAGAAAACAGCGCTGACCTTGTCAGCAACCGTAATGCGGAGGAGCAACAATGATACCTCTTCAACATGGTCTGATTTTAGCGGCAATTCTTTTTGTAATGGGACTTAGCTGTCTTGTTATTCGCCGTAACTTGCTTTTTATGCTGATCGGGCTAGAAATCATGGTGAACTCCACAGCATTGGCTTTTGTCGTTGCTGGGAGTTTTTGGGGGCAACCGGATGGCCAGATTATGTATATTCTGGCGATTACACTGGCTGCTGCGGAGGCGAGTATTGGATTGGCGTTGTTACTGCAACTCCATCGTCATCGTCAAAACCTGAACATTGATAAAGTCAGTGAGATGCGCGAATGAACCTACTCTATTTAACGATTCTGTTCCCGCTGTTAGGGTCTGTGCTTCTCGCATTTTCCCGCGGTCGTTGGTCAGAAAATGTTTCAGCGATTATTGGTGCGGGCTCAGTCGGCCTCGCCGCTCTAGTTGCATTTTATGCAGGCAATGAATTTCTAGCTCAACCCATTTTACCTAATGGTGGACATGAGCCATATCCACAAGAGCTTTGGACGTGGATGTCCGTAGGTAATTTCACGATTCCATTTAGCCTCTCTCTTGATGGTCTTTCGCTGACCATGTTAGGTGTGGTAACGGGTGTGGGCTTCCTTATTCATGTATATGCTTCTTGGTATATGCGTGGTGAGGAAGGTTACTCACGTTTCTTCGCTTACACTAACCTGTTTATTGCGAGCATGGTGGTATTAGTGCTGGCAGATAACATGATGCTGATGTATCTCGGTTGGGAAGGGGTAGGGCTGTGCAGTTATCTGTTAATTGGTTTCTATTATACCAATCCAGATAACGGCAAAGCGGCGATGAAAGCCTTTTTCGTCACCCGTATTGGTGATGTGTTCTTAGCTATTGGCATGTTCATCCTGTACAACGAACTGGGAACATTAAACTTTAGCGAAATGGCACAACGTGCGGCTCAGCTATCTCCAGAAGGCTTATCAATGCTGAACTGGGCAACGCTGATGTTATTAGGTGGTGCGGTAGGTAAATCTGCTCAGTTACCATTACAAACATGGTTAGCCGATGCGATGGCGGGTCCAACGCCAGTTTCAGCACTGATCCACGCCGCAACCATGGTGACCGCAGGTGTTTACTTAATCGCGCGTACCCATGGTCTATTCCTATTAACCCCTGAAATTTTACATTTAGTTGGGGTTGTTGGTGCGGCTACCTTACTGTTTGCAGGCTGTGCAGCATTAGTACAAACGGATATCAAGCGTGTTCTTGCTTACTCAACCATGAGCCAGATTGGTTATATGTTCTTGGCACTTGGCGTCCAAGCATGGGATGCAGCAATTTTCCATCTGATGACTCACGCATTCTTTAAAGCGTTATTGTTCCTGTCCGCAGGTTCCGTGATCCTTGCATGTCACCACGAGCAAAATATCTTCAAGATGGGTGGGTTGCGTAAGCAAATTCCATTCGTTTATGGGGTGATGTTAATCGGCGGTAGTGCCTTGGCTGCGTTGCCACTGTTTACCTCTGGTTTCTACAGTAAAGATGCCATCTTGTGGGGGGCGAAACTGGATGGGCAAACTGTGCTGTTATGGGCAGGTATTATCGGTGCATTGATGACCGCAATTTATACCTTCCGTATGATTTTCATCGTGTTCCACGGTGAAGCAAAAATCAAAGCGCATAAAGTTAAAGGCATCACTCACACAGTACCACTGGCAATCTTGGCAGTCCTAGCGACGTTCGTGGGAGCCATGATCCACCAGCCATTAGAGGGAGTATTCCCTGCAAAACCAATTGAAGCAGAAGATGGCAAAGTGCTTATCGAAGTGATCTCGGGTGGTTTTGCCGTCGCAGGCTTGTTAATTGCGATATTCCTCTATCTGTTTAGACGCTCTATCGTTGACGGGATCGCTAAAACAGCAATTGGTCGTTTCTTCTCTACGTGGTGGTATCACGCATGGGGCTTTGACTGGCTGTATGACGTTATCTTTGTAAAACCTTTTAAAGGTGTTGCATGGTTGCTCGAAAGCGATCCGATAAACTCACTGATGAATATTCCTGCCCACCTTTCACGTTGGGTGAACAAAGGACTTGCAGTGAGTGAAAACGGTCAGATCCGTTGGTATATTGCCTCTCTGGGGCTGGGTGCAGTGCTAATTCTTGCTCTGCTGCTTTTGGTTTAATAAAGGGACACATTGCGCCATGCTACTACCTTGGCTAATACTTATTCCCTTCATCGGTGGCTTGCTAAGCTGGCAGGCCGATCGATTTAATCACCGCGCACCTCGCTGGATTGCGCTGGGGACGATGGGAACAACGCTGATCCTTGCTGTGCTATTATGGCTGCAAGGAGATTATTCACTGGTAAACCCTCAGGGTATTCCACAATGGCAGGATGTTTATTTTCGTGAGTGGATCCCTGCGCTGGGTATCAATTTTTCATTAGCAGTTGATGGTTTATCTCTACTGATGGTTGTGCTGACTGCGATTATGGGTGCTTTTTCTATACTCAGTTCGTGGAGTGAAAAACAGCAAAATCAAGGTGCTTATCACTTTAACCTGTTATGGATTATTGCAGGTGTGATGGGGATCTTTACTGCGGTAGACTTATTCCTATTCTTCTTCTTCTGGGAAATGATGTTGATCCCTATGTACTTCCTGATTGCGAATTGGGGACACAAAGGGACTGAAAATCGTCAACATATCAACGCTGCGACTAAGTTCTTTATTTATACTCAGGTCAGCGGTTTGATTATGTTAGTGGCGATTATTGGCTTAGTGCTCGTTCACTATAAAGAATCCGACGTATTCACTTTCGATTATAACCAGTTGCTTGGCACCGAAAGTGCGATGTCTGGCATTACTGGCTTTATGTTGATGCTAGGTTTCTTTATTGCTTTTGCGGTAAAAATGCCATTAGTGCCTTTCCATGGCTGGATGGCGGATACTCAAGAACAATCGCCAACGGCGGGTTCTGTGGATATTTCGGGTATCATGCTGAAAACAGCAGCGTATGGCCTCCTGCGTTTCACATTACCGCTATTCCCTGAAGCTTCACTTGCATTTACACCGGTCGCTATGACTCTGGGTGTAATCAGTATCTTCTACGGTGCTTGGTTAGCGTTCAAACAGACGGATATTAAACGTTTAGCGGCTTACAGTAGCTTATCTCATATGGGATTTGTCACTGTCGCAATCTACGCAACTTCAGTATTGGCATACCAAGGTGCAGTCATTCAGATGATCACGAATGGTCTATCTGGTGCCGCGCTGATTATTATCAGTGGTCAGCTGTACGAACGCACTCAAACTCGTGATATGCGTATGATGGGTGGGTTATGGAAGCGGATTAAATGGTTACCGGGAATGTCCTTATTCTTTGCTGCTGCGACATTAGGTATGCCGGGAACAGGTAACTTTATCGGCGAATTTATGATCCTGTTTGGTAGCTTCAGCCAATTCACTTTAGTCACCTGTATTATGGTGTTTGGTGTGGTATTTGCCTCTATCTACGCATTGTGGATGATGCAGCAGACTTACTACGGAATGCCTAAATCGGAAACTGAACTGAAAGGGTTAACTGCCCGTGAGTTTGGTGTTTTACTAGTTCTGGCGGCTTTACTGGTTATTATTGGTTTCTTCCCTCAGCCTATCTTAGATACGTCTGCGGGCTCGATGGAAACGTTGTATAACCTGTATTCTGCTTCAATGACAACACAAGGGTAGTATTCGCCATGACAATACAACTTTCAGAATTGTTCGCAATATTGCCGCTCATCCTTGCTGGATTGAATGCGGTAGTTGTGATGCTGTCCATTGCGTGGCGACGCGACCATATAACAAGTGCCTCGCTGACAGTGTTTGGCTTTCTTATTACTGGGCTATCACTGATTTTGATCTATTTCGCCGCATCACCGGATGATGGTAACGCACTGTTACCTAGGTATGTGACGTCGTTATTGATAGTCGATGGTTTCGCGTTGTTCTACTCTGGATTAGTCTTGATTGCGGGTATCGGGACTGCGATCTTTGCTTACCACTGGTTAGAAGGCTTTGACGATAACAAAGAAGAGTTTTATCTGTTACTGGCGATTGCCGTGACGGGTGGAATTCTGCTTGCTATGTCGAACCATATGGCATCGATGTTTATTGGTATTGAATTAATTTCCCTGCCATTATTTGGATTAGTAGCCTATACCTTTGAACGTAGCCGTACTTTAGAAGCCGGTATTAAATATATGGTTCTCTCTGCGGCAGCGTCTTCATTCTTATTGTTCGGTATTGCATTACTGTACGCGGAATCAGGTAGTTTAACGTTCTCTGCGGTTGGCAAAAGTTTAGCGGAAAACAGTCTCCATGCTCCATTAATTCTGGTTGGTTTAGGGATGATGATTGTAGGCTTCGGCTTTAAATTATCGCTATTCCCATTCCAATTATGGACACCAGATGTTTACCAAGGTGCGCCAGCGCCAGTGGCAGGGTTCTTAGCAACCGGCAGTAAAATCGCTATTTTTGCGGTACTAGTGCGACTGTTCCTTGAATCACCGATCACACACAGTAATTCTTTGCCTCAAACAGATACGTTATCTACGGTCATTATTGTGATTGCAGTGGCTTCAATTCTGTTTGGTAACTTGTTAGCACTGACTCAGAAAAGTGCTAAACGCCTATTAGGTTACTCATCAATTGCCCATATGGGGTATTTGTTAGTGACCTTAGTGGCGATGCGCGCAGATATTTATCTGGCACAAATGACGGTGCTTATTTATTTAGCGGGTTACTTGTTTGCAAGCTTAGGTGCATTTGGTGTGGTTAGCGTTATTTCTAGCCCATACCGCGGTGATGACCAGGATGATTTCAGTGCATTCCGTGGCTTATTTTGGCACAAGCCAGTGCTTGCTATGGTCATGACGGTCATGATGTTATCCCTTGCCGGTATCCCAATCACAGTTGGCTTTATTGGTAAATTCTATGCGGTCATGTCGACGGTTTATGCAGAACTGTGGTGGTTAACGGGTGCTGTTGTTGTCGGTAGTGCGCTTGGTTTATTCTATTACCTGCGCTTTATGGCAAGCCTTTATAGCCGTGATACTGAACATGGGGATCGCTATACAGGACCAGAAAAAGCAACTGTTGGTACTGTTTTCGCTGCGATTTGTGCAATTGCGGTGATTGTATTTGGTGTATGGCCACAACCATTAATCGAATTAGCCTATACTGGGATGGCATTTTTAGGCTAAAGAATTAGCTAAAAAAGAAGATGTCGAAAAGACCGGTTACCTCACAGTAACCGGTCTTTTTTTAATCAGGCAATTGTCGCTGATATTGGTATTCAACATCATTTAGATAGGTCATCAACATTTGGCTTGCCATGTTTATTTGGGCTAAATCTATCGTTTTGTCTAAAATTTTTTCGCCGATAAAATGGCACCAAGATTCCCAATACACTTTAAGCAATCCTACTTGTGTAATAATGGTTTGTTTATAAGTTTCTATTGCGGTGATGTCGCTTGAATATGCCATCAGTTGAGTCAATCTAAAAATATTATTATCAAGCGTATTTATTTCTTCTCGTAGTTCAATAATTTTATCACTCAGGTAGATTCTCACATCAACCAACTGGCTGAATTGTAATCCATCATCAACCATAGTAAGTAAATTCCTAATGTAGCTGATAGCCGCTTTCAATATATCTTTTTTATTTGGTTGAATATCGATAGAGTCAATTAATTCTTTTCCTTGAAAATATTTATCAAAAAAATCAGTTATTTTATGTTTTAAAATAATATCTTCAGCAGCCATGATGACGGAAAGATTATTATTTAACTCATTCACTTTTAACTGTTTTCCATTTTTAGAATTTACCAAAGACTCTTTTTGTGATGTATATTGCGATAGCTTAAGCATATTAGGCTCATTGAGATGAAAAACGAGTAATGACTCAAGTGTATAACGTGTCTTTGAAATTAAGTTTTCCAATTCGGTTTTTATATCAATTAAATCATCAACAAATCCTGCTGTGATAATTTTTCTTTTTGAATCTAGGTATTCACTATCTGCTAACTCTGTATTCTGTATTTCATGAAGCTCATTTTGTAAAATATAATTGACTTTTATACGTAATATAGGAATGGAGTTACGGATCAATTCATTGATTTTTTCAGTTTTAATCGCTATCTTTTGGAGCCTGCTATAAATGATATAATCATAATTAATAATATTTTTATTGTATGAACTAATGTTGTTTGAGATACACCGTAATTGGTAAATATCAATGGAAGGTAATTTTGGTAACTTAAGGATATCATGCATATAAATACCTTTTTATTGAGAGATTTTGTCATTAATTTGTAGTTCATCAAATAATTTAATTAAATGAACCGAGTAGTCTTGAATTGAAGACCAAGAGGTAATGATGCGTTTGAATTGGGTAATAAAACGAAGTAATTTTTCTGCATTATTGATCTTAGAGAAAATATCAATGGACTGTTTGACCTCAGTGAGGATGACAAGCCACATATAGTCAAGATGATCGATGGCCAAACGAGCATCTTTAAATAGCCCTTCAATTTTTTGTAAATTAATCTGAATATCAAAAATAGTTTTTTGGAGTAGTTTTTCTTGGTTTATTTTGGCATTGGTTTCCTCTATTTCTTTGATAATTAAATTTTTTCTATGACGTATAGCCTCCGCTTTTGAGCCAAAAATGCTACTAGTGATAAGTAACCCAATGATCCCTCCGGCTAAACCAGTAAAGCAAAGTTTTACATAATGGGAGTATTCCTGTTCAAGCTGAATTAATTCATTTTTCTTGAATTCAATAAGCTCTTTTAAGAAGGATTCAGAAGTCTCTGGATCATTTTTAGATTCTAATTGTTGATAAAGCCCTTTAATATTAAATAATAGTGATTCAACATGACTATAATCAGATAAATATCCACCCGTGATATGGGCACGAAAATCAGAGACTGTATTTTTAATCCGGATAGTTTTGACAGACTGTTGCTTTATATCGCCTTTAATCAGTTGCAAGATACTGAGTAATTCAGTGGCAATTTGCTGGTCATCATTTTGATAGGTTATTTGTTTTAGTTCATGTTCTGATAAGTTGTCTAAGCTTTCAGATATCTTTTGGATAATAGGCATATGATTGATATATTCAACTATTTGGTCGCCTGTTTGTATAATATTGCGGCTCGTTAATGATAAGTCAACGGACTGCTCTTTTACTTGTTTTTCTACATTGTCCCAAGTATTAGCATGGCTTCGAATATTAATAATCACATCTGCTAATTCAGTTGCTGGAAGTAATTCATCATTTTCATCATTAATTCCAAACCATTTTAATATATCTGACTCTTTCATCGGTAGCGTAAGCGCAAATTGAACATGCCTATGAATATTAATTAAATCATCAAGAGTAAAGATTCCTGCATCTCTAGCTGATAGGGAGTCCTGATTAGTTAATAAAGCTAATGTAGCATCACCAATATTTTCCTTTTCAATGATTCTGTCATAATTAAATTGATTATTCATTATGGTTTTCCAATTAGTTTTGGTGGAAAGGAGGAGTATTTGTACTTGAAAGCTAATTATATTTTTTCATATAATGGTTTTTTACATTATCTATGAGATATTTCATTATTATCAATAATAATGAATGGTCACTTTCAATTTATCGCTTCTTAACCTACTAGAAACTTAGAGCTTACGTTGATATTAAAAAATGAAAAACATCGATAAAAAATGACTGTTTAATTTTGATTTTAAATGAAATTTTAATTTTCAATTATTAAGTTTAATTTGGCTGGTAGGGTAATTTAATTATTAGGGGTAATGAGTTGTTAATAATTATTTATATTAATATCAGATGTCGATTTTATATTTATAGTCTATAAGTTTTACTTAAGGATATAAATAATTTCAATTATTATAGCTAGAATTAAAAATCCTATTTCAAGAAACAAAAATTTTCGATTGGAACTAAAATTTCAAAATTATCTCTTTCACTCTCATGCACCGAAACCTAACTTTAAAATAGATCAATTAATGTGATAACCACTTGATCTTATAATGAACGGGAAAGATGTGCTCATAATTTATACTAATAAAAAGCATCACTCTTTGAGCGATTATTGAACATATCATGCTATTAAATGATGAATGTATTAATAAATTTCATTGCGATATATAATAATTGAAAGTAATCGGTGTGATGTAGCAGTGGGAATCTAAAGTGATATATACAAAAATCGAAAAACTATTAGCTGAAATCCTGAATCATTTGTCTACATTGACGCTTAGCCCTAATGAGTTCACCCGCCTAACTTGGCAATTTGATATCCAAGGCTCGTTCCCTGGTCTCGCGTGGCTATCCGAGCAAGAATTTTACCCGCAATTTTATTGGTATCACCGAACAGGTTCTGATGAATGTAGTGCATTAGGTATGGTTAAATCATTCAATGGAATTACTGAGGTTGAACGTTTTTTATCCACTCATGCTCAATGGCCTGATATGCGCCTATGGGGATTAAATGGTTGGAATGGAGTGGGTGATGGCATTTCTGAAGAGCTTAAGCGTGCATCAACGTACTATTTTTTACCTCGTCTCGAAATATTTCGCTTGCGCTCAAATGCGACGATTTCTTTATATATTAATGGTGAACAGGATCGCTTGAATGCGATTGAGTTCTTACAAAAACTTAAATCACCTTCCCAAGCAACACTTCAATTATCTGTCAATATTATTGGACAGCAACATATTCCGGAACGTGAAGAATGGTGTCGATTACTGACTAACGCTATTCAAGATATGCGCGCTGGAAAAATGGAAAAAGTGGTCATGGCGAGAGAAACTAAGCTGACCTTATCGCATCCTATTTCTGTGGCGCAATTTTTATCTGCAAGCCAACAAGTCAATCACCATTGCTACCATTTTATGATGGCATTTAGTCGAGATTCTGGATTTATGTCTTCAACGCCAGAACGTCTCTATTTACGTCAAGATTATCAACTTAATTCAGAAGCCTTGGCGGGTACGGTAGCGAATCATGTTGATGATAGCATAGCGGCTGATAATGCTAAGTGGTTGATGGAAGATAGTAAAAATCAGCATGAAAATTTAGTGGTTGTAGATGATATTTGTCAGCAATTACAAGGTGCTGTTATGGGGATTGATGTTTCACCAGCTAAAGTTATTCGGCTCAGAAAAATTCAACATTTGTATCGTTCAATCGTAGCAACGTTACTTTCTCGCTCAGACAGTGATTGCTTACAACGTTTACAACCCACGGCGGCGGTATGTGGGTTACCTCGGAATATAGCCCGAGAATATTTAGCTAAACATGAATCCTTCTCGCGAGGTTGGTACGCGGGTACGGGAGGTTTCGTTAGCTTGAATAAGAGCGAATTCGCAGTTTCTTTGCGTTGTGCACAGATTGACGGGGAGTCTATTTCACTTTATTCCGGAGCGGGTATTGTTAGTGACTCAGATCCAGAACAAGAGTGGGAAGAGATTGAAAATAAAGCGGCAGGATTAAAATCTTTGCTAGGAAATGTATAAAACCCCTATATCTAAAGTGGTTATTTCTTTTTATTTTCAATTGGTTCATGAAAAATTGTCCTGAGATCAAGAAATTTATCTCAATCCTATTACACTCAGTATCATGAATAATTTACCGAGCACATTATGTCGAATTCTGCTTTTAATATCCGTTGGGCTGAGGTAATTATTGAAGCGCTCGCCCGCCATGGTATGAAAAATATCTGCATTGCCCCTGGTTCCCGTTCAACGCCGTTAACACTGGCGGCCATTAATAACGGTAAACTACATTGCCACACTCATTTCGATGAGCGCGGATTAGGGCATCTAGCTTTGGGTTTAGCGAAAGCCAGTGGTGAACCTGTTGGGGTCATTGTTACATCTGGAACCGCAGTTGCTAATCTTTATCCTGCATTGATAGAGGCGGGGTTAACGGGCGAAAAAGTCATTTTTCTGACTGCGGATAGACCACCCGAATTAATCGACTGTGGTGCAAACCAAGCAATTCGTCAGACACATATTTTTGCTAGCCATCCGTTTGAAGATTTAATGTTACCTAGACCGACGCAGGATATCTCGGCAAAGTGGCTGGTATCTGCTATCGATAATGGCATGAACCAATTGCGCCATGGTGCTTTTCATATTAATTGCCCTTTTGCGGAACCTTTATATGGGGAAACTGAAGGGGAGTACCAATGGCATGAAAGTCTTGGTAATTGGTGGAATTCTAATCATCCATGGCTCAGTGAACCCCCAACTCATACTGTTGCATTAGTTGCAGATTGGTATTTTTGGCGCCAGAAAAAAGGCGTGGTGATTGCTGGGCGCATGGGGAGCAGTGAAGGTGAATATGTTGCTAAATGGGCTGCTGAACTGGGATGGCCTATTATTGGTGATGTTTTATCGCAAACGGGTCAACCTTATCCTTGTGCTGATTTATGGTTACAACACGCAGATGCCCAAGCATGGCTACAAGAAGCTGAGTTAGTCATACAATTTGGGTCGAGTATAACCGGAAAAAGAGCCTTACAATGGCAAAGTCATTGTGAGCCTCAAGAATACTGGATTATTGATACTATCCCAGGGCGCCTAGACCCTGCGAATCATACTGGTCGTAAATTAACATGCAGCATCAAAGGTTGGTTGGATAATCATCCTGCGCAGCCACGCAGTCCTTGGTGTGAGGGACTCGCTACACTTGCAAGCAAAACCCAGCAGCATATACAGGCACTATTACAGGATCAATATTCTGAAGCCGCGATTGCCCATCAATTACCTCAACTTTTCCCTCCTCGCGGGCAACTTTTTGTCGGTAACAGCTTAATTGTCCGTTTAGTCGACGCATTAGCTCAGCTTCCTGCGGGGTATCCTGTTTACAGTAATCGAGGTGCGAGTGGTATTGATGGATTAATTTCAACAATGGCAGGCGTTCAACGTGCGACCGCGAGACCAACCTTAGGTATTGTGGGCGATCTTTCTGCATTGTATGACTTAAATAGTCTGGCCTTGCTACGTACACCATCTGCACCAACGGTACTCATCGTGGTGAACAATAATGGTGGGCAAATTTTTTCCATGCTACCAACATCGAAAGAGGCAAGGGAGCATTATTACTGTATGCCGCAAAATGTTAGCTTTGCTGGGGCTGCAACGATGTTTGGTTTGCAATATTGCGCGCCAACGGACTGGAGTACCTTGAAAGAGACTGTGCAAAAATTCTGGCATAACCAATATGGAACCTTGCTTGTGGAGTTAGTGGTTAATGGTGATGAGGGCGCTTGTACCTTAAAACAATTACTGCAAGATGTGGAAAACTTGTAATGTTATCCGCTAAACGCTACGACATTTTAAATGACTCAAATCAGGCTAAAGCAAAGCCGTGGTTAGTTTTTTTACATGGGTTATTAGGTAGTAGTGATGATTGGCAAGAGGTTGTAGAACAGTGCCAAGAGTATCCTTGTTTAGTGGTCGATTTACCCGGACATGGGGATTCTAGTGCAATCAATTGCCAAAGTTTCAATGACTTTGATCAGCAATTTAATGAGTTATTGTATCATCATAATATCCAAGAATATGTATTAATTGGTTATTCGCTGGGAGCTCGTTTAGCCATGCACTTTGCCTGTTTTGCTCCTCATCAGGGGCTAAAAGGTTTAGTAATTGAAGGCGGAAATGTAGGGCTCAATAATGAAAATGAACGAATAGCTCGCGCTGAAAATGACCATCGATGGGCTGAACGTTTTCGCCAACAGCCTATGGAAAAAGTGTTGAATGCTTGGTACCAGCAAGCGGTATTTGCAGATTTGACCTTGAAGCAACGCCAACAGTTGGTGCAATTACGAGGTAAGAATAATCCACTAGCAGTGGCAGACATGCTGGAAAATACGTCATTAGCAAAACAACCATTTTTAGTGGAAAAGTTACAACAGTTACTCACTCCTTATCGTTATTTTTGCGGTGAGAGAGACCAAAAATTTCGAAGCGTTTCGCAACAATACGCATTGCCGTTTACGCTAATTGAAAATGCAGGGCATAATGCGCATCGGGAAAACCCCCAACATTATGTGATTGCACTTCACCATTTTTTATCAAACTGTGGTTAAAGGAACTTGATAATGATTTATCCAAGCGAAGAAAAACTGTACGCGCCAATTGAATGGCAAGACTGCTCGACAGGCTTTGAAGATATTCGATATCACAAATCCCCTGAAGGGATTGCGAAAATCACCATCAATCGTCCTGAAGTGCGTAATGCTTTCAGACCACAAACAGTCAAAGAGATGATCCAAGCATTGTCGGACGCCCGTTATGATGATCACATTGGTACTATTATCCTGACGGGTGAAGGCGAAAAAGCATTCTGTGCAGGTGGTGACCAGAAAATTCGTGGTGACTACGGCGGCTACCGCGATGAAAGTGGAACTCACCATCTGAACGTTTTAGATTTTCAACGCCAGATCCGCACTTGCCCTAAACCGGTTGTGGCCATGGTTGCTGGCTTCTCTATCGGTGGCGGTCATGTGTTGCACATGATGTGCGATCTGACGATTGCTGCGGATAATGCGATTTTTGGCCAAACAGGGCCGAAAGTTGGCTCGTTTGATGGTGGTTGGGGCGCATCTTACATGGCTCGCATTGTCGGTCAAAAGAAAGCGCGTGAAATTTGGTTCCTGTGCCGTCAGTATAATGCACAAGAAGCATTAGACATGGGCTTGGTCAATACCGTCGTGCCTTATGCTGACCTTGAAAAAGAAACAGTTCGCTGGTGTCGTGAAATGCTGGAAAACAGCCCAATGGCATTACGTTGCCTTAAAGCGGCACTGAATGCTGACTGTGATGGCCAGGCAGGCCTGCAAGAATTAGCAGGAAATGCAACAATGCTGTTCTACATGACTGATGAAGGTCAGGAAGGTCGTAACGCATTTAACGAAAAACGTGCACCAGATTTTTCTAAATATAAGCGTAATCCATAATGAGAAAAGCAACACTTTACTCGTTCAGCCTGCCGATGGAGGCAGGCGTTATCCTTCGCTATCAACGGCTCAAAACCCGTGATGGGTTATTGGTCTGTTTACAAGATGGGGATAGCGAAGGCTGGGGGGAAATTTCACCTCTGCCTGAATTTAGCCGTGAAACATTGGAAGATGCGACAGCAAAAACCATTGAATGGCTGAAGGGATGGGTGAATGAAGGCAATCAACCTGAAAGTGAATTACCTTCTGTCGCCTTTGGTTGCAGCTGTGCTCTCGCCGAGCTTTCGGGGGAATTACCTCAACAAGCAGATTATCGTAAAGCACCCTTGTGCAGTGGCGACCCAGATGACTTGATCCTGAGCTTAGATGCGATGGATGGTGAAAAGGTTGCTAAGGTGAAAGTGGGCTTATATGAGGCCGTTCGTGATGGTATGGTTGCGAATTTACTTCTTGAAGCTGTGCCTGAACTAAAACTGCGTTTAGATGCTAACCGTAGCTGGACACGAGCAAAAGCGGATGGGTTCGCAAAATACGTGAATCCCGATTATCGTGATCGTATCGCATTTCTTGAAGAACCATGCAAGACCCGTGAAGAATCGCTACAGTTTGCAGCGGATACAGGAATTGCCATTGCTTGGGATGAAAGTGTCCGTGAGGATGGCTTTAAAGTTGAAGCTCAATCCGGAGTGGCTGCAATTGTGATTAAACCAACCCTGACAGGCAGCTTGGATAATTGCCGTCGTTTGGTAGAGCAAGCACACCAACTGGGTTTACAAGCAGTTATCAGCTCATCGATTGAAACCAGTTTTGGTCTAACGCAACTGGCTCGAGTGGCTAATTGGTTAACACCAAATACTATTCCGGGTTTGGATACAGTTTCACTGATCCAATCTCAGTTAATTCGTCCTTGGCCACAGTGTGATATTCCTATCCAACAGTTAGATGACTTGACGGTTGTATGGCAGAGCTAACCCACTTTACTGACTGGCCTTGGCGGCATTGGGCCAGTCAGCATCCTGATTCAATTGCATTGCTAACGGATTCTGAAAGTTATACGTGGCAGACATTAAGCGAGCAGGTATCTAATCTTTCTACTTATTTTTCAATGCAGGGTTTAACACAAGAGCAATGTGTCGTTTTGCGTGGAAAAAATTCAGTTGAATTATTATTGAGCCAATTGGCAATTATTGCCTGTGGCACTCGTGTCTTACCGTTAAATCCTCGTCTTCCTGAAAGGCTTATAGACGAATTATTACCTCATCTTGATGTGGATTTTGTTATCGACTTTACAGATGACGATAAAATTCTGTCGGGTTACCCCCGCTTGGACTATCAGCTCTATGATCACTGTATTGGTGAAGAGTCATTCAAACTTAATAACTTTCAAAAGGTAATTGACCAACCTGCGACGTTAATTTTAACGTCAGGCTCTACGGGGTTACCAAAAGCCGCTGTTCATAGTGTTGCAGCACATTTAAACAGTGCGGATGGTGTATTAAGTGTAATGAATTACCAGCAAAATGATTGCTGGCTACTTTCTTTGCCACTTTTTCATGTGTCAGGGCAAGGTATAGTCTGGCGCTGGTTGCTAAAAGGTGGGAGCTTAGCATTACGTACGGCACCGCTACCAGAAGCACTACAAGGCGTAACCCATGCATCTTTAGTTCCTACTCAACTATGGCGCTTATTGAATGATGGGCGGCAAGTTGATATCAACTTAAAAGAGGTTTTATTGGGGGGCGCTATGATCCCAACCCCATTGACAGAATTAGCCATGAGCCAAGGGATTATTTGTTGGAGTGGCTACGGCATGACGGAAATGGCATCGACGGTTTGTGCGAAGCGAGCCGATGGAAAAAAAGGGGTTGGGTTGCCATTAAAAGGCAAACAGCTACGTATTGTGGATGATGAAATCCAAATACAATCCTCAAGTCAAGCCATGGGGTATTGGTTTGATGGCGAATTATTACCGCTAAAATGTAGCGAAGGTTGGTTCAAAACTAACGATAAAGGTGCATTAATTGACGGGGAATATCAAATTCTGGGTCGCTTAGATAACTTATTTATCAGTGGTGGAGAATGTGTCCAGCCAGAAGATATTGAGTCGGTGATCAATAGCCATCCTCAAGTTAGCCAAAGCTTTATCATTCCCATTGATGATGAGCAGTTTGGGCAGCGTCCTGTTGCAGTCATTGAAGCTGACGAGAGTTTAGGGTTAACGATGCTGGCGGATTGGCTGAAAGATAAATTAGCACCTTATCAATTCCCAAAGACATTTTACCATTTAGTTCCTGAACTGAAAGCAGGGGGAATTAAAGTGTCTCGCCAGCAGGTAAAGCAGTGGGTATTGGCGCAACTAGCTAATTAAATACAAAAGCGCTAGAAGGCTCTAGCGCTTGATAACAATTAAAATAATAGATTTATTTTAGTGCGTTTAATGCTTTTTCAACCCCAGCACCGTATTCAGGGTGTACTTTCTTGAATAACTCAATTTGACGTTTCTGAGTTTCTTCTGATGCTTCAATTAACTCGCCTGCTAAACGTTGGAACATACGCTGATGTTCTGCATCATCTAACAACTCATACAGCGCCCTAGGCTGGCTGAAGTAATCTTCATCTTCACGATGATTCCAATGATCAGCGGCACCTTCTAGGGATAATGGCGGTTCGCTGTAGTCTGGCTGCTCTTGGAACATTCCCGCACTGTTCGGCTCATAAGTGACGGTATTACTACTGTTCCCGTCAACTCGCATTGCACCATCACGATGGTAATTATGGAATGGACAGCGTGGCGCATTGACAGGGATTTGATAGTGATTAACACCTAAGCGGTAACGCTGGGTATCACCATAAGAGAATAAGCGACCTTGCAGCATTTTGTCTGGGGAGAAACCAATACCCGGTACGATATTTGTAGGCGCAAATGCAGCTTGTTCAACATCAGAGAAATAGTTTGCTGGATTGCGATTCAATTCAAAATATCCAACATCGATTAATGGGTAATCTTTGTGTGGCCAAACTTTAGTTAAATCAAACGGATTATAAGGAACAGTAGATGCTTCTTTTTCCGGCATAATCTGAATTTGAAGATTCCAACGAGGATAGTCACCTTTTTCAATGGCTTCAAAGAGATCGCGTTGTGAGCTTTCACGATCCTTACCAATCAGCTCTTGAGCTTCGTCATCCATCAAGTTTTTAATACCTTGTTGGCTGCGGAAGTGGAATTTAACCCAGAAACGCTCGTTGTTGGCATTGATAAAGCTGTAGGTATGGCTACCAAATCCATGCATAAAGCGGTAGCTTTTTGGTAAGCCACGATCGCTGACGTCAATAGTTAATTGGTGCAAAGCTTCGGGTAAGTGCGAGAAAAAATCCCACTTATATGCTGCACTACGCATATTTGTATAAGGACAGCGTTTTACAACGTGGTTTAAGTCAGGGAATTTTAATGGGTCGCGCAGATAGAATACTGGGGTATTGTTACCCACCATGTCCCAGTTGCCTTCCTCAGTATAAAATTTCATGGCAAAACCACGAATATCGCGTTCTGCATCCGCAGCACCGCGTTCGCCTGCAACGGTAGAGAAACGAACAAATAAGTCAGTTTTTTTGCCAATTTCACTGAACAGTTTTGCACGAGTATAACGGGTTATATCGTGGGTTACTGTGAATGTACCAAAAGCACCGGAACCTTTAGCATGCATACGGCGTTCAGGGATAACTTCACGATCAAAATGTGCCAGTTTTTCTAAAAACCAAACGTCTTGCAGCAACATTGGACCACGTTTACCCGCCGTCATTACGTTGTTATTGTCTGCAACAGGGGCGCCAAACGCGGTAGTTAGACCTTTTTTCTTCATCATAATACTCCCAGAATATTTAGAGTTATAAACTACTAAAAAATAACTAATTAGCTGAATATTTGTAAAATATGACTTCGTTTCTATAATAAGCTTGGTGACTAGTATAATGAGCATGTAATTAATAATCTAATCAGAGTCGCCAATTACTGCAATCGTTTGGAGACAATGTAGAGTAAGAAAAAATGCATTTTTTATCTTACTATATGAAAATAGGGTGAAATTACACTTATCGTGCTTTGTAAACTACCGTTAACGTAAATTTAAGCAAAAAATACTGAGTCGATGCGCTAAATCACGTACCATCACCCTGATAGTTTTAATTCAAATAACAAAGGATATAACAATGCGCAAAGTTCTATTACTTGTTGCGGCAACTTCTGCATTCTATATGGGTGCAGCGCAGGCAATTTCTGCTGATTTTACTGCTGGTGAACATTTTACTGAGCTGAATGGTGGTTTTGGTACACAAGGTTCTGGTTTAGCATTTAATGGTTCATGGGCTCGTAGTGATCATAATGGTCAACTAGGAAGTTTAGGTGCCACATTTGGACTACCTTTAGGTCCTTTCAACGCCTATGTTGGAGGGAAAGCATTATATTTGTCGCCTAAAGATGGTAATGATGGCGCGGCGGCAGCATTAGGTGGTGGTTTAAGCTGGCAAGTCCTGCCATCATTAAATTTATACGGTGAAGCGTATGGTGCACCGGAATCACTGACTTCTGGCAGCAAATCTTATACCGAAGCGAAAGCAGGTGCGCGTTTTACGGTCTTCAAGCCACTGTCAGTTGATGCGGGTTACCGCTTAATTGAGATGAAAGGTGCTCATGATGATCGTAATGAGAAACTTGCAGATGGGTGGTATGTGGGCGCCGGCCTCTCATTCTAATATTCTCGTCATATTTTGATTTGTGGCGTTGTTGACCGCACTCGGCTACTCGGGTCACATACTCATGTATGCTCCCCAAGATATCCTCGTTTGCCGCCTAGCCACAATTCAAACTATTTAGAGAATAACGCTAGTGCTCGTTATGTTTTGAAAAATGGCGGAAATGTATTTTTCAAAAATAGAAAAAAACACGTCAAAACAAAAACACCCCATATTGGGGTGTTTTTTTATGCGTGAAATTGTGGTGAGGATTAACCTACGTTAGGTAGGAAGCCGGCTACAATCGAGAACTGGATGGCGATGACCGCGATACCACACAGCAGAACTAAGCTTAGGATTGGAGTGCCGCCTTTGACGCGGTAAATACCGGGAGCTTCTAACTTACGTACTCGCATCGTTAACAGTGCTGGCATGATTAATGCTAAGACAGATAATGCTACAGCGGCATAAGTTAAAGCCTGTACAAAGCTGCTGAAGAATAGTGCGGCGAGTAATGGTGGTACAAATGTCAGTAATGTAGTTTGAGATCGACCAATAAAATTATTACTACGCTTAAATAAGTCAGCAAGATAGTCAAATAACCCTAGGGCAACGCCTAAGAAAGAAGTCGCTAAGGCTAAATCCATGAATAGAGCAACCGCCATATTGACTCTTGGTGTTGCAACCACATCTCGAATAGCGATGAGCAAACCATTTAATCCCGATGATTGAGCTAGAATTCCCATAAAGGTCTCTGATGGGATAGCCCCTAACGTTGCAATCTGCCATAAAATATAAGCGACAAGGGGGATTGCACTACCTGTAATGAAAATGATACGTAACTTACGTACATCACCATTCATATAATTCACTAAGCTCGGAACACTGCCATGGAAGCCAAAAGAGGTAAAAATAACAGGAACGGCGGCTAATATAAGACCTTTTTCTAGTGGCAGAGTGCTTAAGTTAACCGCCTCGGCATGGGGCATCATGACGGCAAGCATGATCACTAAAAAAATAGTTTTAGCGGTAAAGAGGATACGGTTGATAAAGTCGACAGAGTGAGTCCCTACACAGACAATTGCGCCACCGACTATAGTGAACATAACAATGGCAGTTTCAGTGGAAACAGTAACACCCCACCAAGACGATAAGCTATCAGAGATAAGTACGCCGGCACCACCGATATATGCTGTTGTCAGTGCATACATTAGGAGCAACATACTTAAGCCAGTGACAACTTGCCCAACAGGACCTAAATATTTTTTGGCGACAGTACCAAGCCCCATGTTTGCAGGGTTATGCTGATAAACCTCGACTAGCAGCAATGAGGTGTAACTCATTAGCATCCATAAGCCAACTAATAAACAGACAATAGCAGTAAAACCTACACCAGCAGCAGCTAGTGGCATAGCCAACATCCCTGCACCAATTGTTGTTCCCGCAACGATCAAAATACTGCCAAGGGTACGATTCTTCACAAATTCCTCTGATTGAATTCGAGTTATTAATAATTTGAGCAGGTTATGCGATTGAGATTATTCTGTCAAATCTTAATTACAGGTGCTGTAAATAATAGATTACAGTCTATTTTAGTTAATAATTTCCCTAATGTTTAAATGATCCCATATTGATGAAATATCGTGAAATTGAACATAAATTGAGTTTGATAATAAAATGGTAAGTGAAATTTAATGAGGGGAAATGTTAAAATATATGGTGTATTTATATGATTTTATTGCAAAAAAGCAATTAATTTCACAGGGTAGCAGTAACTAAGGTAAATTATTGTGATGTGGATTTAAAGTTGTGTAAAAAAATAAAAAAATATTAATGTTTTAATTAATATAAATCAAATTAATATATTAAGACCATCTAGATAATGTAGGAAACATATAAATATATAATTAAAGGATGGTTTTATGGATTTTATTATTCAACTCGCCATTATTCTCGTTTGCTTGTTCTACGGAGCAAGGAAAGGGGGGATGGCACTCGGGCTGTTAGGTGGTGTGGGTCTGGTGATCCTCGTTTTCGGGTTTGGTATACCGCCGGGAAAACCGCCTGTTGATGTTATGCTTGTTATCATCGCTGTTGTTGCAGCATCAGCAACGTTACAAGCATCAGGCGGTTTAGACGTTATGCTACAAATTGCAGAACGTTTACTGCGTAAAAACCCAAAATACATTTCTATTGTGGCACCTTTCGTAACCTGTATCTTAACCATTTTGTGTGGTACCGGGCATGTGGTGTACACCATTTTGCCAATTATCTATGATGCCGCAATCAAGAATAATATTCGTCCAGAAAGACCAATGGCGGCGAGTAGTATTGGTGCGCAGATGGGGATTATTGCTAGCCCAGTATCCGTAGCTGTTGTGTCATTAGTTGCGATGCTTAATGGGGTTTCAATCAATGGTAAATCTCTGGAGTTCTTAGATCTTCTGGCAATTACTATTCCATCGACATTACTTGGTATCTTAGCCATTGGTATTTTCAGTTGGTTTAGAGGTAAAGATCTCGATAAGGACCCAGTATTCCAAGAGTTTATTTCTGTTCCAGAAAACCATGATTATGTTTATGGTGAGACGGTTACGCTACTGGATAAAAAGCTGCCTAAAATTAACTGGGTGGCAATGTGGATCTTTTTAGCATCCATTGTTGTTGTTGCTTTGCTTGGTGCATTCTCTGAGTTAAGACCATTAATTAACGGTAAGCCGTTGTCTATGGTCTTGGTGATTCAGATGTTTATGTTATTAGCGGGTGCGCTGATTATTATTATCTGTAAAACCAATCCAGGACAGATTTCTAAAAACGAAGTTTTCCGTTCAGGGATGATAGCTATTGTTGCGGTATACGGTATCGCATGGATGGCAGAAACCATGTTCGGTGCTCATATGGATGAAATCAAAGGAACGTTAGGGACTTTGGTGAAGGATTTCCCTTGGGCTTATGCGGTTGTTTTACTGTTAGTATCTAAATTTGTGAACTCACAGGCGGCGGCTTTAGCGGCGGTAGTACCAATCGCACTGGGTATTGGTGTTGATCCTGCTTATATTATTGCATCTGCGCCTGCTTGTTATGGTTACTATATTCTGCCGACTTACCCGAGTGATCTTGCTGCAATTCAGTTTGACCGTTCAGGAACCACGCGCATTGGTAAGTTTGTTATCAACCATAGCTTTATCCTGCCAGGCTTAATTGGAGTGGGTGTATCCTGTGTGTTTGGTTGGGTGTTTGCTGCGTTGTACGGTTATTTATAAAAATACCCGTCATACTTCAAGGTACAGGGGTGTTAGCTGCTCTTAGCTAGTCGGGTCACATACTTGTGTATGCTCCCCGACTATCTTCGTTTGCTGCCTACCTGCAACTCGAATTATTTAGGGCATTATTTTATAAGCAAAAAGTTTATAAGCAAAAAGTTTATAAGCAAAAAGCGATTGCTCGAGTCATCAAAGCAATCGCTTTTTATTGTTAGATATACAGTATGACTCGCGCCGCTACTCGATTTCAATATCGGAAAGCGGATGGCAGCAACAGGGTAAGATCTCACCCTCTTGAACATAGGCTAAAGGCTTCTGTTTGTATCCAACCTTTCCCTTTAATAATGTTACGCGACACGAGCCACAATACCCTTCACGGCATTGATACTCGACAGCAACGCGGCTATCTTCTAGCGCTTCCAATAAGCTGGAATGAACTTCTGTGTGGTAGGGGACTTGCACACCCTGCGTAAGACGCAGGGTGATTTTATGACTAGCCATATTACAGTTCGAAATCACTCAAGTCATCGGTGTTAACTTCAGCGTCAATCTGACCGACTAAATAAGAGCTAACTTCCACTTCTTGTGGTGCCACTTGGACGTTATCCGATACTAACCATGCATTGATCCATGGAATTGGATTTGAACGTGCTTCAAATGGCAGTTTCAGACCTACCGCTTGCATGCGGATATTGGTGATATATTCCACATATTGGCATAGAATTTCTTTGTTTAGACCAATCATTGAGCCTTCACTGAATAGGTATTCAGCCCACTCTTTTTCTTGCTCAGCAGCATCAACGAAGAGTTGATAACATTGCTCTTCACATTCAGCAGCAATTTCTGCCATTTCAGGGTCGTCTTGACCTGAACGTAGCAGATTCAACATATGTTGAGTGCCCGTTAAATGTAGCGCTTCATCGCGTGCAATCAGCTTGATAATTTTGGCGTTACCTTCCATTAACTCACGTTCAGCGAATGCAAAGGAGCATGCAAAACTGACATAGAAACGGATGGCTTCAAGTGCATTGACACTCATTAAGCACAGGTAAAGTTGTTTTTTCAATTCGCGCAATGAAACAACGATTTGTTTGCCACCAAAAGTATGCGTCCCTTCACCAAACATATGGTAATAGTTTGTCATTTCAATCAGTTTGTCATAGTACGCAGAAATATCTTTTGCACGCTTCAGAATTTCTTCATTTTCAACGATATCGTCAAAGATAATCGCCGGATCATTCACGATATTACGAATAATATGCGTATACGATCGCGAATGGATAGTTTCTGAGAATGACCAAGTTTCAACCCAAGTTTCTAGCTCAGGGATTGAAATCAGTGGCAAGAATGCCACGTTAGGGCTGCGGCCTTGAATAGAATCAAGCAGCGTTTGGTATTTCAGGTTACTAATGAAAATATGTTTTTCATGATCTGGCAGAGCGTTGTAGTCGATACGGTCGCGAGACACGTCAACTTCTTCTGGACGCCAGAAAAATGAAAGTTGCTTTTCAATCAGTTTTTCAAAAATAGGATACTTTTGCTGATCAAAACGCGCCACGTTAACAGGTTGGCCGAAAAACATCGGCTCCTGTAATTGGTCATTCTTTTTTTGAGAAAAAATAGTGTATGTATGTGACATAACCATCCCTATTAAATTTTACACGCGCCGCCTTCACAATCGGAATCAGCAGACTCAACAACTTCTTCCAGGTCACCCTGAACATCTTCCGCGCCATCGCGAGTATTGTGGTAGTAAAGTGTTTTGACACCAAACTTATAGGCGAGCAATAAATCTTTTAGTAATTGATTCATTGGTACTTTGCCACTTGGGAAACGCGTTGGGTCATAATTTGTATTGGCAGAGATCGACTGATCGATAAATTTCTGCATGATCCCAACGAGTTGCAAATAGCCGTTATTCGATGGCATCTGCCATAACAACTCATAAGCACCTTTTAAATTTTCATAATCAGGAACCACTTGGCGCAAGATACCATCTTTGGATGCTTTAATGCTGACGTAGCCACGAGGTGGTTCGATACCATTGGTCGCATTCGAAATCTGAGACGAAGTCTCTGAAGGCATTAAAGCCGATAGCGTAGAATTGCGCAGGCCGTATTGTTGGATCTCTTTACGCAGAGTTTCCCAATCATAATGCAGTGGTTCGTCAGTTAATTTATCGAGCTCACGTTTGTAAGTGTCGATAGGTAATACGCCTTGTGCATAAGTGGTTTCATTGAACCACGGGCATGCGCCTTGCTCTTTCGCTAACTCATTAGAGGCTTTCAATAAGTAATATTGGATAGCTTCAAATGTTTTATGGGTAAGATTATTTGCGCTACCGTCAGAGTAACGTACACCGTGTTTTGCTAAGTAATAGGCGTAGTTGATCACACCCACACCAAGAGTACGACGACCCATCGAGCCTTTTTGCGCCGCTGGGATTGGGTAGTCTTGATAATCGAGCAGTGCATCTAACGCACGAACTGCGAGAACCGCTAGCTCTTCTAACTCATCTAAGCTGTTAATCGCCCCTAAGTTAAAGGCCGAAAGTGTACACAGTGCAATTTCACCTTCTTCATCATTGATGTTATTCAATGGCTTAGTTGGTAGTGCGATTTCTAAACACAGGTTAGATTGACGAACAGGGGCAACCTGCGGATCAAATGGGCTGTGTGTATTACAGTGGTCAACGTTCTGAATATAAATACGACCTGTCGATGCACGTTCTTGCATCATTAATGAGAACAGCTCAACCGCTTTAACGCTGGATTTACGAATGTTTTCATCTTGCTCATACTGAACATATAGGCGTTCAAACTCGTCTTGATCTGCAAAGAAAGCATCATACAAACCTGGGACATCAGATGGGCTGAATAGGGTGATATCTTGGTTTTTGATCAGTCGTTCATACATCAGTTTGTTGAGTTGTACACCGTAGTCCATATGACGTACACGGTTACCTTCAACACCTCGGTTGTTTTTCAGAACCAGCAAGCTTTCAACTTCTAAGTGCCAAATTGGGTAAAATAGGGTCGCTGCACCACCACGGACACCGCCTTGAGAGCAAGATTTTACCGCGGTTTGGAAATGTTTATAGAATGGAATACAGCCCGTGTGGAATGCTTCACCACCACGGATTGGGCTACCCAGTGCACGAATACGACCGGCATTTACACCAATCCCTGCACGTTGAGATACGTATTTCACAATCGCGCTAGAGGTCGCATTGATAGAATCTAAACTGTCACCACACTCAATTAGTACACAAGAACTGAATTGACGAGTTGGTGTACGTACCCCCGCCATAATTGGCGTTGGTAGTGAAATTTTAAAAGTAGAAACCGCATCATAGAAACGACGGATATAATCTAAACGAGTCTCTTTTGGATAATGAGAGAATAGGCAAGCCGCAACCAGAATATATAAAAATTGTGCGCTTTCGTAGATTTCACCGGTAACACGGTTTTGAACTAAATATTTTCCTTCAAGCTGTTTAACCGCGGCATAGGAAAAATTCATATCACGCCAATGGTCAATAAAACCATCCATTTGCTCGAAATCTGCTTCTGAGTAGTCTTCCAGCAAATGCTTATCATACTTGCCCATTTCAACAAGGCGTTTTACATGTGTGTATAATTTTGGTGGCTCAAACTGACCATAGGCTTTTTTGCGTAGGTTAAAAATCGCGAGACGCGCAGCAAGATACTGATAATCAGGAGTATCGCCAGTAATTAAGTCAGCAGCGGCTTTGATCATGGTTTCGTGGATATCAGAGGTTCTGATCCCATCATAAAACTGAATCTGAGAACGTAACTCTACGAGAGATACTGATACGTTATTAAGACCTTCCGCCGCCCAAGCAATCACTTTATGGATTTTGTCGAGGTCAATGCGTTCTTTATGTCCATCACGTTTTGTGACTAACAGACTCTGGTTCATGAGCAAGTACACCTTGGTTGGATTACAAATAGCAGACCCTAAACGTAAAAAAGCTCATGATGTAGGATCATGAGACTTGTATGTCAATTCTAGGATTACCACTATATGTAGTAGTTTATTAAGAATACAATAACAAGATAATGTTAATATGCGATTTTATCAAGTGTACAAATTTGATGGATCTTGTGGATAACAGGTTGGATAAGAAAATTGATCATGTCGGTAAGCTGCATGAGAAGAGGAGTTACTAAAAATTGCGTTACCGACATACTGGTCAAAATTATTTTGTAAAGTTGAGATCGTTTGCTGCTTTCTTAAACGTACCGCTTGCTATTTATTCGCTGATGGTATGCAGCATATAGTTTACATCTACGTTTGGACCTAACCAAAATTTATCTGTGATAGGATTGTAATGTAACCCTATGATATGTTTATCTTTTAATGGTGTTCTGTCTACCCAACCAATTAGTTCTGATGGGCGGATAAATTTTTTCGCATCATGAGTGCCTTTAGGAACCATCTTCATGACATATTCCGCACCGACTACCGCCATTAACCAGGCTTTTTTGTTTCGATTAATAGTAGAAAAAATAACGTGACCACCGGGTTTCACTAATTTGGCACACGCTCTCACCACGGATTGTGGGTCTGGAACGTGTTCTAACATTTCCATACAGGTCACAATATCGTAGGTTTGAGGATATTTATCTGCGTGTTGTTCCACTGTTTCTTGGACATATTCTACTGGAATGCCTGATTCTAGCGAATGTAAGCGGGCAACCATTAGAGGGTCGGCCCCCATATCTAAACCTGTGACTTCTGCGCCTTCTCTTGCCATGCTTTCAGATAAAATTCCACCACCGCAACCGACATCGAGGATTTTCTTGCCGAAAATACCTTCTACGCGTTGCATGATATAACCCAAGCGCAGCGGATTGATACGATGTAATGGTGCAAATTCACCTTCAAGATCCCACCAACGCGACGCGATCGATTCAAATTTTTCAATCTCTTGTTTATCGACGTTTAAATACGTTTGGTCTTGGGTATCGTTCATGTCAGGAGCTCCTATATCGATATCTATCCCCGCATTACCAAATTTTACCCGATGAACTATATTTAATTGCTCGTGTTCATACACGTTACAGATGATATAGAGAGGTATTAGTAATGGAGCGATAGCTGCCCGTAAGTTAATTTACTGCGATTGTGACCAATCATAGAATCTTTTCGAGACTATTACTTGATTATTCTACAAGTATCGGACACATAAACTCATTTTTCCGCTATTATACATAGCTTGAAAGACAAATACTCACTTCTCTTATCTCTTAATTAAGTAGGGGAGTTGTGGTATAGTTTACTCTTTGAATCTGAAGTTATGAGGGACAGTGGTTCCATGAGCGAGATTGCCAGAGAAATCACCCCAGTCAATATCGAAGAAGAGCTGAAAAGCTCATATTTGGATTATGCAATGTCCGTTATCGTCGGCCGTGCTCTTCCAGATGTTCGAGATGGACTGAAGCCAGTACACCGCCGAGTGTTATTCGCGATGAATGTACTGGGAAATGATTGGAATAAACCCTATAAAAAGTCTGCCCGTATCGTCGGGGACGTCATCGGTAAATACCATCCACATGGCGACAGCGCTGTTTATGAGACGATTGTTCGTCTCGCACAGCCTTTCTCTATGCGTTACATGCTGGTAGATGGTCAGGGGAACTTTGGTTCAGTTGACGGAGACTCCGCAGCTGCAATGCGTTATACGGAAATTCGTATGGCGAAAATTGCCCATGAAATGCTGGCTGACCTAGAAAAAGAAACCGTAGACTTTGTGCCTAACTATGATGGTACAGAGCAAATTCCTGCAGTAATGCCAACACGAATTCCTAACCTTTTGGTCAATGGTTCTTCGGGTATCGCTGTCGGGATGGCAACCAATATTCCTCCTCACAACTTAGGTGAAGTGATTAATGGTTGCTTAGCCTATATAGAAGATGAAGACATTAGCATCGAAGGCTTGATGGAGCACATTCCGGGACCTGATTTCCCGACTGCCGCTATCATCAATGGACGTCGTGGTATTATTGATGCTTATCGTACTGGTCGCGGAAAGGTATATATCCGTGCCCGTGCTGAAGTCGAAGTCGATGAGAAAAATGGTCGCGAAACCATCATCGTCAGTGAAATTCCATATCAGGTGAACAAAGCTCGCTTGATTGAAAAAATTGCTGAATTAGTTAAAGAAAAACGCGTTGAAGGTATCAGTGCATTACGTGACGAGTCTGATAAAGACGGTATGCGTATTGTGATTGAAATAAAACGTGATGCGGTGGGTGAAGTTGTCCTGAATAACTTGTATTCACTGACTCAACTGCAAGTTTCTTTTGGTATCAACATGGTGGCTTTACATCAAGGCCAACCAAAAATTCTGAATCTGAAAGATATTATCGCAGCGTTTGTTCGCCATCGTCGTGAAGTTGTTACGCGCCGTACTATTTTTGAATTACGCAAAGCCCGTGACCGTGCTCATATCCTTGAAGCATTGGCCGTTGCGCTGGCAAATATCGACCCAATTATCGAGCTGATTCGTAAAGCGCCAACACCTGCAGAAGCTAAAGCTGGTTTAATTTCGCGTTCTTGGGCGCTGGGTACTGTGGCAGCAATGCTGGAACGTGCGGGCGATGATGCTGCGCGTCCAGAATGGTTAGAGCCACAATATGGTGTTCATAATGGAGAATATTTCCTGACTGAGCAGCAAGCGCAAGCAATTTTGGATTTACGTTTACAAAAACTAACGGGTCTTGAGCATGAAAAACTGCTTGAAGAATACCGTGACCTTCTGAAGCAAATTGAAGAGTTACTGTTTATTTTACGTAGCCCTGATCGTTTGATGGAAGTTATTCGTGAAGAATTAGAAGCGATTCGTAATGTCTATAACGACGCTCGTCGTACGGAGATTACTGAAAATACAGCTGACATTAATATTGAAGATCTGATCAACCAAGAAGATGTGGTTGTGACGCTTTCTCACCAAGGTTATGTGAAGTATCAGCCTCTGTCTGATTACGAAGCACAGCGCCGTGGTGGTAAAGGTAAGTCAGCAGCACGTATTAAAGAAGAAGACTTTATTGAGCGTCTATTGGTCGCCAACACTCATGACACTATTCTGTGCTTCTCGAGTCGTGGTCGTTTGTATTGGATGAAAGTCTATCAATTGCCGGAAGCTAGCCGTGGGGCTCGTGGTCGTCCAATTGTTAACTTATTACCTTTAGAACAAGACGAGCGTATCACCGCAATCTTACCTGTTCGTGAATACGAAGAGGGCTACTATGTATTTATGGCTACCGCTAGTGGTACAGTTAAGAAAACACCTCTGCAAGATTTCAGCCGCCCAAGAAGTGCCGGGATTATCGCGGTTAACTTAAATGAGGGTGATGAACTGATTGGTGTTGATTTGACCAATGGTAGCAATGAAGTCATGTTGTTCTCTGCTCAAGGTAAAGTGGTTCGTTTTGCTGAAGACGCTGTTCGTGCCATGGGTCGTACTGCGACCGGCGTACGTGGTATTAAATTAATGGATGACGATAAAGTTGTCTCCTTAATTATTCCTCGTGGGGAAGGCCATATTTTGACCGTCACTGAAAATGGCTATGGTAAGCGTACAGAAGAAGCAGAATACCCAACAAAATCTCGTGCAACTCAAGGGGTTATCTCTATCAAAGTCAGTGAGCGTAATGGTCACGTGGTAGGGGCAATTCAAGTTGAAGATACTGACCAAATCATGATGATTACTGATGCTGGAACACTAGTACGTACCCGTGTTTCTGAAGTTAGTGTTGTCGGGCGTAATACTCAAGGTGTTACCTTGATTAGAACAGCCGAAGATGAAAAAGTGGTTGGCTTGCAGCGTGTTGCGGAAACTGAAGACGATGACAATGACAGCAACGATCAAGAAGATGCTGATGATGTAAACGTTGACAACGAGACAAATAACGAAGAATAGTTATTTAATACTTTGTTTTACGGGCGGTTTTCCGCCCGTTTTTCTATATTTACACTAGATAAAATATCTATAATTTATTGTTTATCGCTTTTCATTTAATTAATCGAGTATACTCAGTGTCAGTGAGACTGTACTTGCAGGTAACAGATTGAGATACTTACCCTCGTTTAAAACATCCCTTAGACTATCTCGAGATCTTTTTCGTGTCCTCGGCTTAATGTTATGGGGAATGGGGTTATTTATCACGCTATTCTTTCTCTATATGCAGTTTAACGAAAGCAAATCTGATTTACGCCAACAATTCCATTCCGGTTACGATAATCTACAAACCTACATCCAGCAAACCAGTACTACGTTGCGTCTGATCCATTCAATGACAGAGCAGCAAAAGGTAAAGTATGAAGAGTATCAGCAGAAAATAGATGTACAACCTGAATCAATCTCGATGCCTACATCAACGTCGTATAACCTTTATCCCCTGATACCTACTGCTGATTGTGAAAGTTTCAAAAAAAATACTAAAAATTATTTAGCAGCTTTTGAGCAATTAAACTACTTTTGGAAAGACAGTATTGGTGCTCCTCAAGGGCTTAATCACGTGTTCATTACAGGAACAATTAGCCAATGCATGATGGATTACCCAACACGCTCTGCAGTGACTGATCTTGAAGGTTTAAAACGAATTGCATATGAGACGACGCGCTCTTATAAAGCATTCAAGATGCAGGGGCAAGAGCATAATTTATATGCCATTGCGCATGGCGCTCAGTCTGATAATGGTCAAATTTATGTTTTGATGCCAATCTATAGTAGAAATCTATTGGTCGGTTTTATTGGTGTTGAGAGAGCCATTAATTTAAACCAGTTTAATTTGCGTAATAATAAAGCGGTCGATATTATGATCGTGAACTCATCGAACCAACCGATCCTATTTAGTTCATCTGATGCGAATATTAAAGCCTCTCCATTATTAGTGGCGAGTGAGCAAAATTATTTTGGTTTTAATTCTGATTATACAAAACTATTCTTTAAAAAACGTTTAGTGCCTTCTCAGCTCACTGTGATTTATTCTATATCAACATCCCATCTCATTGAAAACATAAAAAATTCAATATTTTATGCAATATTTCTTAATGTTTTCTCTGGCGGACTCATTTTCTTTCTTATTTGGTTATTAGAAAGAAAAATGTTGGAGCCAGCAGAAAATACGGCAATTCGTCTCGAAGAACATGAGCAGTTTAACCACAAAATTGTGGCATCCGCTCCTGTAGGGATCATTATTTTAAGACTTAGTGATGGTGGGAATATTCTTAGTAATGAGTTGGCTCATAACTATTTTCGATTGCTGAATGATGAAGATAAACAGCGAATACTCAGTATTATTCGTCAAAAATCTAGTAACTATATTGATGTTGTGACAACCAGCGGAACACACTTACAAATTAGTTTCGTGAACTCTCGTTACCAAAATGAAGATGTCGCTATTTGTGTGCTGATTGATATCAGCATACGTGTACAAATGGAGAAATCTTTGCAGGATGTCGCTGATGCCGCGGAACAAGCGAACCAAGCAAAATCTATGTTCTTAGCTACAGTTAGTCATGAACTAAGAACACCATTGTATGGGATCATCGGTAATATTGAGTTATTACAACGCTATGACTTATCAGATAAAGCGGTGAGGCTTGTTTCTACAATGGACAACTCATCGTCATTATTGCTACAAATTATTAGTGATATTCTCGATTTTTCGAAAATTGAATCCGAACAGCTAAAAATAGAAAATAAATCATTCAATTGTCGAGATGTTTTTGCTTTTGTTTTGGCAAATTACGTTCCTTTAGCAAGTAAGAAACATATTTCACTCTATTCTTATGTTGAACCTAATATTCCCGATCTAATGCTAAGTGATGCTGTTCGACTTCAACAAGTGATCTCTAATATCGTGAATAACAGCATTAAATTTACTGACTCTGGTTTTGTTATGTTGCACGTATGGAAGGATAGTAATTACCTTAAAATAGAAATTAAAGATTCTGGGATAGGGATGACGCCTGCGGTAGTCATGCAGCTATTTGATCCGTTCTTTCAAGTTTATGACCAAAATAATGGTCATAAAGGTACAGGACTCGGTTTAGCTATTTGTGAAAAACTGATTAACTTGATGGATGGTGATATTGCGGTTAACTCACAAGCTGGTCTTGGAAGTACCTTTACGATTCGAATTCCTTTATACGGACAAAAATATCTAGAACAGGTTATACCTGAATATCGAAAAAATTATCGTATTGCAGTGACTTGTCAAAATACATTCTTAATGAATTTTTTGATTAGATTACTGAAACACCACCATTTTAATGTGGTTGAGAGCCAACATATTGAAGACAACGAACATGTTGATTTAGTGATTACCGACCATCAACATGAGGTTGCTATTGCGGGAGAAAATCTCATTCGTTTACTTGATTTGTATACGGGTGAATTGATTGAAATTCAACCTAATGATTGGAGTTACAATACTTATCAGCTAGACAAATTACCGATGCTGATTGATAAAATCATTGTTAAAGTCGCCCAAAATTCAAAAGAGCTATTCAATGATGAGAATAAACAAGAGACTGATATAGCGCTAAATGAATTTAAAATTCTCATTGTTGATGACCACCCAATTAATAGAATGTTACTGGTTGAGCAACTAACGAGTATAGGGTTCAGTACGGGAACCGCGGTGGATGGATTAGATGCCCTAAAATATTTGGAGCATCATCAAGTAGATATTGTTCTGTCGGATGTGAATATGCCAAATATGGATGGTTATCAACTTTCAGGGGCATTACGAAAAACTGGTTTTAGCCAGCCTATTGTTGCGTTGACAGCGAATGCAATGGCAGAAGAAAAACAACGTTGTCTGGATGCGGGAATGAATGATTGTCTCTCTAAACCAACGTCGATTAGAGTACTTCGAGAGGCGTTGGTTAAATACGTAAAGCCCAACGCATAGATCCAATAGATTCAAAAAAATAAAAACCCGATTTCGGGTTTTTATTTGAATATCTAAAAAAACGAACTTATTCGCTAGGCGAGTTATCAATGCTCACTGAGGAAAGGTAGTTAAGCAGTGCAATATCATTTTCAACACCGAGTTTTAGCATCGCAGATTTTTTCTGGCTACTAATTGTTTTAATACTGCGATTGAGTTTTTTCGCGATTTCGGTCACTAAAAAACCTTCTGCAAATAAACGCAGTACTTCACTCTCTTTTGGTGATAAACGTTTATCGCCATAACCACTTGCATTCACTTTTTCAAGCAGTTTACTGACGCTTTCAGGCGTGAATTTTTTTCCTTTTTGTAACGCGGCAAGTGCTTTTGGTAAATCTGCTGGAGCACCTTGTTTCAGAACGATACCTTCAATATCGAGCTCAAGAATTGCGCTTAAAATTGCAGGATTATTGTTCATGGTAAGAACAATAATAGAAAGGTCAGGGTAATGGCGTTTAATGTATTTGATTAACGTAATTCCATCACCGTATTTATCGCCGGGCATAGACAAATCAGTAACTAGCACGTCAGCATTTAAACGCGCTAAGTTATTAATTAAAGAAGTAGAATCTTCAAATTCACCAACGATATTCACCCATTCGATTTGTTCAAGCGACTTTCTAATACCGAAAAGAACAATAGGATGATCATCGGCAACAATGACATTTAGGTTATTCATATTATTGGTTACCTTCTGGCATTAGTCTTTTTACTGAGACATCCAGTTCTCTAATGCAATTTTTTATTTCAAGTCCGTTTTCATCTGCTATGAAACGTTCTAGATCCTCACAGAGTTGATGAAGATATTCGAATTCAAGCATAGCAAAAACTCCCTTTAGTCGATGTGCAGTGTTTTTTAATTCGGTTAAATTCGCAACACTTTCACTATTATACAGTTTATTAATATCTATCGGTACTGTTGTGATAAACAAATCTTTATAATCACTCTTTGACAGAATTAAATGATAGCTATAAAGAATTTCATCTATTGAATGATTAGTTTCAAGCGGTTCGATAAGTTTTTTCTGCATCAAAATCTCTTGAGATGCAGGGTTATCTTCTACGAGCTCGGAATTTTCTATCAACAAAGAGATTGCATCAATTAATTCATCTGCAAAGTTATAGTTAACCTCGATGTAATTTGGCTTAGTTTTATGGATCCCACGTAAATTACCATTAATTTTAATTATGTTATTAAAATCAATTTCATCATTGTCTGTCAGTAATAGATCCCAATCTCCATGAGGCGAACTTTCATGTATATCAAGATATTCCGCACCATAGTTACTTAGGACTCGTTTTACTATGCGGGCACTATCTGCATTATGAATATTAAGCCGGATATAAATATCCTCTAGCAGGGCTGGATATTCATTGGTTTGCTGATCCATCAATGCAGGCAACAAGATTTGATAATGTGTCCCAATGGTTTCGCTAGATTTTATCGAAAATGAGCCATGCATTTTTTGAGTTAACAATTTGCAGAGATAAAAAGTCATTCCTGAACGTTTAAATACTGAAGTATGTAAAATTTGTCCAGTAAATGGGCTTTGTAGGTTATTTAACTCGATAGGGGTTAAACCAATACCGCTGTCTTTAATATTGATTTCAACTTCATGTTTTTCTTCATCGTAGTCAATAGAAACAACAATTTTACCAAAGGCGGTTGTTTCAATGGCGTAATCCCAGACTAATTGAAATAGTGTACGTAAATGGGATGGGCTACTTTCAATTAAAAAGTCAGGGTGAACGCGATTATAAAAGTAAAACCCTAGCCCCTTGCTTCCTAAATGTATTAAATTTTGCTTAATAAACTGGCTAATAAGGTGGCTAATAGAGAATTTTTCTTGTTTCCAATCTACCTGCTGAGCTTCGAGCTGATTAATTAATTCAATATTTTTAAACCAATTATGAATATAGAAGAACTGATTTTGAATCTCAATGAGTGATGCTTTGTCTTTGATGTGTTCGGAATCGGCAAGTAAAGTGAATGAGTGATCAATATGAGTGATTGCCGGTAAGATCTCACTGCAAATATTTTCAAATGCGATTTTTCTTAGTTGGATATTTCGCTGGTACTCACGATTTGCCATCTCTTGGCGCTTCTGTGTCAAAAGCTCTTTATCTTTATCAATAATGATAAAGAGAATGATATTCTCAGTGGCTGCACTATTAACTAAAATGATCTCATAAACATTATTTTCAATAGATACTTGGATAATATCATTGTGCTCAGTTGCCATTTCCTTGATGTGATTTAAGTCCATTGATGGAAATAACTGGTTAGCAATGCTATTACTCAATATTTTCTTGTTGGTATAAAAGTCATACACTAGGATTCCGTAAGAAATATGGCTAATAATATCGTTATTGAGTGTGTCTTTAAATCTTAACTCATTCAACATAGTCGCATTAGGTGAGATCACGCGCTTACGGATGAATACAGTCGTTAACATCGCTAAAAATGCCACTGCGAATATACAAACAATCAACCATAAGTTATAGCTGACCACACCGAATATGATATTTCTCAGCGATATATTGTATTGAACTTGGTAATTAGTTCCTTCAACAGGTTTAGATAACACGACGCTGGTTCCCACTAAGGACATACTAGATTCATTATTTGTCGAGTTATTTGCGCGCTGAGATAGCGAAACATCATTCCCTTGCAGCGTAAATGGCAGAATAGAATTAACTGAAATATCAAAAGAAATTACACTGCTGAGTCGCCCCGGTGAGTTGAACACTAAACGATAAGTATAATAGTAGACATTGTCAGCGCTATTTTTTTGTACATTAGAGATAATTTCACGGCGATCCAGTAAGGTGGATTGAGAAATCATGTCAGCACGCTTGTCTTCGGCAGTGAGAGTTAAATAGCTTTCTTTATAGCGTAGTTCCGGTTTTAAAATAGAATGGGTCGTGACCAGCACTAATGTATTATCTTGACCATTTAAATAATACATGGAGTTAAACTCGTTACGAGCTCCCCACACAATTTCCATATAGTTAGCAAGCTTAGATGCTAACACTTTACTACTCGGCTTATTGATTCCAAAAACCACTGAGTCAATAGTTTGATTGGCGCTACTTAGCCAATACATGTCATTACGGACTTCAGTCACAGTGATGTCGTTCATTGAGTCGGGGGCACTTTTATCATTTGCTAATTTATATATCTGACTGGCTTGATAACGGTAGTCTTCTATTTGATAAGCAAGACGGTTCGCCAGCGTATTGACCGCAGTTTGATGACCTTGCATCCACGCATGATAAAAGTTGTACAAAGATAAGAATAAAGTGGCGACCAGCAGAATAACAAACGCAATAAAGATGCGAGAAAGCGTATTTGATTTTAATAGTGATTGTTTGTACATACAGTCCTTCGCAGTCCCACGGGCAAATTGAATTAATTAGATTAAAAATCATACACCTAGACAGCGGGCAAATACTGATTTCTCCTCGATATTAGCATTTTTTTAGGGAAATAGAGAACAATTGAGTGAAGATTAGTCAAATGAACAAAAAAATGCAATTTTTTTACTTTCAGGGGTAGACAAGCCCCTGCGATTCCTCCATAATCGCGCCCCATGGAGAGATGGCCGAGCGGTCGAAGGCAGCGGTCTTGAAAACCGCCGATGGGTAACCATCCTAGAGTTCGAATCTCTATCTCTCCGCCAAATTAGCCGGCTTAGCTCAGTTGGTAGAGCAACTGACTTGTAATCAGTAGGTCACCAGTTCGACTCCGGTAGCCGGCACCAAATAAGAACCCGTTACATCGAAAGATGCAACGGGTTTTTTCTTTTTACTCATGCTTAGAAAAATAATGAAATTAATCATATCACTACTTTGTTTATCTATTATTACAGGATGCTCATTCACGCCTACATATGAGCCAAATAAGTCTGCATGGCCAAAGACACATAAAGATTCTCGCTCATCTGAACAAAAAAGAGTGGATAGGGAAGCGGTTCATGAGCAACAACGAGCAGTTATGAGAGGGGAAAAACCTGATTACGGGGTGTATGATAGGTACTAATTGTTATTGCAAAGTATATGAGCCAATGAGAATTAGCGTAGTGCAGGATAATAATGGTGCTTTATATAAAATATAAAGCAGAACAGAGATAATTTAATTTAGGATAATTTATCTTTAAAATTTCCTTTATTTGGTTTTTATAGCTCAATATTGAATTTTTAATACTAAAAAATACATTTATCAATCATTAGACAAAAGAATTCTATATCTACTTGTATCGAGTAGATTACGATTACCTATAGTTTATTTTCCTTTATTATTGAAGCCAGTTTTGCAGCATAAAGTATGACATTGAAAATAAAAAGATAACCATTAAATGTTGAATAACTTTGAGAAACAATAGAAAACGTCTGACCTGATTCATTGCAACTAACCTAAATATATGGAATGCAAAAGTTGAGTAATATTGAGATTAGCAGGGAAATAGTATTTTGCTAAAAAAATACATAATATTTTTTTAAATAAACTTATAGCAAGTAAAAATACTTATTTTTAGTCAATAAAAACCAGCAATATACCCCAATGAATAAATTGCTGATTTCTTCTATTGAATATCATCATGATCAAGCTGATCAAAGTTCATTGTATTTTTATCAAAATTAATAACTGTATTTTGATTATCACATTCTTGATTGGAAATCATTTTGCATGAAGTATTGATATGCTTTTCAGATATACCCGTCCACTCAGCAAAGAGATTCAAGAAGCTAAAAGCACTTCGTCGAGCAGAAATAACTTCCTGTTGAGTTGCATCAGAAGAGGTTATAAAGAATGGGATTTCAAAGTTTTGACGCTTTTTATCTCCATGAATGAGGTCTTCTTGATTATCAATAAATGATAAGCCATGATCGGAAAAATAGAGCATTGACCATGAGGTGTTTTGTTTTACAAGGATTTTTTGTAATTGTGAAAGCAGTAAATCAGTATTCTTTATTGTCTGTACATAGCAAGATAGTTTATCGCTCTTATAAAATTGGTCATAGGCATTAAAACTGCGCTCACAGAATGGGGAATGGCTTCCAATTAAGTGTACAACGATCAATTTATGTTTACCGGGCTGATTAAGAGATTCGATAAATTTAGGGATAACCGGTGCATCTTGGGACATAACATTATCATCTATTAGCTGGCTTCCCCCTACGAAATGGTTTTCAGTGGCACGTTTGGCAATCGAAGCTACTGGGCCATCATGTCTACCAAAAATTCCTTGTCTTGATATCCAGTATGTTTTAAAACCGGCTTTATTTGCTAAGGTTATTAGATTATTAGGCATTTTTGGATACATTGATAACGTATGGGATAACGATAAATTTGTTGATCCTGCTGCAGAGATAAAATTATTAAAAATATAGCCGGGAGCATTATCCATGAATGGTGTATTTTCAAGAGGAAAACCGTAGCTATGCATAAAATCTCTACGTGCACTCTCACCAATAACAACAACATAAATATTGTATTTTGGATTTACTGTTGGAGATACGAAGGTATCGTCCCCTTCAACAGATTTTTTTTCTTGATTTAAATAATCTAAATAGAAAAGACTTTCAGTGAAAAAACGAAACTCGGGGAGCCCTGAGGTTAAAAGTAGCCTCCAGCTTCCACTCGACATAGCTTTGATGGGCGAAATTGCTGTAATAATAATGAAAAATGTTAGAAATGCGTATTGGCTTTTTTTACCTATTTCAAATTTAAGCCGAGAGACAAAGACACCAAAGGCAAATAACAAAATCGATAGGGCATAATATTTTAAATTTATGTTTGTTAAGAAACCTTTCGCTTCTTCACTGTCAGTATAATAAAAAGAGGAAAAAATATTATAATCAGGATAGCCGTACAATAAACCTACGGGTAAGTAAAATGAAGCTATCACTGTGTAGAACAAAATAATAATTCTATAGGTTATCGTAAAGCGACTAATGACAACAAGTAGCCCAGTCATCGCGAGAACATAGAAAATTTTGAAGTGATACCCCATTGCATAATGAATGGCAGTAAAAAATAAAAATAAAATTAACGTATTAAATGATGTTTTGTTCTTGACTAATTTAAGCATATTATTATCTATGATGGAGCTATGGTTGAATTTTAGCCATTTTATAAAGAATCCTCAGACCTCAGACAGAGAATCTTGCCATTAGAGCGTCTAATCTTGCTGTTTTTATCGTACTAAAAATCATCAAACGATAAGAGAAATAGCATAGAGTTTGCAGAGATTTTTTTGCGCTGATGAATGGTAAATGAAAAAAAACAAATAGTAAAAACTATTTTTATTCAATATCTTTTTGATTATCAAAATACACTAAAATTGATATTTTAATGATTACTAATTCATAATCACTTTCTATTTTTAGTATCGAAGTACTTTAATATTGAAGATGATTACTTTAGAAAATTAACTCTTTTAATGAATATAATTTAAAATCACCTTTCTATGATTAAGAAAGGTGATTTTAAGATTTAATGATAGGTAAGCTGTCTATTAATAGTCAAAGGTTAAATATTTATCCTAAACTCTTTTCATATTCACGAGCCTTTGTCACATCATAGTTATGCTCCCATTTAGCGACAACCAATGCGGCTAATGCGTTACCGACAACATTGAGTGCAGTACGAGCCATATCTAGAATACGGTCCACGCCCGCAATAAAGGCTAAACCTTCCAATGGAATCCCAACCGAACCTAACGTGGCGAGAAGAACAACAAAAGATACGCCTGGTACACCAGCTATTCCTTTTGAAGTAATCATTAGGGTAAATACCAGAATAAGTTCTTGGCCAATAGAAAGCTCTATGCCGTATAGTTGAGCTATAAAAATGGCAGCGATACTTTGATAGAGAGTGGAGCCATCAAGGTTAAAGGAATAACCAATTGGGATTACAAAGCTGGTAACTGATTTAGGAGCTCCATACTTTTCCATCTTATCCATGATCCGCGGTAAAACTGTTTCGGAGCTGGCTGTGGAATAGGCTAATAATAATTCATCCTTCAGTATTCTCATCAGTGTGAAAATATTGATTTTACAATAACGCGCGACCAGTCCCAGCACAACAACAGCAAAGAAGATAATTGCACAGTGAACCAAAATAACTAATTTAAGTAGTGGGATTAATGAGCTAAAGCCAAAATTTGCGACAGTAACCGAAATTAATGCGAATACCCCAACAGGCGCATACAGCATAATCATATTTGTCACACGGAACATGGTTTCTGAGAAAGTTTGTAGAACATTCAGCAGAGGTTGTTTTTTTTCTAAAGGTAGAGAAGATAGCCCCAAACCGAATAATACCGCGAAGAAAATAACAGGAAGCATATCGCCACTTGCCATTGCTGCAAATATATTGCTAGGAACCAGAGATAATAGCGTGTTTACAATGCCAGATGGATGACTTGCAACTTCTTGAGTGGTTTTTTCATATTGCGAAATATCAACTTGTGTCAGTTGAGACATATCAATACCGACACCAGGTTCAAAGATATTAGCAAAAGAGATCCCCACAATAATAGCTATTGTCGTTATGATCTCAAAGTAAACAATGGTTTTAAAACCCAATGTTCCCAATTGCTTGGTATTACCCACACCTGCAATCCCGACAATTAATGTTGATATAACAATCGGGACAACAATCATTTTGATTAATTGAATAAAAATTTTACCTGCGGGAGATAAAATATTTAGGATTAGCCAATCTTTATATTCTGCACTTTCATGCAGCAAAGCACCGACAATAACCCCTAAAATGAGAGCGATTAGAATCTGCCATCCTAGGCCAAATTTAAATGTTTTTTTTGGAACGATGTTGTTTAGTGTCATGATTAATTCTCAAATATATTAATAATATTTAACATTGTATTTTTTGTTATGGGCATTTTTATAACTAATATTCGGAAAAACCACAATCATTTATTCGAGAAAATGGAGTTATTTACAAAGGTTATTGATAATAAAATGTAAAAAATGTTATTTAATATCGCTGTGTTATTTCATTTTGTTTCTATATGTAAGTTATTATGTATCGGTGAGGATAATAAAATAAGATGTTAATTACTCAGGAGGATGGTTAAATATAATTTATTAAAGAAAGTGAAAATAGACAGGATTTTATATATTAAGAATAAAATATTTATCGAAATAAATGGAAGAATTCAGATAACAGAGAGGATAAATTAGAGTGGGGTTTATAACCGTGATTGGCTTCTTTTGTATGCAGCTAATAATGTACGCTCAGATAAATCAAGATATTCACGTAAGGTATTTGCCGCATCTTGGTTTTTCCCTGCATCTAATAACGCTAAAATAGCTTGGTTTTTATCAATATAAGGAGCGTAAAGAATTTTTGGATCATTTAAATGACCGAAAGCTAACCGTAATTCAGCGGCAATATTATGATATAGCTTAATAAGACGTTCACTGTCAGACAGCTCAACGATAGCAGTATGAAAATTCATATTTGCTGTACCCACACCAATCCAATTTTCTACTTTTTCATGTTCGCGTGCTTCGCTGACGGATTGCTTCATTTTTTGCACTGCGGGATGCAGGGCATAGGCATGGGTTAGTGCATCACATTCAATTAATCGGCGAACTTGGTAAATGTCGATAATCGCGGCCATATCAGGTACTGACACATAAACGCCCTTATTTGGTGCATAAGTCAGTAATCCTTCCTGAGTCAGAACGCGAAAAACCTCCCGCAGGGTATTGCGTGAAATATCTAATTCTTCACTCAACATCGCCTCAGATAAACGCTGTCCTGGTGTTAATTCACCGATCGTAATTTTATGACGAATAGTTTCTGCAATGGTGACTGACAGTGTTTGAGCCATAGGCTGTTTCTTCATAAAGACAAGCTTAATTGAGTGGATGAGAGTGATAGGCAGATATCTTCACATATTCAGTTAATCGCAGCAAGATTCCTTTTATGCACTTATTTTGGGCATGGATCTAAAAATGGAATCAGTCATCGCACAAGTTTGGGTCTGTATTGGAATATTAAATGTTAATAATTGAGGTTACTTGTTAAAAAAGTGATCAAGCTTTGATTTTTTAATCATCAATAACGATTTTCATTGATTGTTTATTCATCATTTCATATTAATTGTTGAACAATCCAATGCAGATCAATAAACAATCTTCACTATTAGTAGAACAATGGCACGAAAATTGCCTCTATAAATCAGCACAACACACATAAATTCATAACTACAAAAACAATTCATAGAGGAGTATGCGTATGGCAGCTCAAGAAAATACGACTACCGCAGAATATGTAAAAAAACGTCGTTCATCCTTAATTGGCGCTATTTTTCTTATGGCGACATCAGCAATTGGACCGGGATTTATCACTCAAACAGCAACCTTTACCGTCACTCTCGGGGCTGCATTTGCTTTTGGTATTTTGGCATCAATCATCATTGACTTCGTAGTACAGCAAAATATTTGGCGCGTCGTGACGTTAACAAAAATGCACTCATCGGATATCGCCAATGCCACTATTCCGGGAAGCGGTTATGTGCTCGCGGTATTAGTCATATTCGGCGGTTTAATATTTAACATCGGTAATATTGCTGGCGCAGGGTTAGGGCTAAATGCGTTAGTTGGTCTGGATCCTAAATGGGGTGGATTACTCAGTGCATTACTTGCCATCTATATTTTCTCATCCCGAAAGGCCAGTACATTTATTGATCGGCTAATTATCGTACTTGGCTTAGTGATGATTGGCTTAACGTTGTTTGTCATGTTTGCATCAAACCCGCCAGTGGGTGAAGCGTTGCGTCAAAGCGTCCTGCCAGATACTGTTGATTTTGCGATGATCACAACGATTGTTGGTGGTACGGTGGGGGGATATATTTGTTATGCGGGTGCCCACCGTTTATTAGATAAAGGTGAAGTGGGTGTTGAAAATATTCAAGCAGTAGCGAGCGCGGCAACTAAAGGGATCGTGGTGGTTGGGATCATGCGCTACGTACTGTTTTTAGCCATTCTCGGTGTCGTTGCAAGTGGCGTAACTATTGATATTTCAGGAAAATCGGCCAACCCTGCATCCCAAGCCTTCCAAGCGGCAGCGGGTAATTATGGTTTACGTATCTTCGGTTTAATTTTATGGGCGGCAGCACTCACCAGTGTGATTGGCGCAGCTTATACCTCAATGAGCTTCTTAAAAGCGTTCAAATCCAGCATTACAGAAAGACAGCGTAACATTTCAACGATCATCTTTATCGCGGTTTCTCTGGCGATTTATCTCTTAATGGGGACGGCACCTGCGGCATTATTAGTCTTTGCGGGTGGTTTTAATGGCCTGATCCTACCGATTGGTTTGAGTATCTTTGTGTATATCGCATGGAAAAGAGCGGACTTGATGTCAGGCTACCATTACCCGCGTTGGTTATTGTGGTCTGGGGTAGTGACTTGCGCTTTAACATGGTACATGGGAGCAATGTCCGTTACGGCAATTTTCAACTACTTAAAATAAAATCGATAAGAGGCTAAGGGATCATAATGAATAAGCAAATCGACCTAAATAGCGATCTTGGGGAAAGTTTTGGGCAGTGGGAGATGGGAAATGATGAAGCGATGCTAAGCATCGTAAGTAGTGCAAACATCGCGTGTGGATTTCATGCCGGTTCTCCCGAAGGCATCATGAAAACCTTAGCTTCTGCCAAAAAAAATGGCGTCACTGTAGGGGCGCATGTGGGATATCCCGATTTAGTAGGCTTTGGTCGTCGCAATATGGATATTGCCTCTGAGGAGCTAATCGCTGATGTGATTTACCAAATTGGTGCCTTGCAAGGTTTGGCCAAAGCGGTGGGAGCGAAAGTCGAATATGTGAAACCTCATGGTGCACTGTATAACACCATCGCTCATGACCAACGCCAAGCAATGGCAGTAATTGATGGAATACTAGCCATTGATGGCGATTTAACCTTGGTAGCATTAGCAGGATCCCCGCTAGTAGGTTGGGCAAAGGGTCGAGGGCTAAATGTCGTCGCGGAAGCTTTTGCTGATAGAGCCTATAACAACGATGGCACACTGGTCTCTAGAAAGCTGACGGGAGCAGTCCTCCATGACCCGGAACTCGTGGCAGAACGTATGCTACAACTGGTGAATGAAGGCGGGGTTATCTCGATTGATGGTAAATTTACACCGATTGATGCCGACTCCATTTGTGTTCATGGAGATAGCCCCGGTGCGCTAGAGATGGCGAAGAAAGTACGTGAAATCTTTGAGCAACAAGGTATTAAGGTCTGTGCATTTACAGGGAAGAGGTGCGGGTCATGAGCCAATTAATGAAAGCCTCTAAATCTGCAATTCAAGCAGCAAAAGCAGCGCGAGACGCCATCCGTCAAGGTTATGATAAGCCGACCGCGGGTATGGCACCGGGAATGACCCAAGCCAATATGATTGCATTACCACGAGATTGGGCTTTTGACTTTTTACTCTATGCCCAACGTAATCCAAAAAGTTGCCCAGTATTGGATGTTTGTGAAGCTGGCAGTTGGCAGACGATATTGGCAGAAGGCGCAGATTTACGTACTGATATTCCACGCTATCGTGTGTGGGAGCACGGAAAATTAGTGAATGAAATCACGGATGCTACCGAAATTTATCAGCAACATCCGGACTTAGTGACATTTTTAATTGGTTGTAGCTTCACGTTCGAAACACCTATGTTAGAAGCTGGGATTGAAATTCGTCACATCACGGATAACTCCAATGTACCGATGTATAAAACCAATCGATTATGCCGTCCAGCAGGACGGTTAGAAGGTGAATTGGTGGTGTCAATGCGACCTATTCCTGCAAATAGAGTGGCTGACGCGGTAAGTATTTCGGGACGTTTTCCTGCGGTACATGGTGCACCGGTACATATTGGTGCTCCGGAGTCGCTGGGTATTCACGATATTATGTGCCCTGATTTTGGGGATGCGGTTCGCATCGAAGAAGGTGAAATTCCCGTATTTTGGGCTTGTGGTGTCACGCCTCAAGCCGCAGTGATGAAATCGGGGGTACCTTTCGCATTGAGCCATGCTCCGGGGTATATGTTTATCACCGATATTCCTGATGCGGCTTATCATGTATAGAGGTGCCTATGCGTTTTTTACCCGTTAATTTAAAAGCTTTTATGGTTGAATTACCCAGTCTTGAACAGACCATGGCACTCACTGATTCTTTGACTAATATGCCGATTAATGGAATTGATGAAATCACGACAGCGGCACGTACCATTCTTGTGCGTTATAACCCGATCATTATTAATGTTGAGGTGCTAATTCAACAAATTTCCCAACGCAATGTTGAAGCCTTGGAATACAAAGCGGGCAAATTAGTGACTATTCCGGTGCATTATAATGGTGAAGATTTAGCGGAAGTGGCGGGATATCTGGGCATTACAGTTGATGAAGTGATCCGGCGCCATACAGAAAATGAATATCAAGTTGCCTTTAGTGGGTTTGCACCAGGATTTGGTTATATGGTATCCAAACAGGCGCAGTTACATGTACCTCGTCGTCAATCTCCTCGTGTACGCATACCAGCGGGTTCAGTCGCACTTGCGGGTGAGTTCAGTAGCGTCTATCCACAAGCTAGCCCCGGTGGATGGCAATTGATCGGCATTACGGATCTCGCCGTTTGGGATATTAATCGCTCAGAGCCCGCTTTACTACAAGCAGGATATCGTGTTCATTTTGTGGATCAGGCCAAAAGTGCCATCAGTTATAGCCTACCAAGTCAGCCAGAAAAAAAACGAGCAGATAACGCACAAACTTATGATTTAACTGTGCTCGCGACAGGGTTACAGGTACTTTTTCAAGATTTAGGGCGTATTGGGCAATCGGCATTAGGTATTTCTGAAGCAGGGGCGATGGATAAATCCGCCTTGTATAGTGCGAATCGTTTGGTCGGTAATCACTCGGATTCTACCGTATTAGAAATCACGTTAGGGGGATTCAAAGCCCGAGCGAATAAAGATTTATTAGTCGCCGTGACGGGAGCCGAATGTTCAATAGAAATCACAACCGATGAAGGAAAGCGCTATTTCGTCGCAAATTATCAATCTGTTCATCTGGCAAAAGGGGATGTCATCCACATTGGGCGACCGACCAAAGGGGTACGTAGCTATTTTGCTGTGCGCGGTGGTTTCCATGTGGCTCCTATCTTGGGAAGTTGCTCATTTGATACTCTCGCTCAAGTGGGTCCAGCTCCTTTAATGGTAGGGCAGTCATTATCAGTCGAAAAAAATAGCTGCACACAGGCTATTTCACTCAATGAAACTCCTGCATTTGATTATCCAACGGCGGATGATGTGGTCGTGCTGGATATTATTTTAGGGCCGAGAACAGATTGGTTTAGTCAACCAGCGCTCGCTCTACTTAAGCAACAAATCTGGCAAGTGACTGCGGCATCGAACCGTATCGGATTACGCCTCTCAGGGGAAATTCCCTTAGAGCGTGAAAAATTACAAGAATTACCCAGTGAAGGAACCTGTATTGGTGCAATTCAAGTGCCCGCGAATGGACAACCGGTTCTATTTTTGAATGACCATCCTCTAACAGGTGGCTATCCAGTGATTGGATCAGTGTGCGAATACCATTTAGATTTAGCGGGACAAATCCCCGTCAATGGCAAAATTCGCTTTAATCCACTGAATGAATTTAATGAATTTGAAGGGAGTCGTGAGGCTTATGAAAACGAATAAAAATAATCCAGTACATAAGGTTCTAATTGCTAACCGTGGTGAAATTGCGGTACGTATTATTCGTGCTTGTCGTGACTATGGTTTTGCTTCTGTCGCGGTGTATGCGGACAGTGATATTGATGCATTGCATGTCACGATGGCTAATGAAGCTTTTGGTCTTGGCGGTAATACTCCAGCACAAAGCTACTTAAATATTGAGAAACTAATCGAGATCGCCAAAAAATCAGGGGCGACAATGGTGCATCCGGGGTACGGTTTTCTTTCAGAACGCTCAGAGTTTGCTCGTGCGGTACAACAAGCCGGCCTGATTTGGATTGGACCTAGCCCTGAAAGTATCGATACCTTAGGTGATAAAGTACAAGCTCGCCACATTGCACTCCAAGTGGGCGCTCCGTTAGTCGTTGGAACTAAAAATCCTGTCAAAGAAGCCAGTGAAGTCGTTGAATTTGCTCACCAGCATGGTCTACCTATCGCGATTAAAGCCGCATTCGGTGGGGGAGGTCGTGGTTTAAAAGTGGCATGGCAGATGCACGAAGTCGAAGAGTTATACCATTCCGCGGTACGCGAGGCGACAGCTGCATTTGGTCGCGGTGAATGTTTTATTGAACAATTTTTGCATAATCCTCGTCATATTGAAGCCCAAGTGATTGCGGATACACACGGTAATGTAGTGGTGGTAGGAACGCGAGATTGTTCTTTACAACGCCGTAATCAAAAGTTAGTCGAAGAGTCACCGGCACCGTTTTTATCTGATGCATTAGAACAGCAAATTATACGCGCATCGACGGATATATGCCGTCAAGCAGGGTATGTTGGCGCAGGAACAGTCGAATTTTTATTGAGCCAAGAAGGAATGTTGTCTTTCTTAGAAGTTAACACTCGCTTACAAGTTGAACATCCTGTCACTGAAGAAACCGCGGGAATTGATCTGGTTATTGAGCAGCTACGAATAGCTGAAGGATTGCCACTCAGTATTTTGGAAACACCAGTACCCAGAGGCCATGCATTTGAGTTTAGAATCAATGCCGAAGATGCAGGCAATGGCTTTTTACCGACACCGGGCACTATTATTCGCTTTGATGCCCCGTCAGGTCCGGGAGTGCGCCTTGATAGTGGTGTCGTTGCGGGAACCACCATTCCGGGTACATTTGATTCGTTGATGGCTAAATTGATTGTGGTCGGGTCAACCCGTGAGCAAGCGATTGTACGAGCACGCAGAGCGCTTGCTGAGTTCAACATTGAAGGGGTGGCGTCTGTATTACCATTTCATCGTGCAGTCATTGATCACCATGATTTCTGTGAACAGTTCAAGGTACACACACGTTGGATTGAGACCGAATTTAATGTGGAAATTCCACCCGCGAAAAAACAGCTTCCTCAAGTCAATCAAGATTTAACACGTACGTTTATAGAAATTGATGGTAAGCGTTGTGAATTGGGATTACCTGCACAATTATTTTCTGGTATGGCAGTCACTCAAAATATCGCTGTTCAAGAGGCACATATTGCCGATAACAGTCCTTATAATGTGAATGCTCCCATTTCTGGAATATTATTCAATTGGTTAGTACCTCAAGGTGATAAAGTGCTTGAAGGCGATGTTATCGGCGTCATGGAAGCGATGAAAATGGAGGTTCAAGTGATAGCCCACCGCTCAGGACAGCTACAATATGCGGCCAATCAAGGGGATTTTATCAGTGCGGATTGTAAGATTGCGGAGATTATTTAGTCTCAAATCATCACGAGGTGGCTATATGCCACCTCATTTTAACGCGCCTCACGTTCAGGCAAATTACGCAGTGGTGGGGCTGGTGCGGGTACGACATTTTTTTCTTCTTTGGCAATTTCATCGCTATCGCGGTAAACCTCGCCACAAAGGAAAAATAGATTAGGGCGCTTAGATTCTAAGTAAGCTTTCCTACTCATACACTGTTCTTGGGTATAAATGGTTTCGGTAACAGGTAATGCATCGCATGAGTCGGAACCACAAGGGCTGACCCATAATGCCCAACCAATAAGTACCATATGTCCTGCCATTTACATTGCCTTCTCAATTAATCACGAATGAAGCCGACCCAAGATGACTCATTAACACCGTTTTTATAGGGTGAAAAGCGTCTTTTATTCGAAAAATATAAGTCAAATTCTAACATCGGATTTATTAAAAGTATGTATTCGGATGATAGATAAATGACATTTCACATTAATTAGCAAGTGGTTACTGATTAATTCACTAATTAGATAATCATAAACAGATTAGTTTTATTTATAGCGGGTTATTGGCGAAAAGAGGGGAATTATTTTTAACAGTCCGATTAATTTAGGCTTGGCTCGCAAAAGAACCAAATAGTTGTCTGTAAATGTGTGTTTTAAGATCCCCATCCTGTCAATCTAAATGATTTTTATCTACGATTAGCGAAATAACGCAATAATAATAGAGATAGGTACATTATGAATGCCATGGAAGAAGTGCTTTCATTTTGGTTCGAGGAATCGACCCCAAAACAATGGTTTGAGAAAAGCGAAAAATTTGACATAACCATCGCTAAGCGTTTTAAAACACTCAGTGAACAAGCATCACAAGGGGAGCTGGCATACTGGCGTTCATCGATTCGAGGGCGTCTGGCTGAAATTATTATTCTTGACCAATTTTCCCGTAACTTATGGCGAAACACGCCACGAGCCTTTGCTCAAGATGGTATGGCGCTAGTTCTTGCCCAAGAGGCTATCAAGCAACCTGATTACAATATGCTGACGCTATCACAGCGCAAATTTATTTTGATGCCATTTATGCACTCAGAATCCAGCTTTATTCACTTACAAGCCGTAGAGTTATTTCGCATGCTAGGGGATGATAATACGTTGGATTATGAAATGCGTCATAAGGCAATTATTGATAAGTTTGGTCGATACCCTCATCGAAATGGCATTTTGAACCGACCGTCAACAGCAGAGGAAGTGGCTTTTTTACAGCAACCTAACTCTTCATTTTAATTGAGACTGACCATAAAAATGAGTTTGTAGTTTTGTACTACAAACTCATGTTTTCAGCCTGAACGTTAGCGGAACAGCTCCGCAGGGGTCGGTTGTAATTCCAGTTGCTGCTGCAAGTGGGATAAATACTGTTCAGTAATTTGGGCTATTTGTGGGTAAAAAGGATGTTCAGTTTGACTCTGTTGTACCAATGCTAAATAGCGGTACGCCCAGGGTAATAAATGTTTTTCCAATAGTTCAATAATGGCCGCATTTTCCCCTTGTTCCGCCAATGCGGATATCGCCATGAGCATTAAACCAAATTGGTCTTCTGGCTCACGGATCCCTGTATTGGTGACTAACCCTTGCCCCATAAGAAAATGGCGATAAGCGCTGGTGGAATCTCCCATGACAATATTATCATGGGATAAATACACCGAACCCCAAGGTGGTGCTGGCATAGTACCTTGCCCCTCAAAGAGCACTGAAAAATCATAAAGAAGCGTCTCTGGAGAATACTGAGCGAGTTGATCACAGATCGCCGCTATTTGTTCATTATCATCCCATGTATGTAATGTGGGGATCTGAGGAAGCACAGGTTGTAGGGTTTGAAAAGTTTGGCTTTCAGGGGAGTAATAAAACATTGCCCCTAAAATACGAAAAAGTGTTGTATCGAGAGCTTGCATCATTATACCTATCAGATGAACGTCAGCAGAGTTAAACACAAAGCGCCTGAATTCAGGCGCTTTGGTCATCAATCATAACACGGGATAAAGCACCTTACATGGTGATTTGCCACAGGTTATAGAACGCGATACGACCGGATAATTCAGCTAACAATACCGCGGCTGCACATGTTGCTAACGGGATTTTAGGCGCACGTTGCTTGAGAGCAAAACCGACGAAAGCCGCTAATGCAATCACTAAAACCACGACTTGGAAGCCCCAGAAACCAGTTTGTTCAGCACTCAATGCTGGACCTGTTTCGGATAAAAATGCTTGATATCCTGCACGGCTAGCAAAAATAGCTAAGGTACCGAGTAGGAAAGCCGCAATACCTAGACCACGAGCACCAATGACAATAGCCAATGCTCCGCCGCCCACAAACATCGTTGCCCACATTTGTAGCGTCGTATATTCCGTATTCCAGTTAGCAATAGTGGCAATATTATAGACTTGCGGTATTGACCAAACAAAAGCTAAGCCCGAAATGACAGTGGCAATGTTAGCCAGCTCGCGCAGAACGGATTGTTTCACAAAATGAGTAAAGAATACCGTTGCAGCAGCACATCCCACAAATACACCACTTAAAAATGCTTCATTACTCATCGGTGAGCGACCGACACCCAGTAGCATATTAAAGAAGCGCAGTGGTTGCCCAACGTGTAGCGCTCCAATACCTAAGCCAATCAGCACAATGATGAAACCGATAATATTCGCAACTCTGAGTTGCTTGTCATCGATGGAACCCATCTTGCGTGCTAAATAAGCGAGTAAGAATAAACCGACAGCGGATTGCCCTAAGACGGTAAAGAAAACCAGTGGTAACTCATGCATATTAGACCTCCGCAGGGTTTTTCAGTTCGCCACTTTTATCACCGGATGGCTTTGCATCTTTGTGTGGCTTGATGACGATATTAGGGTTAGTCAGGCTAGGATCTGGCATTGGTGCAATACCGCATTCTGTGCCGTGTAACTCACGCAGAACTGTAATGTCATCGAAGTCTAAAGCACGTTGTGGGCAAGACTCTACACAAACAGGTTTCATGCCTTTTGCGACACGTTCATAACAACCGTCGCATTTGCTCATCAGCTTTTTCTTTTCATCAAACTGTGGGGCGCCATACGGGCAACGCAATTCACAGTAACGGCAACCGACACAGATAGATTGGTCAACGACCACTAAACCATCTTCAGCACGTTTATGCATCGCACCTGTTGGGCAACCTTCTACACATGTTGGGTTAGAACAGTGATTACAAGAGATAGACAAATAGTAGTTAAAAACATTCTGCTGCCAGATGCCATCTTGTTTTTGCCAACTACCACCACCAAACTCATAAACACGGCGGAATTTTGGGCCTAAATCTAAATCTTTTTCGTCCTTACAACTGACCTGACAAGTTTTACAGCCAGTGCATTTTGTGGAGTCAAAATAAAATCCATACTGTTTCATCAATTAACTCCTTAAGCGCGTTTGACTTCAACAAGGTTAGTATGTTGCGGTGTACCTTTCGCCAGAGGGGAAGGGACATGTGAGGTCAGAGTGTTGATACAACCACCAACATCTAAGCCTTCGCTGTTCAACGCGCGCCATGCACCTTGAGGAACAGCAATCACACCTGGCAATACGCGCTCTGTCACTTTCACTTTAATTTGTAGACGCCCACGATCATTGAAGATTTCAGCAAGGTCGCCATTTTTCAAGCCACGTTGTTGAGCATCAATTGGGTTCAACCAGAATTGATGTGGGATCGCCTCACGTAGCATTGCCACGTTGTAATAAGTGGAGTGAACGTGGCCTTTATCGTGGAAGCCGGTCATTAATAAAGTATGTTTTTGTTGCGCATTTTGCGCCTCAACACCTTCTTTGTTCACACAATATTCAGGAATTGCTGGGATACGCTGACCTTCTGGGAGTTCCCAGTTTTTAACGCGTTCAACCAGTTGTTCAGAATAGATCTCAATTTTTCCTGATGGTGTTTTCAATGGATTAGTCGCAGGGTCATCACGGAAATTTTTCAATGCTACATTTTCTGCGCTATTGAGGAATTTACGGTCAATAATACCCGCGCCATCGGTTTCACTAAATTCAGGCAGATGAGGCATTTTCTCTCGAGTCTTGTTATAGCAGAACTCAATCCATTCAGCGTAAGTGCGACCTTCAGTAAATTGGTCTTTGACACCCATTTTTTCAGCAATTTCAGCTAATACATCATAATTAGGGCGGTTTTCCCATAATGGGTCGATAGCATTTTGCAGACGAACCAGATAGTGATAAGCCCCACTTGCGTAAGAGTTATTGATTAAGTCATTAGTCTCAACGGTAGTCACATCGGGTAACAATAGATCGGCGTATTTTGCTGACGGGGTATCGTGGTTATCCCAAACGAGGATAAATTCACATTTAGATTCATCCGCAAGAATTTCATGGGTTTTATTTAAGTCGCCGTGTTGGTTACCAATTACGTTACTGGAGTAGCACCACATAAATTTAATGTCGTTATTCAGCTTATCGACACCCTTAATGCCTCCATTTTCTGCAGTGAGTTCTTTACCGCGAACAATGGCTTCTGACCACATATAGGTTGGGATCAGGGCTTTAACTGGGTTTGGCAAACCAAATCCAGCTACAGGATAAGCAAAGCTGTTACCCCATAAACCAGTATTGGTACCTGAGCGACCGATATTGCCAGACATAATCGGGAGCATCATGATAGAACGGCAAGCTTGCTCACCATTTTCGGTACGTTGTAAGCCCCAGCCTTGTGAGATCCAAGCGTGCTGTGCATTACCAATTTCACGAGCCAACTGAGTGATACGAGCGACGGAAATTCCGGTTAATTTACTTGCCCATTCTGGTGTTTTTGCAATCCCGTCAGGACCGTTACCTAAAATGTAATCTTTGTAAGATGCATTACGCGGTGCGGATGCTGGAAGTGTTGATTCATCCCAGCCTACACAATAGTTTTTCAGGAATTCTTCGTCAGTTAAGCCTTCTTGGATCATCACATAACCCAGAGCAGCAACTAATGCAGCATCGGTACCTGGATAGATAGGGATCCATTCGGCACCAAGGGTGGTTACGCTATCGGTACGACGAGGATCAATGATAATAACTTTGGCTTTGCTCTTTTCAAGGGCATTGAGGGTTTCATAGAATTGTCCCCCTCCAGACATACGAGTTTCCGCTAAGTTATGACCAAACATCACAACTAAATCGGAATTTTGAATCTCAGATAAGTAAGATTCTTCAACGCTACCATATACATATGGTGTAATTTCCATTAGCTGAGCATAAGAATATGTTCCATAGTCACCTAAGAATCCACCCGTTAAACTCAGTAGACGTTTACACGCTGCACGACCATGTAAGTTTGCGCCTGTAGAACCTGAACCATATTGGTAGTAAATTGCATCATTACCATATTTATCAATAGTATATTTCAACTTTTCAGCAATGATAGTCGTTGCTTCATCCCAACTGATTTTTTTGAACTTACCTTCACCACGCTTACCAACACGTACCATTGGGTATTTTAAGCGATCGGGATTGTATGTTTTCCAGCGAACCGAACGGCCACGTAGACAAGGGCGAATTTGGTGTTCGCCAAGGGTTGAGTCGTCATACATCGTTTCATTCGAGATACGGCTGATGACGCCATCTTTTACGTGAACTTTAAGTGGACAGCGGCTACCACAGTTAACTAAGCATGCGCTATAACTGATTTTTTCGCTGACTTCATCTGGCATGATGGTTGGTGTTTTTGCTTGAGCAGCAAAAGGCAGAGTGATTGAGCCTGCGACCGCTGCTGCACCAGCGACGGTTGCGGAGGTTTGTATAAACTCCCTCCTGCTCAGTTCTGCGAATTTAGGTGTTATTTTATTTTTATGCATCGACATTGCCTATATGTAAAAAACGTATTAGGTGTATGCCTATATGTTAGAAAAAATAGCCCATTGCTAACATGATATACATCAACAATAACCATGATAAAAGCATGGTAAATGTTTTTATTTATTTAATTTTTAAGGACTTTTTCTGATTAGGAGATAGTTTTAGTTCTGTTTTGGTTATCAATCGTTATATTATTTTATATATAACCATAAAGTGGTATAGGGAGTATAAGAGGGGTTTCCCCCTCTAAAGGTCATGGAACAGCATTAGAATTATTAAGCAGGATTTATAAGTTGCATCTAATTAGCTATTTAACTGTTGAATGGCCTATTAATCGAACATCATTTCCGGTAGGTGACTGATGAACGTGTAAATTGAACTGAGGCAATATAGAGAATATATGATCAAAAATATCCGATTGAATGCGCTCATATTCTAGCCACACGGTAGTATTGGTAAAGGCGTAAATCTCGATTGGAATACCATTGGAATCAGATTCTAGCTGCCTAACCATGATCGTCATTCCTTTATGGATATTAGGATGAGAACGTAAGTAGGCTTCTATATAAGCGCGAAATGTACCAATATTGGTCAAACGTCGCTGATTTAATGGAACCGCTTTATCTTCGGGTAATGAATTATTATATGATTGAATTTCAGAGATTTTTTTATCTATATAAGGTTCAAGCAAGTTTGCTTTCTCTAGATAGGCAATTTCATCTGATTGCAAAAAATGGATACTGTTGGCGTCTATACGCAGGCTTCGTTTGATTCTACGCCCACCAGATTCCGTCATCCCTTTCCAGTTTTTAAAAGAGTCAGAAATTAGAGCGTAGGTTGGGATTGTCGTCACGGTATTGTCCCAATTTCGGACTTTCACCGTAGTCAATCCAATGTCAATCACTGCTCCATCAGCACCATATTTCGGCATTTCTAGCCAATCGCCGATGTTGACCATATTGTTTGCTGATAATTGGATACCAGCAACGAGTCCCATAATTGGGTCTTTAAATACTAACATCATGACCGCAGTCATTGCCCCTAAGCCACTCAGAATGATCAGTGGTGATTTACCAATGAGTAGCGCAATGATCATTATTGAGATCAGTAGGGTGGCGATCAATTTGATGCTTTGGAAAATCCCTCTTAGGGGCAGGTGAGCTGTTTTCGCTGCGCGTTGTAGTACTTCCAGTACGATATCTAGGATCGAATAAATGGCAAGCAAACCAAACAACAAGCACCACGCTTGGGAAGCTACATTAAGAACAATTTGTGGCGTCGAGCCTGATTGTAGCCACAGTGTCGATTGAATATTAACCACAACACCTTGAATAATAAAGGCAATACGATTGAATAAATTATGTTGTGTTAGTTGATGCTGCCAGCCGGATCCCAGTTTTTTCCCTCTTTTTTCAAGGGTAGGTAAAAGTATTTTATGTAGAATCAGGTGTAAGACGAGGGCAACAATGAGAATCAGCCCAAGAACCATCAGTAGTGAAGCGAGGTTGGCATAGTCTTGATTAAACTGGTGTACCCAGTTGAGCAGTTGCTGCTGCATAGGTTCTCCTTTGCGGTTCAGAACATCCATAAATGACAATCTAGTATAGGGAAATATGTGTCAGATTTGTGAAAAATCATGAATATTTACATAAGATTACGGAAAATGGCGGTTAATCTGATTGATGCTCTATAATTTGAGGGATACTCTCAGACGATCATGATTACGAGGAAATACTGATGAAAAAGCCTACAAGAAATAGGTGCCTACCACTTGTTCTTATTTTGGTATTCATGGGGATATCCCCACTTGCGTTCTCCGATCCGAATGGTAACAACGGGCATGGAAACGGTAACAAACATAATAAAGAATTTAAAGGCAACAACGGCCATAAGAATAAAGACGATGACCATTATAAAATGAAGCAATGGAATAATGATAATTCGAGTATTCAAGGAACTTTGCGTATTGCTCCAAATATCAGTTTTAGTGTGAGTTTTGGGGAGGTGAGGCCACTAGCTATTGAATATGGTCTTACAGGCTATAAAGGATTGCCGCCGGGTATTGCAAAACAAGTAAGAAGAGGAAAACCATTACCGCCAGGAATTGCGAAAAAAATATTGCCATCGAAATTCATACATCAATTACCAGCCTATGCAGGCTATGAATGGAAAATGAGTGGAAAGGATTTAATTTTGGTTGCAATTGGCACAGCGGTTATTGCTGAAATTATTGAGAATGTTTTTGAATAAAAAAACGGCCTTTAATAAGGCCGTTAGCAAAATTTTGCAAATACTAGAATGAGGTAAATAAAAGTTTGATTGACTATGATTTAACGCAAATTACATAAAACGTTTAGATAACAATTCAACAACTTCTTGCAGGTTAACGAAAAATTCTTTGATGCTGTTCATATTAGCTCCGAATGTTAATGTGTGATCTTGATCACGTAGGAGCATTCTAATTTTTTATTGACCAAAGTCAATAATCGATTAAAAAATATTTTAAACATTAAACTTATTTGTAGCCTAATGAGTGTAAAAAGTTATTTACAACCTTAGGTATATTGCGGACTATTTTGTTTGCATAAATTCTTTAGTTGATGAAATTATTGATAAACTAGTGAGTTCTAACATACTTTGGTCATGTAATTCAGGGGTTGCGGCTGCACAGAGATCTTCTAATACATGACAAAAATAGCCGAGGTCGTGGGCTTGTCTTACACTACTCTGAATTGCCATCACAGAACTCACTCCACCAAAATAGAGATGGGTGATGTCATTATCATGTAGCCATTGATGAAGCTTATTCCCAGCAAAAGCAGAAACACCTTTTTTAATCATCACTCGGTCATGCATATGAACTTCTAGCTCATCAACCCAGCTGCAACCGTGCCCACTTAATTTAAGGGCGCCGACTTGTTTCGCGTGTTGAAATAGGGGGGAGCCAGTGGGAATATCTTGATAGTTATCGCTAAAACCGACTTTGACCCAAATGACGGGAATACCTTGATTACGTGCATAACTCGCTGCTTGGTTTGCTTTTTCTATAATTTTTCGCGAGTTAGTTTGTAGATAGCTACTGTTGGATAATCCATTTTTACCAACAATATCGTTAATAAGATCGATGATAATTAGCGCTTTTGACATTATTGCCCCTTCAATGGCTAAGTAAATAAACGTAAAGTGGCATTGTAGTGGTTATTCGTAGGGAGGGATGTTAACTCAATAGCATTATTCTATTTAAGGTACATCAATGATAAAGCCGATCCCTTTATTATCTAGCCCCTCAGTCACTTTTAATGTTGCCCCAATTTTGGATGCAAGATTTTGTGCAATAGATAATCCTAAACCACTACCCATTTCTAATGTTCCAGGAACACGATAAAAGCGAGAAAATAGATGCTCTCGTTCTTCATCAGGGATCCCGCGACCATTATCTTGAATCGTAATTGTTGCACCAAATGGGCTCAGATTTTTTATCGTCACTTTAATCTTTGCTTTTTCAGGGCAATATTTGATCGCATTTTCAATTAGGCTAGTAAAAACGTTACTTAGCGCCAATTTATCGGTAGTCACGTCAAACGCATCAGGGCTTTGTAACTCGACATCGATATCTTTACTTAATGCATAAGGAATATGTGAAGAAATCAGATGGCTAATTAGCGTCGGCAAATCAATTTTTTCTTTGCGAATGGTGAAGTCTTCAGCTTCTAATCTGGCGAGATCGATTAATTGATGGGATACCGAAGCGGCGCGATTGAGCGTTTCTTTCATGTCATTAATGATTTCAGCTTTTTCTTTTGGATTATCAATATTCATTAACAAATGTAGTTGCGCCGTGACTGCGGCAATAGGGGTTCGTAGTTCATGAGCTGCATCAGCCATAAAACGTTTTTCTCGTTGATTTGCCTCGTCTACGCGGGCCATTAATTTATTAATTGCTGAAATAATCGGGCGAGTTTCTTTATACATATCTTTAGTATCAATCGGGGCTAAATTTCCCGGCTGACGCGAAGAAATAATAGTCGCAATTTTTTTGATTGGACGAATACTGAAATATGCAGTAATTAAAATTGCGATTAACATAATCCCCAGAATAAAGGCTAAAGGGATAGCGGTTCCCTCCGCAGGGTTACCTATCAATTTTCTGCGCTCAAGATAAGACTCTGCGATGACGACTTCTAATTTATGTTTATCGTCCCAAGCGGAAGTAAAATGCCAATCCTTGTATAGATTGGTCAAGTCCTTGACTGATTTTAAGGAGGGGTCGGCAATCTTTTCACTGTTGCGGTATAGCACATGACCTTGCTTATCTCTGACGACCATAAAAGGTTTATAGCTAGTATCCAAGCCATTTTCCATGGCATCGGTATACATTTTTTGCAAGGTAGCGGCTAACGTATCAAAATATTCCTGATTGTCTGAAACGGTTCCGAGAGTTTGCGCTATACCTTGGGTAACAATTTGCTGTTGCTGATTGAAATCATCATCATCAACAATATCGGGAAGATAAAAAAACTGTAGCCAGCCAATTAGAAGCAGCCATAGTAAAATGACAGAGCCAATTTGGATCCCAAAGGTATAAACAAGGAACGATTTAATTTTCACTAGGTTGAGCTTCTTTTTTCAATAAATAGCCGATACCCCGGATAGTAACAATTCGGTCTTTACCAATTTTACGGCGCAAGTTATGAATGTGAACTTCAAGTGAATTACTTTCTACATCATCAAGTCCAAACAAGCGCTGTTCTAAATCGGTTTTACGGACTACATTATCTGAGTTTTTTATTAATTCGAAGAGTAATAAATATTCTTTGCCTGACAGCAACAGTAGCTGGTCATTCAAAGTCACTTGATGATTCAGCGGATTTAATTGCAGATTATCTAATTGCCATATTTCAGAGGAAAACCCAGCCATCCGACGACTAATCGCTTTGACTCGTGAGATGAGTTCAGGCATTTCAAATGGTTTAGTTAAAAAATCATCGGCTCCGGAATCTAAGCTGGCAACTAAATTGTCCATTTTATTGCGGGCAGTCAGAATGATAATCGGTATTGATTCACCGGCTTGGCGCCATGCGATTAATTCATTGTGGCCATCTCCATCTGGTAAACCTAAATCCAGTAGCATGAGATCAAAATTGCGAGTGGTTAATTGCTGTTTTGCATCAGCTAATAGCCTAACCCAACAAGGGTTAAAACCCGCTAATTCAAGTCCTCGACACAACGCTTTTCCAAGTTGAAGATCATCTTCGACCAATAAAATATTCATATTTGTTACCTCTGGTACGGAGTATAAGCAGACAGCTTTATCCCAGCAACCACCATATTTGACATCTTAAGTATCCCTTAAGGTTGGTTTAACTAAATTTTAAGGTACTAAAAATATAAATGACTAATATGCTCTCACGCTCTAAAAGAGAGAGAATTGAAAATGAAGAAAGCATTTATTGAAGTACCATTATTTTTTGTGATTATTTTTATTGCAGTTACTCTTATGGGTACAAATTTGAGTAAGCCACAGATTAAAATTGGTAATTTAACATTTAATGAAATGTCTATTTGTACGGATACCAATAAGTGCAAATTGAATGACCATGTATTAGTATCTAATAATGATGGGGTTAATCTGGTAAAAGAGATTAGATCTTTTTTACGAAAAAAACTCTATTAAGGATAAGTTGGTCGATGAGAGCTAGATTAGATTGGAAGGTTAAAACGTTAATTCGGAATAATAAATATAAAAAATCAGGAAAAAGAATGCGATATCTTTAAGATAAGCCATTCCTTTTCCTCTATTCAGATATTAATTTTCTATGTTTTCTTCGGGGAGCCAGCCGTCATCCATCCAGATTTCTTCGAGAATTTCTTGGATGCGAACCTTATCTTCTGCGATTTTAGTACCAGAAATATTGACCGCTTGTTGGGAACTAAAACCAACACGCGTGACGATATCAGGATATTGAGATTGTAGTTTGCGCAAAATCTCAGACTCTAAAGCCTGTAGAACCTGATTACTTGGTTTCTGTGCTGCATTTTTGTCAAATAATACTTCGATACGTAACATAATAGCCTCTACTAAAGACTGTATTGATATACAGTATTTTTAAATGGATATTGGGTAATTGTCAATATCCATCCAATAATATTTTTACTCTTTCTGCGGAGGTTAAATGAATTTAGAAGAAGCTGGCGGAGATATTAATGCATAATCCGAGGATCGCCATATTAAAAATAAACGAAATAATAGATTGCAGTAATACGGCTCTGCGCATTGGTGTAGAGGCGACCTCCACATCCGCGGTCTGAGAAGCAACAGCAATCGTAAATGAAAAATACAGAAAATCTGAATAGCTTGGCTCACTAATTTTATCGGGAAAATTCAGCCAAGGTTTTTCATTTTCAACATTGCTGTAATAGAGGTGGGCATAATGCATGGTAAACCCCATTGGTAAAAGCAGCCATGAGGAAATGAGTGTCGACGCGGTTAGAATATAAGAGTAAATTTTATCTGCTTTTGGGATATCACTATGACCACCAAGGGCAAAAAATAGAGCCAATAAGCTAACACAGCAACCGGACATCAAGAAGAATATGACCATCCGTGCGCTTTCATCTTCGACTTTGGTGAGTCTACGAATATCTTTGACGTTATGACTAATTATTCGTTGAAATAGAAAGAGCAAATAGGACCAAGCAAACACATTCCAACTAATGATGAGATTGATGATCAAATTTTGGTCATTAAATAACGCAAAAAAGGTAATAAATGCCGCGATTAATGACACTAAAAATCGCGGTCGAGAATGAAATGCATGACGTAACCAGCGTGTGATACGAGCAGCATAACGAAGCATGAGATATTCCTTGAAAATAAACATATATTCTTAATATAAAACGAGTATATCACCGATAGAAATGAAGCTCTAATTATCGGATTTCAAGGAATAAGAGAATCACTTTTCATCTTGTTTCATTAACGCATAGCGATTGAGTAGCTGTTTAAAGTGATTGTCAATACGCTGATATTCAGATTCTGGGACGTTACCTTGAGTTTGCAGCTGTTCTAAGCGGCGTAACTCTTCTTCCAGAGGAATAGCTTGGTTAAAATTTTGTCGAGCATTGAATATAACAGTCTTTAATTCAGAGCCTGTTATATAACTGCGAGGTTTTCCATCTAAGCTATCTAAACGGACACTGAGCTGATTAAGCTGTTCCATCCCTTTTGACCACTGTTGCAGTTTGTCATTCGAAAGCGAATTGATCTGCATTTTCTGACGCCATTTATCATTAAAACTACTGACTTCCTGATGTTCACCATACTGTTTAGTTAAGTAATTCACCATATTGAGCCCGTATTGCTGGGACCAAATTGGGGATACTGACTCTAGCTCGCCAAGATAATTATCAATAAAACTCAGATTTTCCGAAGAAAAACTATTGGGTTGGGATGGATTGGGTTGTAATTGCTGTCCGAGTAAGAGTTCAATATTCGATGTAAACTCAGGAAGTTGAGGGAGCGCTTGTGTTAAGGCGTGATTGCTAATTTTTGGATGGAGTATATAAAGCGTACCGGCACAAATAGCGCCTGTGACGACAATCCCCCATACCAGCCCCACACCAAAACCTTTACGGTAAGAGGGCTTAGGTTGCGGTGGTGTACTGATGGTGGCATTGGCTTTGATTGATATCGGTATAGCGGCAGTATTTGCATGAAACGTTGAGGGTGCGGTTTTAGGGATATGCAAGGGGGTTGATGGGATAAAACCACTGGTTGGGGCATCGGTACTTTCTAGTTGGCGTGATTGCGTTGTCAGCAAGTTTTGTAGTCGATCGAGCTGCGTGAGATGTTTTAATTCCAATGTTTGTAGCTGTTGTCCTATTTGTTCTAATGTTTTCTCAGCTTGATAAAGTGAGGAAAGATCAGCGTAAACAGGGGAATAGCTACGTAATCCCGTGATCAATTGTTGACTCAGAGTGGATAATATTTCAACGCGGGCATGGGTTTGCTGAGGCCATAGCCCTTGCCAGTATCGATTGAGTAAATGTTGGAGCAGAGATAGACCTTCATTTAATCCCACAATTCCTGCCTGATGCTGGCGGATCAGTGTAAACCATGCACAGGTTTGTAAGTCGGCCCCATTTTGATTGAATAATGATAGGCATAGTCCATGGGCACGAGCCCAGTCAATATCAGGGCGTGCTGGATGAAAGCGCTTATTTAACTCTTCTTTTAGTGCAGCAAAGTCCGCATATGTCCGAGGGTCGCCACCAAGTCGTAATGTATTTAAATCTGGATTCATAATTGTCTCAAATCGAAGAAAAGGAGGTGTATTGATGAAATATTAAAGATGATCGAATTGTTTTTTCAGATGGTGCAATAAAATATGCCCATCGGCAAGAGGAGGGCCTGTAAAGCTGGCTGTGCGTAATGCGGTTAATAAAGGCATAGTACGATTTCCTATCGACGCTAATCCAAGAAGATTTTTTCAGGTAGAACAAAATTGCGCAGTTTTAATAGCGCCAGCGGGCCTTGCCCCATTTCTGTACGAAGTTGGTAATTCAGCGAATAACCTTCTTTTGTGTTCCATGTCACGGTATAGCTGCTGGTGCTGCCCGCATAAGGGGCAATATTGGCGGTTTCGAGTAAACGGATCAAGCCCCAGACACCACGATGATCTCCGTACAATTTGGTGCCTGATGAGGTGGTCATCCACGTTAAGGATGCACCAGACGCCACCGTATCGGCTGGCCAAACAAAACGTTGCCATTCCGGGAATTGGTTATCGTAAGTGAGATTTTGTTTATCGATCACCAATATCGTTTGCATGATGTTTTTACTGGTGCCTGGCCGCATTTCAAAATACAGGCGCGCTTCGCCATTAGCAAAAGCGACGTCACCCAATTCCGTGAGCGTATTCAGGGCATTTAAAAACGCAGGATTAAATCGCAGGCTTTGGGCATTCGTTGAATTAGGCACCCAGCGGTTACCTTCTTTGCGTAAAACCCCTTGTAAACGGGTTTCGAGAAAACGTTGAATGCGTCCATTATCGGGTTTGAGATATTGTGCCATCAACGGTAAAGAGATATCACTTTGGGTGTCTTTCAATGGGTAACGACCGCCGAATGCGCTATTCCATTCATTGACAATGGAATTTTGCCACTCACTATTAATGCCTTGAGCGGTTGGGGTCAAAAGCTGTTGCCACGCTTGGGTCATCGGTTCGACTAACAGGGCCTCCCCAAAGCTTTGCCACTCTTGACCAAAGCTAGCCGCAATCAGGCTTCCCATATCTTTTGTTTCTGAAAAATCGACACTTTTTCCTTCCAAAATACTGTGAGCAAGGGCTTGAGACATGGCTTGCGGATCGGGTGCATTCACCACTTGCTGAAGTTTTAAGCGTACCCGAGTTATGCGGGTGAGATAGGCTTGTAGACTGAGGTTATCACTGGTTTGTGTGGTGGCTTGCGGATCTACAAAATTCAGAACAGGGGCGAAGGTCTCTTCAAGGGGACCTGTAAATTCTGCTTTTTGGCTGATCATGGGTTTTTGGTCTTTGTTGAGTAGGTCTTTGGCTGAGTTCATAAAGGAGTCGGTGAGCTTTTCTTGCTGGCGCCCAGTTTTCCCTTGATAAGCTATCGTATTCATTAATGCGATAATAGGGGATTGACGGACATCGCTCATCAAGGATAGCTGGTCAATGGTATCCGATAAACTTTCGGTTTGGCGCCACTGTAAGCTGTTGAGGAAGTTAAGCCAGCTATCGGAGAAATCAGCAAAATAACGGTCAGTTAATTGTTGTTTCAAGGCTTCAGGGGAGATGTCCTCGCTGAGGTCATGCTGGTTATCGCTCAATACCCAATCAATTTCATTGCGGCGGGATTCCACCACTTTTTTAATGGCGGGCTCGATGGACTCTTCCCACGCTTTGCGGGTAAAGGTGCCGGAGACAAACTCATCGGTGGTAAATAAAAAGCTGGCATCCGTATCCCCAGTCATGTCATCCAGGGTCATATCTGGGAACTGATGCTGCGCTTGCAGTAACACGTCTTGATACAGTGTGGCACTTTCACTGCGCTGCCCAATTTGTCGGGTTAACAGAGTACGGCTTTGATTAATCAGGTTATTGTTGGCGGTTAATTGCCATTCAGGGTGCTTCGGTAGCTGCTGGGCATAGAACATCAGTAATTCTTTGCCGAGGGTTTGCCATTCCCCTTCGTTCATTCCTTGCGGGACGGGGAGGGTATTCAGTACACTTTCAGTAAAGAAGACTGGCTCCATACGCTCCGGCGTGGTCATCATCAAATAGGTTTTGAGGGATTGATACGCCTGTTGAGTTGCTTGACGACGTTCATCACTGTTAGGGGAAAGTTGGGCATACGTTTGTAATTGTTGTTCTAATTGCTGGCGGATGTTATCGCGCAGGGGAGGCAATACGGTTTGTTGGTATAGCGGCCATAAATGGGCGAGTAGAGGCTGATTACTGTTTAGCCCAAAATGCAGCCAAAATGGTACCGAGGTTTGCTCGCGATGATTGAGTAAACCTAGGGTTTGCTGAAAATCATACTGGGCTTTGAGGCGTTCAGTTTCCGGTAATTGGCTGTTAGCGGCGACGCTCGCACTTTGGTAGCTCTCTTCGATGAGCTGGCGATTGGCGAAGTAAGAGACAATCATCCCTGCGCCCCACAAAGTCATGGCGGTGGCGGCACCGTATTGAACGAGGCGTTTTTTGTCAAAACCTAACGCGGCAGGTTGCAAACCGGATGCCAGTTCAGATTGCACATTCAACCAGCTTTTCCAGCGTGTATCGGGGTGCCAACTATTGGGTAAACGTTGCTGATTTAACGGATGGATAGAAGGGCTGAATGTGATGCCGGAAAAAGGTAACGTCCGTAATTGGGTATTGAGTGGCGCTAGTGCGGTCGCGAGCTGTTGGCTACCCCCGTTTTGTAAAAATTGGGCCAGAGCCAGTAGATAGGTGTGTTTCTGTTCGCGCAGTAACGCTTGAGTTCCGTTGATCACGAGCGCGGGGATCAGGCTTAATAAGCTCGGTGATAGCGCCTCGGCGGGCATATTTTGCTCTGTCATGCAGAGGATAGAGGGCGTATCAACAGCACTGAGGGATTGTTGGTCACTGACACTCCAAACCCAAACAGGCGCACGCCAACCTAATTCTTGGAAGAGGTTTTGGATGGCACGCCCGGCATTGTGGGCTGTTGCGGTATTGAGGTTAGTGAACGTGACGTTGTTGTCTAAAAGCTGGGACGAAATGCTATTTTCAGTTACCCAAATCACGCCATCGAGCGGACGGCGTCGGCGCAATTGCTTGAGGGTCTCCAGCCTTTCGGCATCCATCGAACTGCCGATATCGCCACCGTAGATGAGTAGGGTGCCATCACACTCTTGCCAGATTTCTTGGGTCAGACTTGGGGCGAGTTTTTCGACGGCGGAATGAGAGCCGAGGAGGAGCTGAATGGAGACTTTGGCATGCCAGAACGTGCCGTATTGGGATTTTAGGGTGTTTTGGATTTCTGGTAGTAATACATTATCCGTATCATTATGATTTTTAATGACGTTATTTGTTTTTTCCTTTGTGCCACTATAAGCTTGTTTTCCAATCCAGCGGCTAACAGTAAAAACAACAATAGAAGCTAAACCAATAAAACCAGTTACCCATACGAGGGTATTCAAAGCATTATATTGTTTTTCCGAGTTTGGCTGAATTTCTAATATTTCTGGTGAGAAATAAAGAACTAAGCCAAGGGGTATAGCTATGCAGAATAACACTAATAGAATAACCCATGGTTTTTCTAAACTCTTTAGTGTAGAGAGTAAATAAGATTTCATATCTTGGCTCCAGATACGATGAAAATAAAGTAATTAATGTGTTTCAATGTAATGAAGTATTAAATTCCGATTGGCGGGGTAACTGTCCAAACAAATATTTCATTGTTTTGGCGTGTAATCGCAAGTTGGGCAGCTTCGGTTTTTATTAAACATGAGGTACTAATATAAAGGTTAACCCAAGGTGAGACGTGCTGAGTACAGCCAATAATATTATCAATGCTATATAAAGGGATTTTTCCTCCACTCTCGGTAAATAGAACTTCTTTTCTAGTATCATCCAGATTACTGATTGAAAAAGTGTTAAGGAAAATAGACTTTACTTTAGTTATTTCGACATTCCCCCAAAGGAGGGCATTATTAATGGATTTATTTAAATCCAATGTATTGTCCTTATATTGGGATATAGACTCAGGTCGGTGAATAAAAGCGATATATTTTTTTTGCGTTTTTTTAGGTGATGATAATAAATGAGCCACACTAACCTCTGTGTATTTATCAATAGGTTGCTTAATCTGGTAAAGGTTTATAGTGAGTAAGTATTCAAAATCATCAGCTTTATCTAACCAGTTATCTATAATACTAATTGGGATATATTTTTTATAATTAATGCTGAATGGTCTTTCGAGTAATTGAGAAATTTCTTGATTAATTTGTTTAGTATCATTTTCACTTAGAATGATACTTTCACCAATCGAAACTAAAATATTTAATGATACATTGTCAGATAGATATTTGATTGCGGTTAGCATTGATGGCTCACTAACTAACGCTTTAATTCTATTGATAACTCTTTCTACATCTGATGCGTTGCTATCAATGAACTGAGCACAATAACTTGCTTTACCGTTGACTAGGTTAGGAGGCAAAAGAGATATTTTACTAGTAATTATTTGTGTTGATAAATCTTTGCAGTTTGTTATGTGAGGAAGAATCATGGCTTGTGCTAAAAGTGTAACTCTTCTTTGGCCTATCGATATTCTTTTATCTTTGTCTATTTGTCTTTGCGTATCCCATCCATCAGCAGCCCATTTATTAAAAAGAAAAAATATATATCTAACAGAATATAAACCTAGCCAAATTATGATGGTGAAAATGAGTAAATTAAACTCTGGTATTTTTTCTATTAACAACTGGGAAACTAAAAATCCATGTGAAATATAAATGACTAATGATAGTAAAACAAAAAAAATGCCCCATCGTTTAATTGATGGAAAATCTTGACGTTTTGCTTTTGGCGGTAGTGATAATAAATCAACAGGCATCAGTTTAGAGGCTCGCTTTGGCATTCGGAAGAGAGGAAATCAATGTGCAGCCACAGCTACACTTATGTCCATCAAATGCAACAGGTAAGCCATTATCTAGAAATGTTGGATGTCCTTGGGAAATCACTACATTATTATGCCCTTTTTTAGGACATGATACGGGATCACCTAAGCGGGCGACACCAATACCGTTAAAAACCATTGATGAAGAACCTGATAATACTTGTCCACCACTTGTATTTTTATCACCAATACGAATAATACCTTTCATGATAAAAGTCCTTTACATTTAGTATGGGAAGCTGATAGGTACGGCTTTAAAGAAAACATACGTTAAAATGGAATTAAATAATAAATGTAATTCCATTCATAATAATTAAAAAAAGGTTTTCCAAAGATTTTTGGGGTTCATCGATGCATTAAGAATATATGGGTCATCCTTTTCTATCGGGCATTGAGCTTGGATAGACTCAGGCCAGATAGGACGACGGCTGGTTAAAATTGCGATATAGCGAGGTAACGCAAATAAAAAGGCTAACGGTACTGTAATAGGAAACAGGATCACAGGTGTACCATTATGTTGTGTCATGGAGTAGAAGAAGGTAAATCCAAAACTCTCTTTTTTATTTGCTATTGGTAAACAAAAAGGAATGCGTTCTTTCATACCTTGTGGACCTTCTTCCATATAACGACGCACAAATTCCCAATGGGCTTTCAGTTCTTCAAGATTGCTATGTGATGAAGGTAGACAAAAGGTATCGATAATCGTGATGCCATCATCCGCCAATACATGCCCACTAATATAATAATCCTTGCCGATTTCTTTGCGATGATTTAGTCCTGTCGTGAAAAACACGTTTTGCCATGGGGTAGTAAAGATAGAGCCATCAATACGTGTAGCGTGTACCAACTGGTTTTTACGATCAAACCGAATAGGGTAATGAGTCCATGCGAGCCATTCTTTTTTTAATAAGAATAGCATCCAAAGACCCATTGGACTTGCAATCAAGGTTATCGCTAGCATGAATAAAATATGGTCAATTGCATATTGTGACTGAATGATTGTACTAAAAATTAATCCGAATGGTGTACCCAAAAAAAATAAACAACCGAAGAAAGCAACAAGTGATAATAATCCCTTGGAAGAATAAAATTTATCTACCATTTCCAAGTAATTAGAATTTATCGTAATAACTTTTAAATCCGGCATGAGTTGTTTCGTATCGATATTGATTCGTGTTTTTTGCTCTAATTTTCCTGTAAATTCACTTTCATTTAATGGTCTATTGATTTTAAATTGTGGAAATAATCCGTAATAATCCATATTTATTGTCCTATTGCGCGTTTAAACTGTTCCATTTCCATCCACATAGAGGGATAAATTTCGGGCCACTTGTCTACAGGGATATGTTTGGGGACTCGTCGCCACCAGCATTTCTCTAACCATTTTTGAATATTGTCCTGTCCTTCATACGCGATAAAAATAGCGGTTCCTAATGCGATGAGTACGGCAATCACGGTGCCAAAAACGGGTATTGTTGAAACAAGTGCAGCAAGAATAAGCCATATACCACTTGCTCCAGAAAGAAAATAAGCAAAAGCGAGGCCATAATTTTTTTTACCAACTTCATCAAACAGATGAAAAATATCAAACGCAATAGCTACTATCCCTGCCCCTACACCTACACGCACTCCAAATGTTTTAAGGGTGTTATATGCCGTGATATTCTTGAAGCTTCGTAATAGCACAAATCGTTGAACACTTTCATCCAATACACCGATAGTGCCACTGATGATACCAGCAACGCCTGACAAGAAACGGCTATGTGCTTCAAATTGATCTTCAGAAAGCGTTTTCTTGTCACTTAAATCGGCGGAATGGAACAAGGCTAAGCTTTGTAAAATTACTGATAACCCACCAGCGCTGACAACCATAGCGGATTTTCCTGTCCCAGAGGTCATACTGGTGCGATATTGGGCGTAATTTATTGCTTCGGTTTCACTGAATAGTCGTAAGAGTTTAGTTAAAGCCCTCTCTTGTTGTTTCGGGGGAAGCTGTTTTACTCGGTCAAGCTCTCTAGTATCAATATCAACCCAATAATCCAAGATTTTATTTTTGTTCATCGGTAAACCTGAAACCCGTAAACGCTTCAACTCTTCGTGGACAAGCCGATTAATTTCAGATTCGTTTAATGCGTTGTTGTTATCACTTAATCGAATCAAGGCGTCTGACACTTTTTTAGCAAAATGGCCAAATTTTGCCTTTTTATGAATTCGTACAATTTCTTTATTTTGAAATGCAGCTATTGCGACAGCAAAAGCATAAACTTTAGGGGAGCTGATGGTGCTATCAAATGCTTTCATTGTGCTGGTGGCTAGCCGACCTAAATAGATTGCTATGACTGATTGCGATGCTAAACTCTGAGGCTCTATCACTTTTGCAAAAGCATCGGCTAGCCCAGACCAAGGCAATGTAATTTTGCTGACGGAAATATTTTTGTCGATGGTAGACCATGGTAACTCAAGCACTTCAATTGATTGCTGTGCTGTTGCTTCATTAATTTTCTCCGCTAAAACTGCTTGATTAAGTACTAAAGCTCTTCCCAGAATATTACTAGGATCAGACAAGCTATTTAATAGTGACTGATGGAAAAAATCCATGCTGCCTTTTTTGTCCGACATATTCGTGATGCAGTAGCTAACAATGGCTGTGTAAGCAATGCCGCTTAACAAATCATTAGGGTCAAAGTATTGTTGAAAATAGTGTTGTAGTGTTGAAGATTGAAACCAATCCAAATAGAGTTTTGTTCGGGGGCTGACAACTCACTGATTATATTCGGTTAATATTTTTTGGAATTTAAGTCTAAAATCATCAACGGCATCAGCATAATAATACTGCTGATATTTTGCCCAGTTGCCATCGGCAGCTGCTGACATGTGTTGATCGCGAACTGGAGTATATATTGTTTCAACAGCGGGTTTGTTTCTGACATGAAGGTACTCAAAAACCCCTCCTCTAGCGCGCTTATCATTAAACTCTGTTTCTGCGGTATAAGCTCTTTCAAAGTCTGTTCTCATACCCGCCTTCAAGCCAGATATAGCTCCATAGAGTGCTACCTTTCGCTCAATATCTGGTCGGTTATAGACATTTCTATCTAGTTCATACTGAATTAATGTCGGGAGGTCTTTTAAAATTCCCGTTGGATCTTGAAGTACAAAGACAGCACCACGAGGATCCAATTGGTCATCTGGGCTCTGAACGACAGTTTCAATTTTATTCCCCGAGGCTGTTGGTATAAATATCTGTGTTTGAATTCGATAAGAATAGGTGATAAATCCATCAAGCGCTCGGGATAATAGTGAGGTAGACCAGCCACGCATTTGACTTTTTTGGGCATGTTGGTGGTATTCCGCAATCGTATTCTCAAGTTGTGCTAATGGCAAGGTTTGCTCAGTATTTTGGCTATTTAGCCATGCATCCATATCAAAGGGCTGCATATACTGCTCTCGGTGGCTTTTATCTTTGAATTGTTTTCGAATGGATTCTGTCCATTTCACTTCCGACCATGCAAACCAAAATAAACCATTTTTCATGCCACTAGGCATTATCGGCAGGGTAATTAAAGAGGCTTTTGCCAGCTCCTCAGGATTATTTACACAAGGTTTAGTTTCACCAGATATAACATCGTCAGGTGCTTCACCACTTTCGGGAATCGGGTAATAAAACCCACCGTCAGTAATATAATAATTAATCCATGAGTTACCTAATTCATCCCAAATATTTAAGTAGCCAGAGCGCAATAACCGCAAGGTATACGCAGTTTCCCCTTGGGCTTCAACGGGGACATGAATACTTTTAGGCATAACAGGGAGAATGTCATGCTGAGACATAATAGCAGGGCGAGCTAATAAAATGGGAAATCCACGTCGAATGCAAAAACTGCAACCTTGCGACTCATTTTTATCTTTCATATCTAGATTCCTTTAGACGTTATTAACGTGGGAGCATTGGCTTTTATTTCTTGCCAGCGCTTTTCATTCCAATTGGAGGTTGTACGATGGTAATATTCAGGATTATGAGCAGCAACTTTTAATACGGCTTGAACATCATGATGTAACCAAAAAGCACATTGTTGCTTGATGCCTTGCTGTACAAAAATATTTATATCTTTATTTATAACCAAGCCACAATTGGATGCGATCAATAGCAATTCATCAATGTGTCGGCTAAGTCTAATTTTTTCGTCTAAGTTTTTTGTAATAGGTACTTGCTCTAACACTTGGTTAATTAAACCAATCCTATTAATTTGTTCTAACGGCAAATTAATAGGGTCATTTTTGATATAGGGTACTTTTTCTTGAAAATTTAACGTATACCATTGTTTATCAATAAAAAATGTCCAAGATGGAATCACTTGCATTTTTAAGTAAGTTTGCAACTGCCAAGGGGTCAGCATCCAAGATAATTGAATTAAAACTCTGGGGTCGTAGTAGCGAAAAAGATAGTTTTGTTGTTTTTCATCATTAATTAAAAGAAGGCTAGCTAGCTCATTGCGCAATGATTCTGCTGATAAAGGGCTACTGAGTAATAAGTTGATGTTAGGTGTCGAAAGCCCTTGATATTGTTCTGTTATTCTAGTGGTGAACATATCCCAGTCTGAAGTGGGTAATTCATGTAGTGATATCAGTGCTGGATATAAATGTGATTGGGGTGCCAAGTGTGCTGAGACAATATCTAATGAGGGATAGTCATCAAGCAATGAACGAGCAAATGCTTTATCAATTAATGCAAATTGGTGCTCACCGAAATTTTTATGTTGGGGTAGATAGTGTATCATACAATATCCTTAGCGTAGAGGTACAATACCTGAACCCTGTTGAGCAGCTTCTGAAACCATGGATTCACAAGCAGTAAATTGTGGATACGGTATGTTCAACGTTGCAGCATCCATATATTGAAGATTTGAACTTTTTACATTGAAGTCTCCACTAGTTCCGTGCTCTATCTGTGAACCTTCAATGGTGATATATGAGCTACCAGATTGCAGTGTGATTTTTTTCTTCGCACTGATGATAATTTCATCGTCGGTACTCGTAATATTCAGTCCTTTTTGTGCAATGATGTCGACTTCACCTGTTTGGGCTTGAATTTCTATCTTGCCTGCCGCACTCACTAACTTCATGCCTAACTCATGAGCGAATAACACCATCTTTTTCTTGGCAAATAAAACCATGCGCTTTAATGATGAAATTTCTGTATTGCCTGCTGCTGTATAGATTTGATTGCCATTACTGCTGTGCTGAATGTGCTTTGGTGTGGAAGTTGCTATACCGCCAGGTGCGCCGACAAGAATGACCGGCTCTTGTAGTTGTTCAATATTTTGTTGTAGAAATACTTCTTGCGTTTGGTTGTCTAAAGAGTCGATATTTGCCTGTTCTAATATTGAGGACAAAGATTCAGCCGTAGATAATGCATCAGAAAGTTGGCGTTTAATTTCATCTATATTGAGTTGTTGCTCGTTCGCTTTTTCTTGCTCTTGAGTACTTATTAACAACCCTTTACCCGCACGAATCGCGCCCCAGCTATCGGTGCGTAGCTCAAAACCGTCACCACGTTGTTCGCGTTCGGCGTTGACTAAATGCCCCAAGTTTAACTGGGTTTTTCCGCCATACTCAGTGCTGAGCTTAATATGCTCTTGCCCGCGTTTATCCTCCATGCGCAGCTTGTTATTTGCAGGTGTGCGGATCACATTGCGGGTGTTATTTTTATCTGTAACATGGTCGGGGTGGCGGGAATCATGCAGTGCGTGGGCGATATACGGGCGGTCAGGGTCACCTTCATGGAAGGCAATGGCAACTTCAGTCCCTTGAATTAGCGGAAAATGCATCCCGTAAGTATCGCCGGCGTAAGGTTTTGCCAAACGTACTGGCATACTTTCGTAACCCTTAGTTTTATCATCACGATCTGCATCGAATTTAACCCAATAAAAACCATGCTCATCTTGATGAGCATAAATATCCTGGTCTTTTACGCTGGTGACGCGTGCCATTAATGTTCCGGCAATGACAGGGCGTGATTTGAGTGCAGGACGCCAGCACAGTGATTCAGTGTAAGGCACGGCATCGAAACGGACAGTTAGTGCTTTATCTCGGCTGGCGGTAAAGCGTAGGCGAGTAATTAAAATCGGTGATTTGAATACGCTGGGTAACGTCGAACTGAGCGGATTGTCTTGAATGCTTAGCACTAATAATGGGGTCAGGTCTGCTGCGCTACTTTCCCCGCGCAGTAAAGTCTGACGAGCTAAAAAGCGCTCGTGGTCGAGTCTTGCCCAGAAGTTAGCCGTTTCCGTTTCTGGGTGAATTTTATCCCCACGGGTTAGGTGGCGGCCTTTATAGTGGTAAACATCCCCGTAGTTGGTTTTCTCTCCATCACCGCGGGTCATGTCTGCAACGGCGGAAATCAAAGTATCTTCCGCTAGTCGGTGGTTATAGTCTTTGGCAAAAACACTGCTTTCAACCACTTGATGACGCAAAGATAATCCCCAAACACTGTCGGCATGGTTATCGCTCAGCCCAGATGGGCTATTTAATGGCAGGGTTTTGTCATACACATAGCCGCGCTGGCTATCCGTAAAATGGAGGACTTCAGTTTGGGTTTCATCTTGCAAACCAAAGCGATAGAAAATACCCACTTCACTGAGTAAGCGCTCAATAAATTGGCGGTCACTTTCATTAATCTGGTTAATTTGCTCGCGTTTTGGGTACGCTTTGTCGAGATGAAATTCGAACTCCCAGCCTTTGAAATTATGCTCACGCAGAATCTGTTCAACCACATCAGGAATGGATTGGTTAATAAAAAAACGGTGGGTACGAATTTGATGGCGTAGTAGCGCAAAAAAAGGCTCGATAACTAACTGGTAGCGAGCTTCATCCGCAGAGCCAGAGAGGCGACGGAAATCCGTCACTACGCCATGAACGCGCTTGGCAACGCTAGGTTGAGTGGCGAGTCCCATTACGTTATTTATCGGCGCAGAAAAGGTCAGGCTGGCATTGCGGCGCAGTAATTGTTGAGCAGAAAGATCTTGGGCGGAACAGGTAAACGTAATTTGGTAGCGATAGGTATCGCTAGCGGCTTCACGTCCCGTAAAATGTTCAACATCCAGTAAATCTGAGCAGCCTTGCACTTCTAAGCGATAGCGGTTTTGACCTTGGAGTAGGTTTTTGGCTGTATCGAGTAGGCTCATGGATTTATCTCCTCAATATCACTGAAACTCAGAGTGATCCCTTCCTCTTCGCTATACCCTAAATTTAGGCTTTGCGCTTGCTGGTGGTTAGCTTGGCGCATGAGTAATTGCTGGCTCAGTACCGGTAAAATTTGTTGATTGAGCAGGCTATCTATATTTCGGGCGCCGGTGTCTGGTAACAAACAGGCGCTCACGAGCGTGTCATACAGTGCTTCTTCTACAATGCCTTCAAGCTTGTAGTGGGTGTAGAGACGCTTAATTACGCTGCCCAGTTTCATTTCAACAATTTGGCGCAGTGCGACAGGGCCTAATGGGCGATAAATCAAGGTTTGGAACCGAGCGAGTAAGGCGGGTTGGAAATGATCCCGTAGGGTTGGTCGCAATATTTCTTGAAGTTCACTATCTGTAGATTCAGGGAATTCTTCCAACTGCTGCATTAATAAATCACTGCCTAAATTCGCCGTCATTAAGATTACGGTATTACGGAAATCGATTTCACGACCTTCGCCGTCACGCATAAATCCGCGGTCGAAAACCTGATAAAACAGGTTGAGCACATCGCGGTGGGCTTTTTCTACTTCATCGAGTAATACGACACTGTATGGGCTTTTTCTACTTCATCGAGTAATACGACACTGTATGGGCGTTTACGAACGGCTTCCGTTAAAATCCCGCCTTGACCATAACCCACATAACCTGGAGGGGAGCCTTTTAATTGGCTAACGGTGTGGGCTTCTTGATACTCAGACATGTTAATAGTGATCAAAGATTTTTCGCCACCAAACAGGACATCTGCTAAGGCTAAGGCAGTTTCAGTTTTACCGATTCCGCTTGGACCGACGAGCAAAAATACCCCTTGAGGACCATTTTCAGATGCTAAGCCTGTACGAGCGGCGCGTAGACGTTGTCCTAGTGCCAATAACGCACTTTCTTGCCCGACAACTCGTTTTTCCAAAGAACCTTCCAGCTCAAGCAGTTCGGTTTGTTCGTCTTTTAATAAGCTGGATAGGGGGACTCCAGTCCAGTCGGCAATCACAGTGGCTACGGTTCGTACATCCACATCTGGTGTAATCAGTGGTTCCCCGAGCTGAACTTGCTCTAATTGAGCTTGAATTTCACTCACATCTTGGGCTTGTCGACGCTGTTCCATTAACTGATTAATCAAACTTTTTTCTTGCTCAAAACGGTGTTCTAATTCAGTCAGTTTCAGCATGATTTGAGCATCTTGAGTCACTAATTCACTGAGTAACGATTGATTGCTCATGTTACCAATCGCTATATCAGCAAGAATGGCTTGTTGTTCAAGTTTTAAAGCGACACGTTTGGCTTTTAAACGCGTTATTTCATCTGGAAGAGTGTCGAGACTCATACGGATACGTGCACTGGCGGTGTCGAGCAGGTCAACGGCTTTATCTGGGAGTTGTCGACCTGTTAAGTAACGTCGGGATAAAGTCACCGCAGCTTTTACTGCATCATCAGTAATATGGACGCCATGATATTTGGCGTAGCGGGGTTTTAGTCCTCGTAGCATTAAACTGGCTTTTTCGTCATCAGGCTCATCCACTTTAACCACTTGGAAACGGCGTTCTAAGGCCGCATCACGCTCAAAATATTGTTTATATTCAGACCATGTAGTTGCCGCAATAGTACGTAATTCACCACGGGCAAGCGCTGGCTTCAGTAGGTTAGCAGCATCAGCCCCACCGGCTTGGTTACCTGCGCCGATAATAGTATGGGCTTCATCAATAAACAGTAAAATTGGGGTTGGTGATTGTTGCACGGCTTCAATAACGTTTTTGAGACGCTGTTCAAATTCACCTTTTACCCCAGCTCCCGCTTGCAGTAAGCCTAAATCTAACGTGCGCAATGATGTAGTTTGTAAACTAGTAGGAACATTACCTTCAATAATTCGCAGCGCTAAGCCTTCTACCAATGCAGTTTTACCTACACCGGGTTCACCAACTAAGATGGGGTTATTTTTACGGCGCCGAGAAAGAATATCTACCATCTGGCGAATCTCATCATCACGCCCAAAAACAGGGTCAATTGCCCCTTCGCGCGCTTTTTCGGTGACATCGATCGTAAATTTATTGAGTACAGCAAGTAAGGCGTCGTTCAATGTATTGCCAATTAAATTTGGTGCATTGGATTCATCTACTGGTTTGGCATCAAGAGGAGCTTCATTCGGTAGGGATTGATTATGCGCGGCTAATTGCTGAATTTCAGGTCGTTCATCTGATTGAGCATCTAGCATGGGTCTTAAGCGTTGTAACTGTGTGAGACTTAATGTCATTAATGGCCATAGCGCATCATTTGGGACAAGGGAGGGCTGTTTTACCATTGCCGCAAGAATGTGTACGCTGCGAATGTGTTCGATATCCTCATCAAGTGAAGCTATGACCCATGCATTTTGGATTAAATTAAGTAACTGTTTGGATAAGGTAGGGCGGGTATGGATTGAGCGTGGAAGGTTATCTATCTCAGTTAGTAAGTTTTGCCAAAGCGCTGAAATATCCCATTCATAACGGCGTGCTAACACTGTGATATCACTTTCACCGAGTTCAAGGAGTTTGAGAAGCCAATGTTCGATCGTGACCTCAGCATGAGCGCGTGTTTGGCACAAGGAAGCCGCTGCCTCAAGTGCATTTGCACAAAAAGGATTTAAGCGACGTAATAACATAACTGAAGGATTTTCCATGTTCTTTCCCTAGATAATCTTGTGAGTTTCAATGTGTTTAGGCACGCTACCGCCCCTAACCATTAACCGAGGTTCATAAGGTTGATGTTCGTGATAGGTGATACGCCGAGAATGGCGCAGTATTCTGTGTTTAATGACAAAGTCGATTTTGTGCGAGTCAGGTTTGCACAATATGTGCAATAAAAAAGCAGGCGCTAAAACGCCTGCTGGGATTAATTATGCGGTAGCGCGTTCATTCCAAGAGTCAGAATGAATGATGTTGCCGTCTTTGTATGTCCACGTGATTTTTTCGTAGCGCAGCTCAATCTCTTCGAGATGGTTGTGCTTCTCTTTGCTTGGGTCTTTGATATCGTGCATTTTTGGTGCTACTTTCACGACTTTGACATTTTCAAGTTTAGTATTGAAATACTCGACTTCTTGTCCTGCATCATCAATGCGGTACCATTTGAACTCAGCTTCTTTCAAGGTTTGACCAGTGGTCACGGCCTTGTAAAGATAAGGACTTGAAGCATCAATTTCTTTTACGAAAATGAATGGAGTATGGATGCGAGTACCCGTTAATTTCCCGGTATTGTTATCTGTTGGGATATAAAGGTTATGGTCTTGAGCGACAACTTCAATGCTACCTTCACGGTCTTGTACATTGACAGAACCTTTGATTTCAGCACCGCCATCATCTTTCAGCCATAAATAAACAGGGATTGCCATAGTTACTTCTCCTTTTGTGGGGAATGTGTGCCACCATCCATCGATGGCACGGTTTTGATGTCCAATAATTGGCAAGCTTCGGCTTGCGGTATTAGACGAATTTCTACACGTCGATTTTGAGCTCGACCTTCGGATGTTTCATTGCTAGCCACTGGGTTGTTTTGCCCGTAGCCTTGCACTGCAAAGCAGGTTGGTGAAATATCGCTGGTTTGTATCATCCAATCACGAACAGATTCAGCGCGTTTTAATGATAGTTTTTGGTTCAGTTCTGGGTTGCCGGTATTGTCGGTATAGCCAGAGACCACAATCAACCAGCCTGATTTGGCTTTGATATTCAGTAAGGCATCTACCAGCACTTTGGTTGCATCTGTTTTCAGCGTATATTGGCCCACATCAAATAGAGATAAGCTGTCGAGGGTCACCATTTCTGGTGCTAAAACAGGAGCATTAGGGATTATTTTAGGTTGTGTAGGTGCCCAGCTACCGAGCAGAGTATGTAAGTAAGGAAGTAGACGCTCTCCTTGGTAGAGAGCTAATGAATAGGCTGTTGGAATCCCTTCACGCTCCCAACGGGATAGCTGAACTGCATCTTCCTGTAATTGCTGGTATGCAGTGAGTTTTGGCGCCAGAGGGTTATCCGAGAGCTGTAAAAATCGTTTTGTATCTTCGCCAATATGGCGAATAAGTTGCTGGTTATGATGATAGCTCCCTACTAACGCACCAATGAGAAAAATACCAAAGAGCAGACCTACAGCACCAACAGTTCGTTCTGTACGACTCAGGCTAATGTCGTGTTTTAAGCGACGTAGCATCACATCAGGTAATGGCAATAAATCAGTTACTTGAGTTGAGAGGGCTAAAGGTAACGATGTTTTTTCTTGAATAAATTGTTGCCATAAATTGTTTGGTTGACTGGAAATGTTGATCCACTGAATTGCCCATGCAGAAGGGATCAATTTTGGAGCTCCAGCTTGAGGCATTGTCAGCTGAGGGATGAGGATTTGGTTTAACCAGCTTTGCAGAAGATCAAACCAGAGTGAAAGTTGAAGACTCTGCTCAGTATGCCCAATTTGTGCGGGTAACCATGAGGAGTAGGGCGCTGACATCGTGCCCTCTTGCTCCACTTGAAATTCACTTTGATGACTGAGTAATGTCATCCATGGTGTATGCTCATAGTCGACCCGAAAAGTTGAATCTAGTTGATGAGGAGTGGAAATATAAACAGTTACCCAAAATGGCAGTTTAGTACCTGTCTTCTGGCGGCTTTCGCCAATAGCACGTCGCCAATTAAGTAATTCTTGAGTAAATGTTTCTTGCTGGGTTAGTTGTTCAGGTATCACCGTGTAAAGTAAAGAGATTTGTCCTAATAAGGATGGAGCATACTCGATTAAGGCAGTCACCAACTTAGCTAATTCGGTTGGTGCAGAAACATGAATATACCAGCCTTGGCTAGTTTCACGATGTAATTGATTATCAAGGAATAATGCCTGTGATTGCCCGCAAACTAAAATTACGGGTCCCTGATAATTATCCGTAGGAAATGCACCTGTATAGTCGTGTTCAGTGGAGATATTTTGGCGTCGCTGTTTATAGTGCCAAAATAATATTCCACTGGTGAGAGCTAAAACTAAGACTGAAATAAAAATGGTGACAGTCTGTCCCAGAGACCAAAATCCCCAGAGTAGCCACAGGAAAAGACCCGTCGCAAAAAGCGTCAGACACTGTTTGATTGGGTTTTGCATGACTATCCTTGTGTCATCCATTGTTGGAGCAACTGTTCTAAGGACGCTGAAAAGCCCCACCACATACCAGCGAGTAATAGAATTCCGCAAAGCCAACCTAGCCAATAAAGTCGGCGACGGCTAAAGCGTAGTTTAGGTTTTACCACAAGAGGTAATTCAGATGAGATTAAGTAATCAGGCAATTGAACGTTGAGCTGAGCCATAACTTGCTCACGTTCTGGGGCATCTTTACGGCGAAATTTACCGACAAATCCAAGAGTGAGAACACGATGAAAGCACAGCAAAACATCAGGATTAGGAGCTGTTTCATTTAAGATGCTACGTAATCTATCCCATAGTTTGTCGCCAGCTTCTAATGTATTGAAATAACGAGCTTGGAGAGGGGATTGAATCCAAGTGTTATATCCTTCATCCCGTGTTTGGCGGTTCATGATACTTTCATCAATTAGTGCACATTGCGCATATTGCATATGTTCAACAGCGGATTCAGCATACCCATGCTCTAGCAATTTTTGACGTGTTTCATCCACAAGTTGGCAAACACGACGGTAAAATCCATCACCATTAGTGATGGATATTCCTTGATTGATCTGACAAACCATCAACCATGTTTGTGCAAAAATCATGTCGATAGTATGGTGTGAGGTTGGATTATTCATGAGCGAAGTACCGCGAATAGCTCTAATTGAATGTCGCCTAATGTGCTAGGGACGTAAAACGCACACTGCCCTGAAGACAACATGGCCTGACCTGCCGGCGTTTCAATATCCAACGCAAAATATTGATTTTCTAATCGGAGAGGAACTGCGGTTGGGACATGGCTGAGAGCTTTCAATGGAATGCCATTTAATGCCACATTTACGACGTCTGCAACATCATCACTGCTACCCGCTTTACACAGTAAAGGGAATTGAGTGATCAGCAAGTGAGCTGGTAAAGATGAACGTACAGATAAATAAAAATCAGCTTCTTCACGTAATCGACCATCATGGAGATGACCTTTCCAGAAAGGTCCCTCTTTTATGAGATCGATGCTAATGACTCGAGATGGTAAGCTCGCTTCTAGCAATGTATTTAAGAGCGTAAATAATGGAGGAAAAACCTGCTCTGGGTGACCATGTTTATATAACGGAATATCGTCAAGTTGATGGTCAAGGGAAAAAGTTAATAGGCTTCCAGCTAGACGGGCTAATTCCCTATACAATAATTCAGGATGTCGGCTTAGTGATGCACTAAGCTCATTTAAAACAGGTTCAGCGCTATTGAGGGAATTTAATAACCAAAATAGTGAAACGTCCGCGACAACAAAATCTGCCATTTTTTCATTACTTTCACGGCGTAATGCCATTAACCGGCGACGTTTAGCGACTAGACGATGCATGAATTCAGAGAGCAGGGTGACCAACTCAAGACTACCACTACAAGCTAAGAGCGGAGGAATGAAATGTGTGTCAAATACCCATGCACCTTGTGTATTCCGTATTAGCCTTGCAACAGGGCAAGTCATGAATGCGGCATTTTCATCGTGCGCTAAACGTAGGGTTACCATATGACGTAACACTGCGATGTCCGTCTGCTCATGGCCCAGCAAATCTTGGACCTTTATCCATTCTTGATTAAATCGACGTGGACGATCGGTGCCTGTTTCAGGAATCAGATTACCGCCATTTGCTAACATCAATGGTAATGCTAAAACGATATCTAAAGTTTGTCGTTCAGCATATTCATTTAAAGAAAAAACGGGAGGAAGTGCATCTGCGAGAGTGGTATCAATAAGAGTCCCATCCGGAAAGCGGACGATCATATTTTGTGCACTGAGGCGAGAAAGTGCAAGAGCACTTTCATCAAATTCAGTACTAATAACACCCCATGGAGAAGCAATTTCCATACGGGAAATGACCTCTGCAACATGGCTATCCCAGCGAGCTTGTTGCTGAAATTGTTGAGGGGCTAAAAAGGCCCCGTCAGTCCATAATGGACGGTAGATTTTCATCCTGAATGACCTTTAATTTCCGTTATGCTTTTGCTTTAGGCATTTGTGAAACTAGTGATAAATCAACATCCATACCTTCTACTTGGAAGTGTGGTACCGCATACAATTTCACTCGGAAGAAACCTGGGTTATCTTCGATATCCTCAACGACAACTTTTGCATCACGCAGTGGGTGAGAAGCTTGTAAATCATCACCTGGATCTGTCATTTCAGTCACTAAACCTCGAACCCAATTATTGAGTTCTAATTCAAGCAATCGACGATCTTTAGTGGTACCGATGTTTTCACGTTGAATAAGCTTCAAATAATGAGCAATTCGTGACAATAAGAAAATGTAAGGTAAGCGCGCGTTGATACGACTGTTAGCGGTTGCATCAGCAGTTTCATATAAGGCTGGCTTTTGTGCCGAGTTAGCAGAGAAGAAGCAAGAGTAATCACGGTTTTTATAGTAGGACAGAGGAATAAAACCAAGATTGGCAAACTCAAATTCACGAGTTTCAGGGATCATAACTTCTGATGGGATTTTTACTTGGCTACCAGTACCTAAGTCAAAGAGATGAATAGGTAAATCTTTAACAGCACCGCCAGCTTGAGGTCCACGAATTTGTACGCACCAGCCATTATTGATAAAGCTTTTTACCATATTGGCAGCAAAAGCAAATGTCGCATTAGTCCACAAATATTTTTCATGGTCAGGTCCTTTAACCTCTTCAACATAATTGAAGCTACGTACTGGGACAGTATCTGGACCGTAAGGTAGACGCCCTAAAACACGGGGCATGGTGAGCCCAATATAGCGAGCATCATCAGAATCACGGAATGATTTCCATTTAATGTATTCAGCTCTATCAAAATAGTTGCCAATATCCTTGATTGCAGCAACTTCTTCCATAGTTTCTTTTCCAAAGAACTTTGGACCTACAGAACCGATAAATGGCATGTGAGCGGATGCGGAGACTTTTGAGATACTGCGCAGTAATGCAATGTCTTGCGGGCTGCGGTCAAACTCATAGTTTGAGATCATTGCTGCAATAGGTTCACCACCAGGGGTATCATATTCAGCGATGTAGGTGTGCTGGTACAGACCACTTTGAATCACTTCTGGGCTATCTTCGAAATCTTGACGTAAATCGTCTTTAGCAATATCAAGAAGCTCAATTTTCACATTTTGACGGAAGTCCGTACGATCAACTAGGAATTTTAGACCACGCCATGTGGACTCAACTTTTTGGAAATCATGATGATGCATAACTTCATCAAGTTGTTGGCTGATTTGTTTATCTAGTTCAGCGATGTGGTGATCCAACAGGTTACGGTCTAAACGTTCAACTTTTTGGCCAGATGATTTTAAACGGTTAAGAAATACTTGCACAGCAACAGTCACTCGTTCATCCGCAGTGGCATCAGCAAGTGCAGCGTTATCTTGAAAAGCATTAATATCAGTTATTGTTGAGACCGGAGTTAAATTGATTTTTTCAAATAATGAAGCGTAAACACCGTGGTTAGATGCGTCATCGAGCACTGCAGTTGCGCTTTGGGTAGATTCAGTTTTTACAGACATCAGCATAATCCTTTATTAATCCAAATTAATCTTTTTTTGGTGCTAGCTGTGCTAGTTCTTCACGTAACTCATCACTAAGCGCAGGATCTTTGAGGATACTTTCGAGTTCGCGGCGAAATGTAGCGTTATCGAGTAGATTTGATTTGAGGTCACGTAGTAAATTACGCATTGCTAACATTGCTCGTAATTGAGGAATTTGGCGGGCAACTTGCTCAGGTTCGAAATCTTTCATATTTTTGAACGATAATTTAATACTTTCTTCGCTGTTATCACCTGCAAGCGTATTTTTAACTGTTACATTTATTGTTGGAGTGAACTCACTCAACACACTGTTAAAGTTATTTTTATTGATGTTAATCTTTTCTCGTTCTGACAGCGCTCGGCTGTCCTGCCCATTACTGTAATCTCCTACTGCAAGTAATTTCAGAGGTAATTCGACTTTTTTCTGTGCACCACCAGTGTGTAAGTCTAATTTTATGTTGACGCGTGCTTTTGGCACTTCATTCTGGAAGCTATCTGACATTTTCTAGTCCTTTAAAAATAGCCTTACTCGCGAATAGTTCGATCTATTGCGAAATAATCTATCTGTTTGAATTTAAATTTAACTTAGTTTGATCTTTTCCATTTATATAACTTTAATTAAATTAAATCAACAATTCTTATGTTTTATGATGATTTACACGTAATGAGTTTAAGTATATTTACAGTAACTTAAAGGTTGAATTTTAATAAATCCTTTTATTTCAATTGATTATTATTTTTTGTAAAAGAATTGATGAAAGGCTATTTATTTATTTTTAGGTATATTCTTAAGAAAAATAGAATATATAAACATACCTACACATATGGAGTGTAAGTTGGTTTTAATAGAACTATATGGATATAAAATCAATTATTTGAATAATGTTCAATATTAATGGTTAAATTAATAATTAATTTTGGAGTTTAAATCTATTTGAGTTTTTATTTTTTCATGGATGTGGTCAGGCATATTAAAATAGCATTTTTCACTATTTGTGATTTATTTCGCTATTTGGAAACGTAGATGAAGTAGAAACCTTATTGGTCTAATTAGTAAAGCCTACGTTATCTATCAGTTTAAGTTGGAAGGTGATATTTAAGACATAAAAAAACCAACCTATTTGAAGAGTCCAATTTTATGGGAGCACTTCATTTTGGGTTGGTTTTTTTATAGGAATTTGGTCGGCATGAGAGGATTTGAACCTCCGACCCCGGACACCCCATGACCGTGCGCTACCAAGCTGCGCTACATGCCGATTGCACTATCATGTGACTTGCACAGGCAAAATATACTACTCAAATCATCCGCAAAATCAAGATGGAAATAAGATGAATGGTTAAAATTAAAACATTAATTTTCATTAAAACGTTTGAGTTCAGTAAATATTTTCAACAGTTCAGCTAAGTTTGGCTTTTCGTTTTCGTTTACAGCACCTTGCTGGTCATAAATGTTAAATTGACCATTACGATCCATGTACATAGTGGAGTGATTGGTGGTAATAACAACATCATTATTATCGCCTGTAATTACCCAAGGATAGGTGCGTTGGGGGCTAAATAGGTCTTCACCTTGGCTATAATCATCTGGTTGGTTGTTGACATGCAACATACGTTGCATGATGGTTGTCATAATATCCTGATGGCTAGTGAGCTTGTCAATCTGCTGGGATGGTGTATTTGGCCAGTAGATAAACAGGGGTACTTGCATATTATCGCGATTGAAATGCTTTTTATTTACCCAGTCAGTATCTTGTGATCCATCATTATTATAATTTGCAGTGATCACAATAATGGTGTTGTTAAGTTTATTCTGAAGCTTTAGCTTTTCAATCACTTGATTAATTTGATTGTCTGTTTCATGGCTTCCCGGAGTACCTTTAATATTCAAGAATGAGAACCAAGGTGAGCCTTGTTTAACATTATCTAGCCATAAATTCCATTGGGCGATAGTTTGATTATCATTATCCGCTGCTTTTGCTGGCATGGAGTAATCAGACAATATTGCTTGACGGAATAATGGTGAACTAAACCCATCGGTTGAGAATAGTCCAAATTGATAGCCTTGATGCTGTAATGCTTCAATCAAAACTGAAGGGTGCCGGCCATTAAGAATATTATCAAGATAGGTTGATGATATTCCGTAGAACAGACCAAATAGGGACGTATCATTGCGTAGTCCCGTAGTATAGTGATTAGTAAATTGTGAACTAATATCTTTGAATTCTTGTAATGAACGCATTTGTTTTTGTTGGCGCTCATTGCCTAAATCATCGACAACGACCAACAGTAAGTTATAGCCAGTACCTTGATCTTGATAGCTTAATGGCTTCAACGGATATTGTAGTTTCAAGGCTGTAGGGCTACCTTGCTGGAATACTCGATTTTGATGCTCAGTTAAATCCAGAAGTCCATACCTGTCGAGTAATTTTCGAGCAGTCATTGGTTGTGATAAGGGATAATTATATCGCTGCATGGTAATAGGGCGATAAAAATTGGCATCAGCCCATGCATACATTAAGTGAGACATAACAAACGTCGCAATAAAAATTCCTGCAAGTGGCTTGCCAAAAGTTTGCCTACTTAAGCTACGTAATTTTTGCCAACTCCATGTAGCAAACAACATCTCAACGAGGAAAATGATAGGAATACTGATAAACATCAGCTGCCATTCACGTGCCATTTCCCCTTTAGCGGGATTGATAACGAGATCCCAAACTTGAGGAGTAAGATGAAGACCAAATTGGCTAAAAACGCGAATATCAAAAAGTAATAGCGTGATCCCAGCAGTGGCGAGTGCAACACAGATGACCCTAAGTAATCGCTGAGACATAACAATAAAGGTCAGTGGGAAGATGATAAGCAAATAAGTAGCAAAGACTACGAAGCTAAAATGACCTAACCAACTGACAAAAGCATAAACGCGACCAGCGAGCGTATCTGGCCAGTCAAAAATAAACAGATAGCTGCTACTTAGCAGGAGGCAAAGTAGTATGTTGAATAGTGCAAACCAGTGTCCCCAGCCAATCATGTTGGAGACTTTATCACGGTAGCGCTGATGGGTGACCATGCTGTTTATTTATCGACCAATTAGTGTGATTTATCTTCTTTAACAGACGAAATTAATGCATTAGCAAAAGACTCTGCAATCATTTTACGCTGCGCCGGAGCGACAGATGTATTGAGCAGATTAGTAACCATGTTGCCTAACACCATTAATGATAGATCTACTGGAGTATGGTTTTTTTCTAACACACTTACAAGGTCAGACAGTAAACCTTCAACTTTTTCATCACTATAGCGAGATGATTGTGGCATAAATTGTGACATCCTAAATTAATGAAAGCTCCATATAATAGCCCATTGTGGGTGACTTTTCTTCATTCTTTAAACAAATTTTCGTTTAATTGATAATAATGCTTATTTAGATCATCGAAGTGGATAATAGTTCGCCATAAAAGTGATAAAAAAGAGGCGAGTGATAGTTTAGGTTGCAGCAGAATAATTTCAGTGTTTGAATACGCGACATTATTTCTGCGAGTTAAAGGAGCCAACAATGAGTCTGGATATTACCCAGATAGCTTTACATCAGTTGATTAAACGAGATGAACAGACCTTAGAAGTCATGTTACGTGATTCGTTATTAACGACAGATAACGTTGTGCAAGACATGATGGCAGAATTACATCGTGTGTATAGTGCGAAGAGTAAAGCATTTGGTGAGTTTAATGAAGATAGTGAACTTGCGGAGGCCTTATCTTTATTACGCAAGGGCGAAGAAGAGTTTTTAGGTTTTAGTCGTGCAATGACGGTGCGATTAAAAGATGAGTTGGCAAAATATCCCTTTGCAGAAGGTGGTATCGTTCTATTTTGCCAATACCGTTATTTAGCGGTGGAATACCTTTTGATCGCGGTACTCAATAGTTGCGATAGCATGTTTGTGACTGAGTCGCTGGACTTAGATACTACTCATTATCTAGATATCCCTCATGCAGATATTGTTGCACGTATTGATTTAACTGAATGGGAAACTAATCCAGAGTCTAAGCGCTATTTAACTTTTCTTAAAGGACGAGTTGGACGTAAAATTTCTGATTTCTTTATGGATTTTTTATCCGCATCTGAAGGATTAAATGCGAAAGTACAGAATAAGGGACTTGTTCAGGCATTAGATGATTTTTGTGATAGTGCTCAGATGGATAAAAATACTCGCCAAGCTTATAGACAGCAAGTACATAGCTACTGTACTGAGCAGCTTCAATCTGGTGAAGAAATAGAGTTAAGTGAATTATCAAAAGAGTTACCGACACTGGAGGATCAAAGTTTTGAGGACTTTACTCGTCAGAATGATTATCAACTCGAAGAAAGCTTTCCCGCAGATAGAGGAACGCTAAAGCAACTCACTAAATTTTCAGGTAGTGGTGGTGGAATAACGATTAATTTTGATGCGATGTTGATGGGGGAGCGTATTTTTTGGGATCCTATCACCGATACATTAACGATTAGAGGAACACCACCTAATTTACGTGATCAATTACAACGTCGTGGTAATAAATAAGCGTTGACGACTAGAATAGTGTCCTAGAAATAAATAACGCCGCAATTGCGGCGTTATTTACTCGGCGTCCCGAAAAACTCTAAAGCTCGGCTATGGGCTTTAATTAAGCGCGCAGGAAGTCAATGTGCGTCACTTTTGGCTTAAATGGGTGACGTTGAACAGCCTGAACTTTTACTTTAGTTTCTTTACCATCGATAACCAAGTTCAGAATATCGTAAAATCCTGCTTTGCTTTCTTGGTTGATAATTTCATCGTGGTTCAGAGTAACAGAGATAGCTTCTTGGTTGCCACCGTAAACGACAGCTGGCAGTTGGTTAGCTCTGCGCAGGCGGCGGCTCGCACCCTTACCCTGCTCTTTACGTTCAATTGCATTGATAGTTAACATTACAATTTCTCTATAAAAGAAAAAATAAAATCCTGCTACAGGCGACCCAGCAGCAGGTTCGATATTTGGCCCTGTAAAATTATTTCGCTAGGCGAGATATACGAAGGCGGGCGCAGTTTAACGAAAAAATGCCCAACGGGCAATCATTAAGATCACTATCCGCCAAGTAGAAAGTTAATTTATATTAAAATTAGTTGTCAGGCTAGTGGGGTTGAAGTTCTAAATCGACCTTGATAATCAAAGATTTTTTCACGAATCTCCCAGTAATTCTCTTTTTTCCGTGCCACAATAAATTGTGGGTAACGTAATAATGATCGCTGCAAGATAATATCATTGGCATTATTCCAGTTAAATGGAATTCCGGGAGCGCGATGATGTTCACGTAAGAATCGGTACTCAAAAGCCCGTTTCTGGGCTGGAGTCGACAGACGAAAGCGTTCGGAGATGGAGGTACCATCTTCATCGTAATAATTGATTTTTAGCCATTCACCCTTAGCATCGCTGCCTGGCATTAGCTCCATGCCTCCACAACGTAAAATTAACGCATCTTTGAGTTTTAATGCGGCTTTGAGCATGTCATCAGGATCACTAAGAACTTCTTGGCATTTATGGCAGCGTCGGGCTGCTATATCATTCTCAGATCCACAGTGTGGGCATTGTTTGAATCGAAAACGAAATTCGCATTGCTGTTTTTTGCCTTGCTCATCTTCCTCCCAACCTTGGCAGCGACGTCCATAGTGCTCGACAATTTGACCATCTGAGGTACATTTCCCCCAAAATATATTGGCAAATTGACATAAAGGACAGAAGACTTGTACTGGCACACTGCTTGAATTAGGTTTAGTCGTACCGACTTCAGGGCGATAAAGGTCATGGGGGTTACCCGCATAATCTAAGATTAAGCATTGTGTTTTTCCTTTATCTAATCGTAAACCTCGACCTACAATTTGTTGGTATAAACTGACAGATTCAGTTGGGCGTAATATGGCAATTAAATCCACGTGAGGGGCATCAAAGCCAGTTGTCAAAACGGAGACATTAACTAAGTAGTGTAATTTTTTATCTTTGAATTGATTAATAATATTGGCGCGATCACTTGCAGGGGTTTCTGCTGTAACTAAAGCTGCGCAATTCTTTGGTAAATAACATAGAATTTCTTTGGCATGTTCAACGGTGGCAGCAAAAATCATACAACCCTGTAATGGAGCAGCATACTCTACGATTTGAGCAACAATTTTAGGGGTTATACGCTGTTGTTTTTTAATGGATAAATTAAGCTCTTGTTCGTTAAAAATACCTGACTGGTTAATCGATATCTGACTGAAGTCATATTGCAAAACGGGCATATCAAGTCTTTCTGGTGGAACGAGATACTTATTTTTAATCATATAGTGCAGTGGTAACTCATAAATACAGTCTCGAAAAAAACACTTTTCATCACCGCGGATCATGCCATGATAATGATATTGATAAATCCAACCATGACCCAAACGATAAGGTGTTGCGGTTAATCCCAGAATACGCAATGTGGGGTTATGATTTTGTAAGGCTTGAATGATTTGCTGGTATTGGCTTTTATCATTTAAGCTAATTCGATGGCATTCATCGATAATAACTAATGAAAATTTATCATTAAAATCAGTAAGATTACGAGCAACAGATTGAACGCTACCAAATACAACTTTACTTTGCGACTCTTTGCGATTGAGTCCTGCAGCAAAAATATCAGCATTTAAACCATAAGTGAGGTATTTTGCATGGTTTTGTTCTACTAATTCTTTGACATGAGCTAAAACTAAGACTCTTCCTCGAGCGAGTCGAGCCAACTCGGCGATCACCAAACTTTTTCCAGCTCCTGTAGGCAGCACAATGACTGCTGGCTCAGTATGTCGGCGAAAATAGTGAATTGTTGCATCAACCGCTTCTTGCTGATAAGGACGCAGAGTAAAACTAGGTGATAAAGTTACAGGCATATTATTCAGTTTTTTTAAAAAAGGCGGATGATTAATGTTAGATTTTAGTTAGCGCCATGGCTAGGTCTAAATTTTCGAGTTAATTTTGCTTTGCTATCACTTGTTACGTCTTGTTGATATAATTGATTATGTGATAATAATCACAGTAATCTTTCGTTCTATATTATGGCAGCACGGTGCTATTGTACCTCTCGCTGACATTCCATCAAGTTAAGAGAATCTATGCGATTGGATAAATTTTTGTCCCAGCAATTAGGGATAAGCCGGAATTTGGTAGCACGTGAGCTTCGTGCTGGTAATATCACGGTTGACGATAAAGTAGTAAAATCAGGTTCCATGCAAATTAGTGCTGATAATGAAGTATCTTATGACGGTAATGTGCTCATACAGATAACTGGCCCTCGTTATTTTATGCTGCATAAGCCTGAAGGGTATGTATGTTCAACTGACGACCCAACGCACCCCACAATTCTTTATTTTATTGATGAGCCAGTCACTCAAAAATTGCATGCAGCTGGCCGTTTAGATATAGACACCACGGGATTGGTATTACTTACTGATGACGGACAATGGTCTCATCGTATTACCTCTCCTAAACATCATTGCGAAAAGACTTACCGAGTTCAGTTAAGTGAAGATATTACGGATGATGTTATTCAAAAGTTTGAGATCGGTGTCATGCTAAATGGTGAAAAAAGCCCCACTAAGCCAGCTCAATTGGAAATTATCTCTCCTCGTGAAGTGTTATTAACTATCAGTGAGGGTCGTTATCACCAAGTGAAACGAATGTTTGCAGCAGTAGGCAACCATGTTTGTGGTCTGCATCGTGAGCGAGTCGGAGAAATCAGGCTAGACGAACAGTTAGAACCGGGAGAATATCGACCTCTAACTGAAGATGAAATTAACAGTATCACTGTTCCCCGTTAATAGTGAGATAGCAGGAGTTTAAAGCGTGCAGCAACAGCGTTCATCCTATTTGGGGCTGATTTTAATATTAGGTTTGCTATCAATGCTAATGCCATTAGCTATTGATATGTATTTGCCTAGTTTTCCGGCAATGACAGGATACTTTAATGTAGATGAAGGGCATATTCAAATGACCCTAAATAGCTACATTTTTGGTTTTGCAATTGGTCAGTTATTTTATGGACCGATGGCGGATAGCTTGGGACGTAAACCAGTTATATTAGGTGGAGTGATTGTTTTTGCATTTGCTTCAGCGGCTTGTGCGGTTGCTGAGTCCATCGATGTTTTTATTTGGTTACGATTCTTACATGGTTTTGCTGCCGCTGCCGCAAGTGTGGTGATCAACGCATTGATGAGGGATATGTTTACCCGTGATGAGTTTTCTCGCAGCATGTCTTTCGTTGTACTGGTGATGACCATTGCACCATTACTCGCCCCTATCTTGGGTGGGGAAATGATGCGTTGGTTTTCATGGCACGCCATTTTTTGGAGTATTGCGATTGCAGCTGTAATTGCAGTAGTTTTGGTGAGTTGCTTTATTCGTGAAACATTGCCTGCAGAGAAAAGGCAAACTTTCCATATAGGAACCACACTTAGACAGTTTGCCACCTTATTTCGTGCTCGACAGGTATTATTTTACATTTTAGCGAGTTCATTTTCTTTTGCGGGAATGTTTTCGTTCTTAAATGCAGGATCATTTGTCTATATTGATTTGAACGGCGTTTCACCTCAACATTTTGGCTATTACTTTGGTATCAACATCATTTTCTTATTTATTATGACGACAATTAATAGCCGTTTCGTTCGCCAATTTGGTGCAGAGCGAATGCTGTATTTTGGTATTATTATCCAATTTGTCATGGGAATATGGTTATTAACGACGACAGCCTTAAATATGGATTTTTGGACTTTGGTGATCGGTGTTGCGATTTATGTTAGTGGGATTGCTATGATCACATCCAATTCAATGGCCGTCATTTTAGATAATTATCCACACATTGCGGGCACGGTTTCATCTCTTGCTGGCACTATCCGTTTCTCTATAGGGGCATTGATTGGTACTTTACTCTCCATGATCCCTGCAAAGAGTGCTTGGCCTATGGTTGGTTCGATGGTGGGCTGTGTTGCTCTATCCATGCTATTTGTTCTTTTAGCGAAAAGAGCCAAGTAGGTTCACTATGTATCAGTTTCAAGGATGAAGCTGAACAACTCCATTAATTTCCCGCCAGTATTTTTATCATCTTGATTTATATCTCTAATATATTATTCACTATAACTATATGTTAACCTGTTCAATAGATCGAAAAAAGCGATTAGTAACGATATGTAATTATTCTATTTATCTAAAAATGATCTACATCAAGTCATTAAATAAGAATAGTTGTTAAATTTATGTATTATGATTGGCGGATGATTACTATCATTAAAAATGATAATACTGGAGAGGGTCCCCTCAAAAAACACATAATTATTAATATATCTTAGTGATTATGTAAAAATAAACGGTTTAATTATGGATTGTGTTGGATTTGTAATTAAAAAAATGTTTAATTTTTTGTTTTTTTGTTGGTAAAATCTTCATGCAATGATGTGTGTCACAAAAATTTAACGACATGCTACTTTTTTAGTGTTATATTTAAGTTCTTGAATTTAACAATTGTGTTACTTTTTGTATTTGTTAAAAGTTCGGTTTGAACGAGGATTTCTTTAAGACATATGCATCTCTATTCACTCTTTAATTGAGAGTGGGGTACAAAGAAGAGAGACATTGTCTCTTGGGGAGTTTCAGTATCTAAAAGAATCGATACTCATTTAGTGAAATGTAAGTTAAGTCGCCAAAATGGTGAGCTCTGCTTACTTGTCAAAATGACGGCGTGTTTTAATAGGAAATTTTTGTGGAAAAATTAGGTCTTTCGGTAGTCCACAGGTTGCCGCAAAGTTACCGCTGGTTATCCGGAAAAATAGGGACTGATGTTGAAGTTGTTCCCATGAATGATGCCAATAGCGATAAACTTGTAGGACTAAAATTATTAAGTCATGATTGTGAGACAGACTGTATAGCAATGAAACAGTTGTCTGAGTCATTGTCTGAAATGCAAATAGACAACGCTATACTAGAATGGCAGAAAGAAATGTGTCTATTTATTCGTGCTAGCGATGAACTTACTGCAATGTGCCGATTGAAGGCATCTGGTGTTGCCATTGCAGAATTAGCCTCAGGTTTCTATTGCGCTTAACGGTAGTGTATTCCTGACAGGGGCTAGTAGAAGAACAGAATCTGCCATGACATAATTTAGCTATCGCTGTGCGAGTATGATGAAATGGTGTTAACAATAAAAAAAGCTTCCGGTTTAGAGCCTGGAAGCTTTTTTTATTGGCAAAGATAATAATGTTAATAAAAATTATGAACCATTAATGACTCGACGGCTAGCGTAATAACGCTTACTCCAATAATCATTACTCATTTCTGAAACAATAACTCCATTACTTGTAGAGGCGTGAACAAACTTGTTATCACCAATATAGATCCCTACATGTTTCATCCTGCGACCTGTTTTAAATAGAACTAAGTCACCGGCTTTTAAACTATTGCGTTTTACACTTTTACCTGAAGATTCTTGTTCAGAGGTAGTACGCGGTAATTGAACACCAAACTGCTCGAAGAATGTGCGTTGTACAAAGCTAGAACAATCGATACCACTTTTTGTGGTTCCACCGAGGCGGTAACTTACACCTTTCCAGCTAGCATATTGATCCATAATCTTTGATTTGGTATCAACACTTCTGACTAAATCTTCGAATTCATCTTGCGATGCCATTGCGAGGGAATCATTCGATGTTGCATTTAACATGCGAGCATCAGATGATCTTGCTGTAGTTTGACTGTTTTTTGTCGTTTTCGGTGCAGTACATGCTGAAAGCGTTACGGCAATTGCCACTGCCGGAACAAGGCGCCATACATAGCGCTTAAATTTTTCAGAAATTAACATTATTTAGTATATCCCTTGCCATTTTATTTATTGTGATATGAAAGCTACATACCACACGTAAACTGCTCCCTGTGAAAAACGCATTAGAACAACAACAGTGTATTTTTCGCAGAAAGGGTTTATGCACCGAACAAAACTTGCTCTAAATTAGCAGCTTAAATGTGCTCTAACACAGGTTGATTAAGGATGAATAATCAAAGGCTGCTAAAAATTAACGTATTACTCTTATTTGGCATTGGAATATTTATTTCTTAAACCAAACAGTAAGAATATACATAAACAAAGCTGAAATGGCGAGTTTATAGGGGCATAATTTACAAAACATTATATAAAACGGGATATGCGTCATTAACTTGCCTTCAATTTATGAATAATACGATGTTTTTGTATTGCCTATGGTGCTGCCTTTCCCTAAAAACATGATCATAATCACGTTTTCACTAAGAATTCTTTATGTATTTACTCAAAATATTTTAATTATTAGGTTTAATTGTAAAGAAGTTTAAATTTAAATAAATTGTCAGTCTTAATCCATTCATTAACGTCATTTTTTAGTCTTTATAGTTCTGATTAACGCAATGGACCGTTCATTTTTCATGCAATCAATTACGGTAATCTGGATGCTTACTCAGCAAGATAGACATGCTATTTTGTTGAATGTTGCATTTAGTCAGTCATTAATATTGAAAGTACCACAATGTTATTGGGTACTTTACAAGTAAAAAATGCTAAATCTAAAAGTGTAATCTTCTATGAATTTGCCCATATTTAATAAAAAAAAGACTAATTGCCATAGCATTAATTTTATAGAACTTTCATTTAAAATATTTTTTTAAAATTAAATGAAAAATAAAAAATAACGTCCATAAGTGAAATATATGTTCACCTCTAAAAATTAAGCTCGCAGCTGAAATTTATCTAATAAATACATCATTTAGATGTAAGTAAATTTCAATAACTGACGATATTCTAATCTTTAGCGGAGAAATTCTTGTGGACTGCTCAGTAAAAAAAATAGTTGTAACGGCGTTTTCTTTTATAGCCTTAATTTCTAGTTTTACGTCATATGCTTCTAAAGATAGCGGTGTAAAACAGCTTGCATCGGGAACAATTACTTTCACTGGAGCTATTGTAGCCGCTCCTTGTATCATCACGAAAATTGAACAAAGCATTGATACTAAGTGCTGGAATGAAGAGGGTAAAGTAAAAACTAGTTCGATGGATATTAAGAAAATTTCAGAGAAAAAAACACAATTACCAAATCAACAGGGTGTACAATATTTCAAATGGATTAATAAAGAAAATAAAACAGGTATCTATACTGTAATATATGACTAACTATATTTAGCATAGTAAAAAATCATATATTAGTGAATAAAAGGAAATAAGATTAGGGATATTTAATGATTATGATTGAATGCCATGCCTATGGGCAGCAAGCCCATAGGTGGATTGCTAAATATTAGTCACAGCGTCCCATATAGCGACGTTCGGGAATATGAATGCGAATTTTTTCACCCGTAGTTAGATATTCTGGCACTTGTACGGTTAGCCCGGTTGCCATTGTTGCGGGTTTGGTTCTAGCACTAGCGGAAGCGCCCTTGATACCGGGTGTTGTTTCAACAATAACCATATCTACAGTTTGCGGTAACTCTAAAGCGAGTACTTGGCCATCCATTGTTAGTACCTGCATTCCTGGTAAACCTTCTTCAGGAATAAACAATAACTCTTCTTCAATATCAGATTTTTTAAATATGTAAGGCGTATAGTCTTCATTGTCCATAAACACATATTCATCACCATCAATGTAAGAAAAGCTGACAGTACGACGAGTCAACGAGATTGTCTCTAAAATGTCATCTCCTTTGAAACGCTCTTCAACCTTTTGACCTGTCCTGATATCAGTAAAGCGCATTTTATATAGAGTACTTGCTCCACGAGCACTTGGTGCTTGGATATCAATATCTTTAACCAGCAGTAATTTTCCGTTGTAGTTAATTGCTAAACCACGTTTGATCTCGTTGGCCTTGGCCATAAATAACCTTCTTTGCTATTGTCAAAAAGAGTTCGACAAAATTACTCGTAGATCAGGGAATAGGCAAGATGCTGAAGTCAAAAAAATCCCTAGTTTTTACACTAGGGATTGATTTATAAGCTAGGGGCTATCAATAAATAGGTAAGAGACCAAATAGTGACAATATATGAGCAATGGCATTAATTAAACCAAACAGGATCACAAACCAAATAATGAAACGACCACCCGGTGCTTTGTAGCTATTATTTGGGAAGCGTTTACGGCTTTCTCTTGCCATCATCGCTGGGATTATTACTGCCCAAATCGTTGCTGCTAATCCTGCAAAACCAATAGCGTAGATAAAACCGTTCGGGAATACTACGCCAAGTATAGTTGGCGGTAAAAACGTGAGGATAACCGATTTAAAGCGTCCTTGATGACTGTCATTTAATTTAAAAAAGTCAGCAATAAAATCAAATAGCCCAAGAGATACCCCCAAGAAAGAACTTGCCAACGCCATATATGAAAACAGGTTCAAAAATTGAGAGATAAAACTGCTTTGAGCCGAAATATTCATTTGTTTTAGCAAAGCATCAATATTATTGCCATTCTCTCTGATTTCAATAAAGGCAGAGCGAGGGATATTACCTTGGATAGCATACTGCCACAGGATATAGATGGTCACTGTAATAATAGAGCCATAAACCAAGCTTAATACAACGCTACGACTATCTTTGTTATAGTATTTTACCAATCCCGGTACATTTCCATGATAGCCAAAGGACGTCAATAGATAAGGAAGGGCAGCCAATGCATAGGGCAAATACTGATTGTCAGGACTTTCAAATTGATTAAATAGTACAAGGGGAGAGGCTGTAGTTACCATCCCGCCAATGGACATGATAAAGGTGATGACCATTCCACCAATTAAAATGGTGCTTAATCTGTCTACTGCTTTAGTTGATAACCAAACAAAGAATGCAATAATTAATGCAAATATCAACCCTGAGACGGCTTGAGGCACCTGTACATATTGCGAAATATTGCCAGTAATAATTGAACTGCCTGCCGAAATATAAGCATAGGTTAGAATATATAACACGAAGGTAATAGATAACGTATTGATGGTGTTCCATCCTGAGCCTAATAAATCCTTAACCATGGTATGAAAACTGGCACCGGCTGGGTAATTCATATTGGCTTCTAGGATCATTAATCCGGAAAGCAACATACAGATAAAAGTATAAATCAGTAAGACGACGGAGCCTGAGAACCATACGCCTGAAGTCACCATTGGAATAGAGAACATTCCAGCACCGACAGCGGTGCCCGCTATGATCATTGAACCACCTAATATAGATGGGCGCTTTGGCGATTTTTTAACATCAACTTCCATGATGACTCCTGAATGATTGCTTCACTGTACTAGCTGAACGATACAATAGGCATTTGGTAATGTAAATATATAAAAGATAATAAAATCTGAAAATAGTTTGATATGGATAATATATGTACAAACCCATGAAAATTTGTACAAAGTTGACAGCTATTTAGGTTTTTTGAAAGTAGAAACGTTGCGCTAGCCAAAGCTCAATCGCGTTGCGACTGGCTTCAAAATGGGGTTCAGGAAGAGCATCATGGGGATAAACCCAGAGTAAATCTTCACATTTGTCTTCTTCCATGATTTGTGGCGCAATATTTCCATTGTATTCAGCATGCATACAAATCGAAACGGTATGTTTTCCTTCCTGTTGATACGTCTGTAAATTATTACTGATACCAAAAACGGTGGGGGAATGAATGTCTATGCCAACTTCTTCTTTAATTTCACGTATTGCACAAGCTTCAAATGATTCGCCTGGATCTACATGCCCACCGAAAATAGACCAATAGGGAGCATGTTTACTGCTGCGTTTACCCAGCAAAATTTGACCTTGTGAATTGGTAATAATAACGCCAACACCTACCACAACATTTTGATGATTGGACATGGAATTTCCTTCTTAATGTCTTTTTAAACATAGAGATCTTGCCATGTTACTTGTAAATTACAATCAGGAAAAAATACAAATATCACTGAAAACAACCCGCATTAGTGTTATAACTATGCGCAGAAAAATTTGTGATACGACAATATAATGATTAAGGGAGATTAGTAGTTATGACTCGCCGGGTTGCTACAATTACATTAAATCCTGCTTATGATTTAGTTGGGCTATGCCCCTCAATCGAAGCCGGTGAGGTCAATCTAGTCAAGACTGCTAGCCTGAATGCTGGAGGCAAAGGGGTCAACGTAGGTAAAGTTTTACGTGACCTTGGCATTGATATCACCGTTAGCGGTTTCATGGGTAAGGATAACCAAGAAGAATTCCAACATTTTTTCAGTGAAAATGGTATGGCAAACCGTTTTACAATGGTGGCCGGTCGAACCCGTATTAATGTGAAACTTACTGAAAATAATGGTAAATCGACAGACTTTAATTTCTCCGGTTTTGACGTCAGCAAAGAAGATTGGAACCGTTTTGCGACAGAATCCCTCAATTGGCTCGGTCATTTTGATATGGTGGTGGTCAGTGGTAGTTTGCCGAACGGCATTGATCCTGAAGAGTTCACCCGTTGGATGACACGTTTGCGCCAATTATGCCCGTGCATCATTTTTGATAGTAGCCGAGAAGCCCTCAAAGCGGGGTTGAAAGCATCCCCATGGTTGGTAAAACCTAATCGCCAAGAATTAGAGACATGGGTGGGTAGAAAGCTTCCTGAATTAAATGATGTCATAGCAGCAGCTCATGAATTACGCGATAAAGGGATTTCCCACGTTGTGATTTCATTGGGCGAAGAAGGGGCATTATGGGTTAATGCATCGGGCTCATGGCTGGCTAAGCCACCTCATTGTGAAGTCGTCAGCACGGTAGGGGCAGGGGACTCAATGGTTGCTGGATTAGCTTATGGGCTGTTGAATGGGGAATCCAGTGAGCATACATTACGTATGGCGACTGCTATTTCCGCATTATCAGTTTCGCAGCCTGATGTTGGTTTAAAAAACCGTAATAAGCTCGCGGATATGATGTCGAAAATTGAGATGAAATTGCTCTAATAACACATGAATTCAGAGATAAAAAATGGCTACTTAATCGTAGCCATTTTTGTATTAATCGTATTGTTGAGCTTTTAGCCATGCAATTTCTTGTGGCCAAATATCAGGATTAATGGTTTCTAAAATCAATGGAATACCATCAAAACGGGCGTCTTTCATAATATAACGAAATGGTGCATAGCCAATATTCCCTTCACCGAGGCTATGGTGGCGGTCAACACGACTGGCAAATTCACTTTTAGCATCATTCAAGTGCATGCCTTTTAGGAACTCAAAGCCAACAATACTTGAAAATTGTTGAAAAGTTTTTTCACACTCTTCTTCTGTACGTAAGTCATAGCCAGCAGCAAATGCATGGCAAGTATCAATACAAACACCTACACGACTTTGATCTTTGACTCTCTCAATGATTTTGGCTAAATGGACAAAATCAAATCCTAAGTTAGTTCCTTGACCTGCTGTATTCTCAATGACGGCAATGACACCCTCTGTTTCGGCGAGGGCAATATTAATGGATTCGGCTATACGCGCTAAACAATCATCAATTTCAATCTGCTTTAAATGGCTACCAGGATGGAAATTGAGAAGATCAATACCCAGTTGTTCGCAACGTTGCATCTCATCAATAAAAGCCACTCGAGATTTTTCCAATGCCTCGAATTCAGGATGGCCCAAATTAATTAAGTAACTGTCATGGGGTAAAATTTGATGTTTACCATAACCATATTTAGCGCAGTTATGCTTGAATTTCTTAATTATCTCTTCTGTAAGCGGGGCTGCTTTCCATTGACGTTGGTTTTTAGTAAATAACGCGAATGCTGTTGCGTTGATTTCATGGGCGCGAATAACCGCTTGGTCGACGCCGCCAGAGGCGCTGACATGTGCTCCAATATATTTCATGATCGACTCCTTTTCTGGGGGAGTATGCCATTAATAACTAAAGAAATGAAACCAAAAAAAAGCCGCTTATAAAAAGCGGCTACCGGAGGTGTAACAAAATAAATTTAAAAAATTGACTGGATGACCATATTGATAAAAAAACCACCTAAAATCAGCCAGACAAACAAAATCAGTGCCATCAACAGTGGTTTAATACCTGCTTGCCTGATCGCACTAACGTGGGTTGTTAGACCTAACGCGACCATTGCCATTGCTAACAATATGGTGTCTAAAACAATGACTTGTTTAACAATTTCCACAGGTAATAAATTAAATGAATTAAACGCCGCCACTAAAATGAAAATCACCGCAAACCAAGGGATCGTGATTTTACTTTTTTGAGCACCATCTTGAGTATTTGCAGCAGTTTTACGGCTAATGAACGCAGATAAGATGATTAAAAATGGCGCTAACATCATTACGCGTAACATTTTTGCGATAACAGATGCATTTTCTGCATCTGGACCAATAGTATGTCCCGCAGCAACCACTTGAGCAACTTCATGCACGGTTGATCCAATATAAATACCAAATGTTTCTTGAGTCATTGGGATCCAACCAAAATGTGCATTTAGCTGGTATAACCATGGGTAAACAAAAATACTGATAGTCCCGAAAATAACGACAGTGGAGACAGCAACAGCGACTTTACTTGCTGATGCTTTAACCACAGGCTCAGTTGCCATTACTGCTGCAGCCCCACAAATACTACTTCCTGCACCAATTAACATGGTTGTTTCGTCATCTAGCTTGAACACTTTTTTACCCAACCAGTACGCTAATAAAAAGGTTGTCGTTAAGGTTAGGGCATCAATAATTAATCCTGTCGCGCCAACATCGGTAATTTGTTGAAAAGTTAAACGAAACCCATACAAAATGATACCAGCGCGTAGGAAATAGTGTTTGGCAAATTTAATGCCTGCATCAGATGTCGAGCTAATAGCCGGATAGACGGTGTTTCCAACGCAGATACCGAGTAAAATGGCGAGGGTTAACGCTCCCAGCCCAACATCCATAAACCATGACTGCTCTCCAAGGTAAATCGCAATAGCGGTTAAAATCCCAGCTAAAATGATACCCGGAATGAGTTTTAGAATAGGGAGTGAATTATTTTGCATCATTGCTTTGGTTCCAGTTTTATCCATGACGACACTCTTATGATGACTTAGATTAAGTTGGAATAAGCATATAACAAAATCAATAATAATATAAATTGATTGTTTTTATATTATCTATCTATAAAACTGATTAAAAGATTCTATTGGTATATTGCTAATAAATGATTAATATTAACAATATTATTACAAATACATCATCATGCTGGAGCTTTCTGTATGCGCATAACACTGAGGCAACTTGAGGTTTTTACGGAAGTATTAAAGAGTGGCTCCACAACTCAGGCATCGCAATTACTCGCGCTATCTCAATCTGCTGTCAGTGCATCATTGACTGATTTAGAAGGGCAATTAGGTGTCCAATTATTTGACCGTGTGGGTAAACGACTCGTCACTAATGAACATGGACGACTCCTTTACCCTAAAGCATTGTCTTTATTGGAGCAGGCGTTAGAAGTTGAACAACTATTCAAGAAAGAAATGGGCGCAGTTCGCCTTGCTGCGAGTACGACGATTGGTAACTACATCTTACCTGAAATTTTAGCGGGCTATCGTTATGATCACCCTGAAATTCCATTGGAATTATTTATTGGTAATACCGAAGAGGTGATCAAAGGTGTTATGGAATTTCGCGCCGATGTAGGACTAATTGAAGGCGTTTGTCATAGTCCAGAGTTGATCTCGAAACCGTGGCTGAAAGATGAATTAGTGATATTTGCAGCACCTAATAACCCATTAGCCAGTAAGAATCCCTCTCTGACAGAATTGAAAAATGCACCTTGGATTTTGCGTGAAAGAGGTTCCGGAACTCGAGATGTTCTTGATCAGTTATTATTTGCCCACCTTCCCGGGTTTCATATTTTAATGGAACTAGGGAACTCTGAAGCGATTAAACATGCTGTACGTTTTGGTATGGGAATTAGCTGTTTATCTAGAAGGGTTATTGCGGAGCAGTTAGATAATGGCTCACTAGTAGAATTAGCCGTAGATGAGTTACAACTAGAGCGAACGTTATATCTGATTTATCACCGTCAGAAGCATCTTTCTAATGCAATCACTAATTTATTAGATTATTGCAACTGAACATAATAGGCCATAACGTGTTTTGCTAATAATTATAGCTGAATTATGAAGGTATCTTATAACAGCAAAGAGTTGCTTATTTCTGCCGTTTGAGTTTGTTAGAATCCCTCGCGTTATTGACTGAAAATAAAAACAGGGAACAGATGGCTGAACAACATACCAATACATCCATGGGTGGCGCGCCGAGATTACGTCGTGAACTAAAAGCCCGTCACCTTGCCATGATTGCAATTGGCGGCTCCATCGGGACTGGATTATTTGTTGCATCCGGTGCAACAGTGGCTCAAGCAGGACCAGGTGGAGCACTTCTTTCTTATGCCATTATTGGTTTAATGGTTTATTTCCTGATGACCAGTTTAGGTGAATTAGCTGCCTATATGCCGGTTTCAGGTTCATTCGCAACATATGGTGCTAAGTATGTTGATGAAGGTTTTGGTTTCGCATTAGGCTGGAACTACTGGTACAACTGGGCAGTCACTATCGCGGTTGACCTTGTTGCTGCACAGTTAGTTATGACCTATTGGTTTCCTGATACCCCAGGCTGGATCTGGAGTGCCATTTTCCTCGCCATCATTTTCTTATTGAATTACATTTCTGTGAAAGGTTTTGGTGAAGCAGAATATTGGTTCTCTTTAATCAAAGTAACCACAGTTATTGTGTTTATTATTGTGGGTGTCATGATGATTTTTGGCATCATGAATGGTGCTGAAAATGCAGGTTGGCATAATTGGGAAATTGGTGATGCACCATTTGCTGGTGGCTTCTCTGCGATGATCGGTGTCGCCATGATTGTCGGATTCTCTTTCCAAGGTACTGAGTTAATTGGTATTGCTGCGGGTGAATCACAAGATCCTGCCAAAAATATCCCTAAAGCAGTGCGTAAAGTATTCTGGCGTATTCTGTTATTTTACATCTTAGCGATTCTGATTATTAGCTTGATTATTCCTTATACGGATCCAAGCTTGTTACGTAATGATGTTAAAGATATCAGTGTTAGTCCATTTACTTTAGTATTCCAAAATGCGGGCTTATTATCAGCAGCGGCGGTGATGAATGCGGTTATTTTGACGGCAGTACTGTCTGCGGGGAACTCGGGAATGTACGCCTCTACGCGTATGTTATATACCTTAGCTCGTGAAGGTAAAGCGCCGAAAATATTTGCTCGCTTATCTAAAGGTGGCGTGCCTCGCTATGCTTTACTCGCAACAACAGTTGTCGCAGGGTTATGTTTCTTAAGCTCAATGTTTGGTAATCAAACAGTCTACTTGTGGCTTTTAAACACATCAGGTATGACGGGTTTCATTGCTTGGTTAGGGATTGCGATTAGTCATTATCGATTCAGAAGAGGCTATATTGCTCAAGGTAAAGATTTAAATGATTTACCTTACCGTTCAGGCTTCTTCCCTGTTGGACCTATCTTTGCTTTTGTTTTGTGTTTAATTATTACATTAGGCCAAAACTATCAAGCATTCTTAGAAGATAAGATTGATTGGGTAGGCGTAACTGCCACCTATATTGGTATTCCACTATTTTTAGCGATTTGGTTTGGCTATAAAATTGTAAGAAAAACATCAGTTGTTCGCTATAAAGATATGAGTTTCCCTTCTTATCGAGAAAATCTAGAGAAGTAAAGAATTCTCGCTAAACTGAAATGTATAAAGCGCCTTATATAGGCGCTTTTTTTATACCCCGAATATCCTGCCTAAAACATAAGAAATTAGATGCGCATCCCATAAATACGTTATCAAAAGAAATGAATTGATCAATAATGCTATTGATAAGTATTCTTATTTACTTTATTGTTAGCGCCTGCAAATGAGAGTCAGTTACTTATTGGGTTTTGGAATAGCTCTCAAGCTATAAATCCACAATAAGTTTAATGATTTACATAATAAAAACTACAGACCTCTATGGTTCGTTGAACCTGATGCTGAGCATAGAAAATTCATAGTTAAAAGAAAAAATCTCATGGAGAATCGGGAATGGTTGTTTTTACTAAAAGAAAAATAGCGGTCAGTATTATTGCGGCTATTAGCGTGGCACCTGCATTTGCTGATGACAGCAAAGATAAAATTTATGTTACAACAGCAGCTGGATATCAGCAAAAAATTGAAGATGCTCCCGCATCAATTTCTGTAGTGACCCGTGAGCAACTAGAAAATAAAGCTTACCGTGATGTTACTGATGCGTTGAAAGATGTTCCAGGTGTTTTAGTGACTGGCGGTGGTAGCAGCTCAGATATTAGTATCCGAGGCATGGATGCTAAATACACTATGATCCTTATCGATGGTAAACGTGTTGATACCCGTAGTATTCGTCCTAACAGTGATGGCTCAGGTATTGAACAAGGATGGTTACCGCCACTACCTGCTATTGAGCGTATTGAAGTCGTTCGTGGCCCTATGTCGTCTCTGTATGGTTCTGATGCCATGGGTGGGGTTATCAACATTATTACCCGTCGTGTTCAACAAGAATGGACGACCAGCCTACGTGCGGATACCACAATCACGGAGCGTAAGAATTCAGGTAATACAGGGCAAGGGAGCTTTTATACCTCGGGACCATTAGTGGATGGATTACTGGGTATGAAGCTACAAGGTCAATATTCACATCGTAGTGAAGATAAAATTATTGATGGCTTTGGTCGCCAGATAATGACGAGTGGTGGAGGAACTCTATCATTCACGCCAAATGAGCAGAATGCATTTGATTTAGATTTCAAAAAAGATAACCAGCATCGTGATTATAGAGAGGGTTACACGGCTGAACGTGGTGATGGTAGCGAATTTAACAAGTATGATATGACTCACGCAGCCCTAACACATACTGGTATTTATGATATTGCGTCCACTGATACATATCTTCAATATGATGAAGCAAAAAACCCGGGCCGCAAAATGACGTCAGAAGATTTAATCTTCCGTAATCAAAGTGTTTTTTTACTGGGTGACCACAGTTTAAGTCTCGGTGGACAGTATCGTAAAGAAAAACTCAAAGACCAGAGTAATAAAATCCCTGGAAATAGTGAGTTAGATAGATATAGCTGGGCATTATTTGCAGAAGATGAATGGTTAATTACCAATGATTTTGCATTAACTGGCGGCTTACGCATGGATAATGATGAAAACTATGGTACTCATTGGACTCCTCGTATGTATGGCGTTTGGCATGCTGATGAACAATGGACGATTAAAGGTGGGGTATCTACAGGTTATAAAGCACCAAGCCTGCGTGAATCATCTGCAAACTGGGGACAAGCTACGGGGGGCGCCAAAGGAAATGCAATCATTTACGGTAACCCAGATCTGAAACCAGAAAAAAGTGTCACCGAAGAGATTGGCGTTATCTGGAATAATCAAGATAATTTAACTGCTGGCGTTACTATATACAATACTGATTTCAAAGATAAAATTACAGAAATCAGACGTTGTGATAACAGCATTGATACCATTAGAGATTGTACTTTAGCGGATGGTGAGGGGAATATTCCTAATAAACCATATCGTTTCGTCAGCGATAAAGCCAACGTTGATAAAGCGAGAATGCAAGGTGTTGAAGTGACCTTCAATTGGGGGATCCTTGATAACCTAGAGTTTGCGACAAACTATACATATACACACACAGAACAGAAAAGTGGTGTGAATAAAGGTAAGCCTTTAAGCAAACAGCCAAAGCATATGGTTAACTCAACGTTGACTTGGGATACGACAGAAGATTTACAAACCTGGACTCGTATGAATTTCCGTAGTGAAACGTCGGATTATCAAGGTCGTGGTCAGCAAATGGCAAAAGGAACACCATCCTATGCATTATTTGACTTAGGTGCGAGCTATAAGCTAAGCAAAAATGCAAATATTGTTGGTGGAGTATATAACCTTTTAGATCGCCGAATAGATAATGAAACTTACGGTGCAGAATTAGAAGGTCGCCGTTATAACGTAGGCATCAACTATAACTTCTAATACTAATTAGCGATTTTTGTTAATTGAGCCCTTTGGTGAATAGCCAAAGGGTTTTTTTGTACTATGATTTAGACATCAAACGATTATTCAGATATCTACTCATAGAAAGAAAGATCAAAAAGCCGCAATCTACTTGTCTCTGATTTCTCTGATAGGAAAGGAAATGTCTAAATTTAGAAGCTACCTACGAGTTTGGTGTATTGGATTACTCATTTTTATCGGCAGCATCCCTTCAACAATGGCAGGAGATCCTGGGCCTTATCGATTAGTCTTTTTGGACATCTCAGAGTCACCGTATCAGGATGGACAAAAACTACTTATCGAATTGCGTAAGTTAGAGCGACTATCATCGGTACAAGACGGTTGCTTTATATGCAATGGTATTGATGATGGAGAGTCAGAGGTGGAGGTTTTATATCTTTACTCAATCCCTGTAGGGTTATCTGTCGATGAATTACGCAAAGCAGTTAATGGTGACGATATTTCGAGAAATAAAATGCAAACGGTCCTTCGTGATTTTAAAGACCAATATGATTTCGGCGTTGATGGTCTTTTGATTTATAAACATGAGGAAGGTAAGGTCACTATTTATACCATGGATAACAAAGTTGGCTCGAAATTATTACCAGAAAGCAAATCGGTGAAAAGTAAGCTTCTACATTCGAGTTTGGATATGTTACTTGAAAAATCCGCCAATAAATTAGATCGCCCTGTTTGAAACTTATTTGTATTAAATTAAAGGGTTTTTGATATGAATTTATAGGAAATAGTAACTTTATTAGTAATGCGGACAAAAAGGGTAAATTCATCAAAAACTCTCATAGGAAATAGGGTGTTTAATTAACAAATTAGCTTGCTATTTCTAGACGTGACGTGCAAAATGCGCGGACAAAAAATTGACTGATGCTCGATAAAAACGGCATCGGTTTTTTTGCTTTTTAGGGTTCATTCATTTTAATGGGGCCGGATATTAGGCCGGATAGATAAATATTTACGTGTAGCTAACACAGAATGCTACCGATTTGAGGAATGCTTTTATGGCTTACTTTTTTGCTCTCGCAGCAGGACCAAGCGGTCGTCGCTGCCGCATCGATGACTACGGGGCAAGCAGCTTTGCACACCCGACTTTCTTCCTCTCATCCTTTTTCTCTGCTTATAGACAGATGCAAAGTCTTCCCAGTAACTGTAGATTAAGTCGAAGTCGGGCTCAATCTAAAGTTATGGGAGGGCATTGCCATGCAAAATAATTCTGTACCTTTAGATATCGGCCACAACCAAACTGGTGCGAATAACCGAGTCCAACTTGCGAAGACATTAACCCTTGTACAAGTGGTGATGATCGGTATTGCGTATATCCAGCCAATGACTATTTTCGATACATTCGGAATGGTATCGGATAAAACGGGTGGTCACGTCCCGACTTCATACATTATTGCACTCGCTGCAATACTGTTTACTGCTCTGAGCTACGGTAAGCTGGTGAAACGCTTCCCATCTGCCGGTTCAGCGTATACTTATGCCCAAAAATCAATGAGTCCGCATATTGGTTTCCTTGTGGGTTGGACATCTTTGCTGTCCTATATTTTCATGCCAATGATCAATATCTTATTGGCAAAGATTTATTTACAAGACATTTTTCCAAATGTTGAACCTGCGATTTTTGTTGTTGGTTTAGTGATCTTAATGACTGCTGCAAACCTACGCGGTATCAACGTTATTGCTAACTTAAGTACCGTTATCGCAATTATTCAAATTGGGGTAATGGCGGTCTTTACAGGATTAGTTATTCACGGTGTTTCAAATGGTGAAGGCTCGGGGGAGATCTGGTCTTTTAATCCATTTGCAAACGAAAAAACAGAATTGGTCCCTTTAATTGCAGGGGCAACAATTCTTTGCTTCTCATTCTTAGGTTTTGACGGATTGAGTTCATTGTCTGAAGAAACGCCAAATGCGGGTAAAGTTATTCCGCGTGCTATTTTCCTAACAGCACTGATTGGCGGGGTTATCTTTATTACCGTTTCGTTCTTCTTGCAGCAATTTTTCCCAGACGTCTCACGTTTTGCGAATATTAATGAGACTCAGCCAGATATCATGAGATTTGTTGCGGGATCGTTCTTCCAAGCAATCATTCTTGTTTTCTCATGTGTGACTGTATTGGCCTCTGGCATGGCAGCTCACGCGGGTAGTGCACGACTGATGTATGTTATGGGGCGTGATGGCGTATTCCCTGAAAAAGTCTTTGGTTATGTCAGTCCAAAATGGCGTACTCCAGCTTATAATGTACTGTTAGTCGGCTTCTTAGCGTTAGGCGCTATTTGGTTTGAGATGGACTTTGCAACGGCATTAATTAACTTTGGTGCATTGATAGCCTTCACCTTTGTGAATATTTCCGTCATTAGTCAGTTCTTTATTCGTGAGCGCCGTATGCAAGGCTTTAAGAATATCGTCAACTATCTGATATTACCGATTATCGGAACACTGACGGTTTGTGTGCTGTGGTTGAATATTGAAGAAGACTCAATGGTGTATGGGCTGATTTGGACGGTTGTAGGATTGGTGTATATGGCTATTCTTACACGGATGTTTCGTAGGCCGATGCCGCAGATGAGCGACGTCTAGATATATTCTTCATATTTCGCGCCGTAGCGTTGTTGGCTGCACGCGCTAGCCCTAGTCACATACTTTATGTATGCTCCTAGGGTCTAGCTTGCTTGCCGCCTAGCTACAACACGAATTATTTTGAATAGATGTCAGCATCAGGATAATTGAACTGCAAACTGCAACTGTAAATTGATGACTGATAAAACAGCGCCTTTGGGCGCTGTTTTTGTTTTCAGTAGGGTATTAATAATTTCTTAACATATTAATCTTATGTGATATTGTGGATGGGTTTAATGACAAGACCCTGACAGGAAGGCATGTAATGAATGATGTGAAAAATCCTGAGAACCAACGACTATTACTCACACTCAGGAACATTGTTGGCAAAAAAAATATCCTCACCGAACCCCATAAAACAGAACGCTATCGGAAAGGTTTTCGTTCCGGCGTGGGAGATGCTATTGCCGTTGTATTTCCCACAACGTTATTAGAACAATGGTATGTATTTAAAGCCTGTGTTGAAGCTGACAAAATTGTCATCATGCAAGCCGCAAACACTGGTCTCACCGAAGGCTCTACACCAAGCGGCTATGATTATGATCGTGATATCGTGATTATTAGCACTTTACGCCTTAACCAAATTCAAGTCTTACCTGAGTTGAACCAAGTGGTTGCAATGCCAGGAAGCACATTATATGACCTCGAAAAAATTCTAAAACCACTGGGTCGTGAACCCCATTCCCTTATTGGCTCCTCCTGTATTGGAGCTTCAGTCGTGGGCGGTATTTGTAATAGCTCTGGTGGTTCATTGGTACGCAGAGGTCCAGCTTATACCGAGCTGGCGCTATATGGACGAGTGAATGAAGAAGGCACCGTTGAGCTAGTTAACCACTTAGGGATTGCATTGGGTGAAACTCCAGAAGAGATCCTAACTAATTTGCAGAATCGTCACTATAGTAGCGACGATGTACAGCTGAGTAACAAACTGGCATCTGATCATGAATATGCCCAGCGTGTACGTGATGTTAATGCAGATACGCCATCACGATTTAATGCGGATGAGCGTCGATTATTTGAAGCGTCTGGGTGTGCAGGTAAGTTAGCTGTTTTTGCTGTGCGTTTAGATACGTTCCCTGCCGATAAAGCAACCCAAGTTTTTTACATTGGATCGAATAATCCAGACGTCTTGGAAGATATTCGCCGCCATATCCTGAGTGAGTTTGAAAATCTCCCAGTTGCAGGCGAGTATATGCACCGTGGTTGTTTTGATATTGCAGAAATCTACGGTAAAGACACCTTTTTAATGATAGATAAGTTTGGTACAGATAAAATGCCAACCTTTTTTACCATTAAAGGGCGAATGGATGCAGTACTGAATAAAGTTCCATTGCTTCCATCCAACTTAATCGACCGCACTATGCAGCTATTAAGTAAACTATGGCCATCCCATTTACCGCCACGCATGAAACAGTTCCGTGATAAATATGAGCACCATTTAATGCTTAAAATGGCAGGGGACGGTATTGATGAGGCAAAAGTTTGGCTGAAATCATTCTTTGCAACTGCCGATGGCGGTTATTTTGAATGCACACCGGAAGAGGGTGCTAAAGCCTTCTTACATCGTTTTGCGGCCGCGGGATCCGCAGTTCGTTACCATGCGGTACATAATAAAGATGTTGAGGATGTATTACCGTTAGATATTGCGCTAAGACGGAATGACCGAGATTGGTTTGAAAAATTACCGCCTGAAATTGAAGATCTCATCGTCCATAAATTATATTGCGGACATTTTATGTGTCATGTAATGCATCAGGATTATGTGTTGAAAAAAGGGGTAAATCCTAAAGAACTGAAAGAGAAAATGTTGGCTCTTTTAGATGAAAGAGGTGCTCAGTATCCAGCTGAACATAATGTCGGGCATTTATATAAGGCTCCGATGCAATTAAAAACATTCTATAAAGAAACAGACCCAACCAATACGATGAATCCGGGACTGGGTAAAACCACGAAACGGAAACATTGGGATGGTGATTGCGGTTGTGATCATGAATAGGTGAGTATAGATTGATGGGCAGAAATTCTGCCCATTTTTAATCTAAAAACTAACTGGCGAGATCTGCGGCATAACTGACGAGCGCTTTTAGCTGCTGACAACGCTTCTCATCTTCATGATGAATATCCATTAAGAGCTGAATTTGCTGCATATATTCAGTTAAACGAGCTTCAGTAAAATAGTCACGACGATGTTGCAGCCAACGTTGTTGCTCATCATAAGATAGGGTTGCAGGGTAGTTACGCGCTTTATAGCGGAAAAATAACTCTTTCATGCGCTTATCTTCAAAGCTTAAATCTAACCCTGGTAGATTTTGGGGTGCAGTTTCACGAATGATATCCATGGTGGAACGATCGGAGGGTGAAAAGAAACCACTATAGATTTGCCTGTCAACATCATTCGATTCTTCAAATTGCTGGTCAACACTAAAAATCTCAATCAATTTATTACGAACATCTGGATTTTTACGCAATATTTCTAAATTACGCAGACATAAATCGCGATCAATTCCTGTACGTTCTGCATCGACGGTACGTAAAGTTTTTTCCGGAGCAAGAATTGGACATTTATTAATATGAACTAACTTAATTGGTACCGGAAGGGCATCACCTAATTCAGCTTTCGGTGTGTATAAGCGCTCACGCAGTTCATCCGCATTTAACGTGAGAAGCGGCGACATGTCGGCAGACAGGTCACACATAATCACTGCATTTTTATTATCTGGATGCCAAGCTAATGGTGCAACTAAGCTAACATAAGAGCGCAGTGCACCAAACATACCTGAAACATGCACCAGAGGTGTCATCTCCACAATATCGATGAGTTGACTGACTTTATTTTTATTTCGCAACTGATAAAAATAATCAAACATGCGCGGTTGGGCTTGTTTGAGTAATTTAGCCATATTGATAGTAGCTAATACATCAGACATAGCATCATGGGCATTTTCATGGGCGACGCCATTAGCTTTGGTTAAATGTTCAAGGCGTAGGCTAGGTAGCCCGTCATCATTTTCTGGCCAGTTAATTCCTTCAGGGCGCAGTGCAAAACAAGCGCGTAGAGCATCGAGTAGATCCCAACGAGAGTTTCCTTGCTGCCAGCTGTAGGCGTATGGGTCATAAAAATTACGATAAAAAATATTTCGTGTGACTTCATCATCAAAGCGAATATTGTTGTAACCCATAATACAGGTGTTGGGTGTACTAAATGACTGATGGATACGTTTAGCAAACTCGGCTTCATTTACCCCATTAGCTTGGGCAATTTGTGGGGTTATTCCGGTGATCATGACGGCTTCTGGTTGAGGCAGGTAGTCATCAGTAGGTTTGCAGTAAAATACTTCAGGTTCATCGATGATATTGAAATCTAAGTCTGTCCGCACACCCGCAAACTGTGCAGGGCGATCCAAAGCCGGATGCTTACCAAATGTTTCATAGTCATGAATAAAGAAGGTCGGCTGATTATGCTTATTTTTCAAAATGAGGTCCATCGTCGATTTAGGTGATTGGTGCAAACGCATTACGGTTTGACGCTATGGTAAACCATCTAGTGAAAAATCTAAACTTATGTGGGAGTTAGAGATTGCATTATATGGGATAGACACTGAATAAGTGATTCTTGGCCGCCATCTTCATTAGCTTCAAGCAAAGCTTGCTGTAAATAATATTTAATAAGGTTCGGTTCATTTCGTAGAAGCTCTGCGATTACATCACTGTGAAGGCGTGTCTTATCCATATTAACCTCAAAAGTAGTCTAGAGAAATTGAGTATAAAAAATAATCTGGATCAAAAAAATAGATGAATCTATACTAGCTGTAAGAATATATCTTACATGAGAACGCTTATGGCAAGAACAATGACAGTCGACCTCGGCGACGAACTTCGTGATTTTATCGATTCATTAGTGAATTCAGGGGATTACAGAACACAGAGTGAAGTCTTACGCGATGCCTTGCGTTTACTCAAGGAAAAGCAAGCGCAATCGCATGTGCAAGAATTAAAAGATCTTCTTGCTGAAGGGCTGAGCAGTGGGTCGCCAATTGCTTGGGATCAAACCAAATTCCTTCAACGGATGAAAGATAAGGTTAAAAATGAAAACGATAAATCTGACCCCAAAAGCGAATGAGGATTTAGAAGCCATTTGGAGGTATAGCCAGAAGCATTTTGGTATTAAAAAGGCTGAAGAGTATCTCATTCGGCTCACTAACAGTTTTGAGTTGTTAGCTCACCATGATATTGGTGTACAACGACGAGAATTAGGGCGAAATATATTCTCGTTGCCCGTTGAAAATCACACTGTCTTTTTTATTCCCTCCACATACTCCAAAACAGTGATCCGTGTATTGAATCAATACCAAGATGTTATGAGTAACATTAAATCAATAAAATAGCGAATGCATCTTGTAAGGTGACCATAGAAGAAGGTATTGTGTTAGGAGACAATACATTTTTAATATTGAATAGAGGATGTTAAACATGGACAACGCCAATAAACCAACTTTCCAAAATGTACTGGAATTTGTGCGTATGTTTCGCCGTAAAAATAAAATTCGCCGTGAAATAACGGATAACGAGAAGAAAATCCGTGATAACCAAAAACGTGTTTTACTTCTAGATAACCTAGGTGAATATATTAAACCTGGTATGTCCATTGATGATATTCAAGGCATTATCGCGAATATGCGCAGTGACTATGATGACCGTATCGACGATTACATCATTAAAAATGCAGAGTTATCGAAAGAACGTCGAGAAATCTCTAAAAAATTGAAAGAGATGGGTGAACTAGCTCGACCTGAATCGAAGTAATATTCGTTTTAATTTAATTTTAAAGAAGCTGATAAAATTTCAGCTTCTTTTTTAGAGAAAGAAACCTGTCAAAATTATAAAATAAGCGTCTTCACTTGCTTAATTAATGCACTTGCCAACCTCTCCATCTCTTCGTTCTCAATAAACCCCATCGTGATAGCTGCCGCAACCAATTCACCTTGTTGATTGAATATCGGGCAAGCAATAGATTGTGCTCCAGGGATCCCTTCTGTGGGTAAATAACGAATCGCGTAACCTTGCTGAATAATATGATTTAGTTCGTCATCAGAAAATGGATGAGTGGTAAATTGTTTATCAAATGCACAATAAATTAATCCTGCTGCGCTTTTATCAATGGGTAAAGGTGTATTGGGGAGAAAATCAATTTCTACATTTTTAAAGCTACGATTGTATTTTACCAAGGACAATGTTTTACCAATACGAATAGCGAGTCCCGTGGAAACATTCTGTGTGTCACGAAAATGGATCAAACTTTGGTTTATCACTTCAACAATTGACCCTTCTGTTGCAACAAAACTGGCTAAGAATGACAAATTTGGACCTAAACCATAGCGGCTGGTTTGTACATCTTGATAAAGCATTTGAGTCCGACATAACGAAACTAAATATTTATGTAAGCGGCTTTTCGATATTTCGCAGCCTTTGGAGATATCAGCCGCACGCGCAATACCACCATTTTGTGCGATGAAATTAAGAATACTTACAGCAATATCAACAGAATTAACACCTTGCAGTGTAGTCATACATAACCTCGTTTTATCTAGACCGCTGATTTTACCATGAGTTAAGAGTAGGAACTAATAACCGATATAGTGGCAAAGCACGATCACACTCATGGGTAAATTTTAGATCAAACAAGAGTAACTTTGACATGAAGCAAGTTCACTTATTATGAATGGAGTATACATATGGTGAACTAAATTTAAGGCAATGTTGAGGTTTACCATAATGAAAATTTACGATGAATTACGATTAAATCGCCGAACTTTACTCAAAGGAATGGGTGTTGTCGGCTTGGCGACGATAGCACCGAGCTCATTTGTACAAGCCAATAATAATCAGCCTTTACCCAAAGTGCGATTAAAGCTATCGGACTATAAAACGTTTCGTTCAACTTGTGCTATGGAGTGTTTACATTGCAACCTTACCGCCTATACCTATCAAGGTAAGCTGATGAAAATACAAGCGACTGAAGGTTTTAACGTGAAGTGTTGCTTACGAGGAATGAGCAGAACTAAATGGGTATACCATACAGAACGGGTGACGACACCATTACTCAGAGTTGGTGAGAAAGGTAAAGCTGAGTTCAAACCAATTTCATGGGATGAAGCATTGGATTTGATTGAGAAAAATATCCGAGAAACTATTGATAAATATGGTAATGAAGGCTTATTTATTTCGACCCATGCAGGAAATATGGACTCGATTAAAAATGATATGGGTAAGGCATTTTTTGATTACCTCGGAGGTGCTACAAAACAGGCAGGTTCACTGTGCTGTTCGGCGGTTACCGCCGCCATGATCCCCATGTTGGGACTGCGTTATGCGGATACGCGAGATACGATTGCAGATAGTCGTTATATTCTCTGTTGGGGAAATAACCCCGCAGTGACGATGCAAGCCTATTTTAAAAATTATAATCAGGCGCGTAAAAATGGCGCACGACTGGTTGTTATCGACCCACGATTTAATGAAACTGCGGCAAAAGCAGATGAATGGGTACCTATCATTCCAGGAACGGATACCGCACTCGCGTTAGGCATGATAAAAATCATTATTGAAGAGAATCGAATTGATGAGAGTTTTTTACGGGCGCATACCGGAGCTGTCTATCTTGTCGATAAGGATCAACATCAAATTAGAGAGGATGATAGCGATAAGGACAGTTATTGGGTCTTTGATATGATAAGTCAAAAGCCAGCCCGCCATGATCTTGCGGGTATTCAACCCGCACTACATCAAAGTGAATTGCCTGAAAATGCCGGATTCACAACTGTTTTTGAACAAATTTATCAGCAAGCGAAAGGATGGGATACTCAGCGAGTATCTAAGGAAACGGACGTTCCGGTTGAAACTATTGTACGCCTTGCTCGGGACTATTCATCGTTAACCCCATCGATGATTGTACAAAATATGTCTGGCGCTCAGCGTACAGAATATGGCACTTATGTCGCTGCTAGCCAGTTTTACCTCGCACTGTTGACAGGAAATATAGGTAAACGTGGAGCGGGTGTCTGTGATGCTGGTGGTGCTCGTCAGATGGCAAAATTTAATGCCATTGTCCCTCCAGCTCCAAATGCTAAAAATATTCCACCGATCCCTGTATCTAAGGTCGGCGAGTACATTGTTAATGATCAGCCACATCCAATTAATTTTTGGTGGATTATGACAATGGGGGTGATGACGCAATTACCGAATACGAACAAAGTCCGTGAGGCTCTCAAAAAAGTTCCGTTTGTTGTTGTTGCCGATAATTTAATGAGCTCAACGGCATTGTATGCAGACCTAGTCTTACCCGTAACGACAATCTTTGAAGATACTAGCTTGATGGCGGGGGTACGTAGCCAATATGTACAGTTGATGGAGAAAGCTGTCGAACCCGTAGGCGAAGCAAAACCAGATTATTGGATTTTCGCACAATTAGCAGAGCGTTTTGGCTTTGGCGATGTATTTAATAAACCCATTGAACACTATATTGATACCTGTTTAGAAGGCTCGGGTATTACTCGCGAAATGTTAGCTAAAGGTCCCGTTCGCCCAGTAGAGGGTGACTGGATCCCATTCAAAGATGGCGTATTTAGGACATCCACAAAAAAAGCCCACTTTTTTATTGAAGAGTGGCAAAAGAAAAAGTTTTCTCCCGTCGTTTCTTACTATCAGGTGACTGAATCAGTGCAAGGTTCCCCTGAGCTTGCTAAAAAATACCCATTAATGGCCGTGCAACGAAAGTTGGCTCGTAGCGTCCACTCTAGCCATGGCATGAATGAATGGATTCTAGAAATACATCGTAACCAACCTAATGTCTTGATCCATCCAGAAGATGCGGGAGAGCGAGGTATCAGAGATGGGGAATGGGCTATTGCGTTCAATAACCGCGGTGAACATCGAGCGATTGCAGTTGTGACCACGCATATCAAAAAGGGAGTTATTTCTCTAGATAATGGTTGGTGGGAACAGCAAGGAGGAAGCAGCAGCCACGTGACTAATGACCAAGTTGAGCATTTAGGTACTGGGCATTGTTGTAACAGTACCTTGGTTGATGTGAGAAGGGAGGCATAGTTATGGTAAAGCAATATGGTTTTTTAATTAATACGAAGGATTGTTATGGCTGCCGAACTTGCTCCATGGCATGTAAATCAGAAAATGTAACCCCTCCGGGAGTATTGTGGCGTCGAGTTCGAGAATTTAACGGTGACTCACCCAATACACAGGCATTTATCACGATGTCATGTAATCACTGTGATGACCCTCAATGCTTAAAAGTCTGTCCTGCGAATACTTACTCGAAGCGTGCTGATGGCATCGTTGTTCAAGACCATGAAAAGTGTATTGGATGCCAAATGTGTATCATGGCATGCCCATATCATGCACCCGTATTTGACCCTGCTGAAGGCAAAACCAGCAAGTGTAATATGTGCGCAGAACGGCTTGATGAGGGGTTATTGCCAAGGTGTGTAGAGTCTTGCCCTACAGGTGCCATCGAATTTGGTGATATCAATGAATTACGCAAGAAGCACACCACTAACTGGAGCGTATTGGAACAGAGTTACAACATGCCTGACCACACGATAAGCAACCCGAATATTGTCATCATTGGCATGGAGGACTAATCATGGATATTAAACATATGGAACTCCCGCTGGTGTTTTTTACAGTGATGAGTCAGTGGGGGATCGGTGCTGTTTTCGCATTAACTATTTACCAAATGAAAGCAAGTAAAGAGAACTTATTATCAGGTTCTGTACTACGCCGTGTCGTATTATTGATTTGGTTGATTGAAGTGATTGGCTCATCGATGTCAATGGGGCATTTAGGGGTTCCGTTAGAGGCATATCGCTCAGTTCTTGGATTAGGTCACTCTTGGTTGAGCCGTGAAGCGGTGACATTTGTATTATTAAACGGCGTAGTGACTCTTTGGGCGCTATCATGTTGGCTATCTCCTCAAGTCACTGTACGTAATCAGTTACTCGGCTGGTTAAGTGCTATTGGTGGCATTGCTGCTATTTTTGTGACAGCACAAGTTTATTATCAAATGATTGCTCATCCGTTATGGCATACCTCAGCGACACAAATCGCGTTCATTGGTAGTGCAATAGTACTGGGTTTTAGTCTCGTTACTTTATTCATTATTGGACAAGGAAAACCCGTTCCATCAGTTATCAAAATTGGTGTACTGATAGGAGTTGCATTGGTATTGGGGGCACAAATCATCCGCTTACAATTACCGGCAAGCCAAGGAGGAAGTTATTTGCTTTGGTGGCAGGTGGTGGTGAGTATGTTATTGCCTTGTATCGTGGTTATGAAAGGATATAAGGAGAAACAGCCCTCAGCGATTGTTATAGCATTGGTGATGCTACTTATATCTAGTGGTGAATTAGCGGGAAGGGCTCTATTTTATGGAAGCGTTATGATACAGGCACCTTGGTTTTAAATTTTTCAAATATTAACTTTAATCGTAAAAAGCCTTGATGGTTTCCCATCAAGGCTTTCATTTACCAGTTATCTAAGCATTAGACGTTGGCTGGTTTTGCCATTTCTGATGTTGCAACATTGGCAGCTACATGACCACCTGCACCTTTAGATTCAAAAGTGGATGGCTCACGTTGATACTCTTTAATTTCAAAATCTGAAGCAACTACAGCTGGAGCTGGTGCTTTAGTCATTGGTGAGTATGCATGACATTTATGTAAGCTTGCGGCTTTACTTGTTGCTTCTTCCTCCGCAGCCATAATTGGAGCGTCAACTACGGTGTCAGAAATTACAGTTTCTGTTACAACATTGTCTTCCGCTACAGTTTCTGTAACGGTAGTTTCTACGACGACAGGCTCAACATCAGTACTAATACTTTCGATTGTTGCTGGTGCTTCGATTACAACCTCAACAGGCGCTTCAACCACAGTTTCTACAGCTACATTGATTTCTTCAACGGTAGTTTCAACCACAGATTGAGGTGCTTCAATATCGGTTGTTACAGCATCAACATTAGTTTGTTGAACTTGCTCAACATGAGATTCAATAATTTGTATTGGCTCTTGTTTAACAACTTCAGTAACTGACTGAACAATAGCTAATTGATTTTGGCTATTATTTTGCTGCTCAAGCATTTCTTCATTTGTCATGATCTGCATATTTTCTTGCTGAGGAAGAATCACAGGATAACGAATGAAGACTTTACCTGATGCTAATTCAGGTGAAGCAACCGCTGCAAATAATGGCATTGGTGACTTGGTCAGATGACGCTCATCACGGTAGCGACGACGGCGTTGACCGCTTACACGTAAGTGGCGCGGCGAACGACGTGAACGACGAGGGATAATCGTATCCTGCTTCTCATCATCAGTTAATTGCTCATGAGGAGTCGTCAGGTTTTCATTGTCATTCAACTCAACGAAATCTTGATTTTTCTCTACATTAACTGTTGCTACAGGTAATGCGGCGACTGGAGCTGCAGATTTATCTTCAACAACTGGAGTACTTGCTTGTTGATCATTATCAGTAACACGGATTTTCTGTGTTAATTGACGACGTTGGCGACGAGGAGCGACTGGACGTTGCTCTTCTTCATCCTTATCTTTTGCTACAGTTGCATCAAGATTATTTTGCTGAGTATCTTCTTGAGTCTTCGCTACTTGTTGCTGACGTTTCTCATCTTGGCGACGACGGCGGTCTGCGCGTTGGTCACGACGCTGTGGAGCTTCACGTGTTGAGCTATCAGTTGCTTGCTCTTCAACAGGATTTGCATTTTTATTATTGCGATCCTTATTGCGGTTTGCAGCATCATCGGATTGCGCATTGCGGTTATTACGATTATTACGATTATCGCGGTTATCACGATTTTCATAATTATCATCACGGTCACGGCGGTTATTATTGCGACGATTATTGTTACGGCGATCATTGCCATTACGATCGTTATTGCGGCGACGGTCGTTATTTTGACGGCTTTTTTGAGCTGGTTGCTCAACAACTTTTTCTTCTTCAGCAAATAAACCTTTAAAGAAAGCTGCAATTTTACTAAATAACCCGACTTTTGGCAGGGCATCAACTTTAGCACTCGTTGGTGCTTTAGCTGGAGCTTCCTTCGGTTTCAGTGCTGGCATCTCAACAGGTTCTTGTAATGCAAATGCAGAAATAGCCGGTTGCTCAGGTGCTTTGCGTTCTGAAGATGATGGTTCATCGGCATGTGCTAAGGTTTCAGTTTCATGATACTGGGCTAAGTTATAGCTCAGAGTACTGATCTCTTCACCTTTACGAATACGGATCACATGGAAATGCGGTGTTTGCATCTGATCATTAGGAACAATAACGACGCGGACATTACGCTGACGCTGTTCAATATCAGTCACTGCTTGACGCTTTTCGTTCAGAAGGTATGACGCAATTTGTACAGGTACAATCGCATGGACTTCATGGGTATTCTCTTTCAGTGCTTCTTCTTCGATTAAACGTAGAACAGAAAGAGACAGTGACTCATTATCACGAATAGTTCCAGTACCGGTACAACGCGGGCAAACGTGATGGCTTGACTCACCCAGAGAAGGGCTCAAACGCTGACGGGACATTTCCAACAGACCAAATCGTGAGATGCGAGCGATTTGGATACGCGCACGGTCTTGACGCACAGCTTCACGTAAGCGGTTTTCGACTTCTCGTTGGTGACGAACAGGGGTCATATCGATAAAGTCGATAACAATTAGACCGCCTAGGTCACGCAGACGTAATTGACGAGCAATCTCATCAGCCGCTTCTAGGTTAGTATTAAATGCCGTTTCTTCGATATCTCCGCCACGTGTTGAACGAGAGGAGTTAATATCGATAGCAGTTAATGCTTCAGTTGTATCGATAACTAACGCACCACCTGAAGGTAAACGGACTTCACGTTGGAACGCTGATTCAATTTGAGATTCAATCTGGTAATGGCTGAATAAAGGCACATCACCACTGTAGTGTTTAATTTTGCTAGCAAAATCGCCACGACCAATGGATTCAATATGATTACGAGCCATTTCCACTACTTTTGGGTTATCGATGAGGATTTCACCAATATCTGGACGCAGATAGTCGCGGAATGCACGAACGATAACGTTACTTTCTTGGTGGATTAAGAAAGGCGCAGGGCGGTTTTCAGCCGCTTTTTGAATCGCTTCCCAGTGGCGTAAGCGATACAGCAAATCTTGTTGCAGAGATTCAGCCGATTTACCAACCCCAGCAGTACGAACAATTAAGCCCATACCGTCTGGAATTTCTAAACAGGATAAAGCTTCTTTTAATTCAGTACGATCTTCACCTTCAATACGACGAGAAATACCGCCGGCACGAGGGTTGTTTGGCATTAATACTAAGTAGCTACCAGCCAAACTAATAAAGGTCGTTAATGCAGCACCTTTATTACCACGTTCTTCTTTATCAACCTGAACGATAACTTCTTGGCCTTCTTTCAACACATCTTTGATGTTGGGACGGCCTTGAGAGTGATAGTTACTAGGGAAGTATTCGCGAGCGATTTCTTTGATAGGAAGGAAACCATGTCTTTCAGCGCCATAATCAACAAATGCAGCTTCTAGACTTGGCTCAATACGGGTAATTTTACCTTTATAAATATTCGCCTTTTTTTGCTCATGACCTGGGCTTTCGATATCCAAATCATAGAGTCGTTGCCCATCGACTAGGGCAACACGCAACTCTTCCTGTTGAGTTGCGTTTATTAGCATTCTTTTCATGTTATTACTTACTCATTATTTTTAAATATAAAGAGCAGCGAAAGAAAGAGCTACTGTAAACCGATGGCCTCATGATTTTTACAAAACCGTCTGCCTCTCGGCAGTCGTTCGTATAGAGACGCGCAATATTCGGTGAACCTGATTTTTAGATTAAAAATTCAGCGTTCTTAATCAGGATGCCGTAATTATCGTATAAAACGGAAGGTCCTAACCCAATAAGCCAAAATTCGTTGCTCGCTAAATTATCTGATTTTGTTAGATGTCTTACGCCATTGCTGCATCAGTCCGCCATCAAATAACAAATTTCTACTGCATTATGACTAACTTTGTATTCTGCTAGCTAGAAATAACTATAGCTGAAAGTGAATAAATCACTACGACTATGATAACAGTGCCAATTTTCGTTTTTTAAACATCTTGGCGTTGCTTATTATTCCATTGCCAAGTGCATTATAGCAAGTGTAACGTAAGTTATATGGAAATTTTATCAAGAAATTGGGTTGATTATGCAGAAATTGACCAATTTAAAAAAAATGATAAAAAAAATCGCGAAATCGGTATGATAGATAACATAAGAGAGACCGTATATTAATCAATCAGAGTTAGCGCATTCCCGAATGAAAACAGAAAACCAAGTTCAATTTATTGATATTAGTGATGATGAAGCAGGGCAACGTATTGACAACTTCCTATTGGGCAAGCTGAAAGGCGTTCCTAAAAGTATGATTTATCGAATCATCCGCAAGGGAGAAGTCCGCGTTAATAAAGGTCGCATTAAACCTGAGTACAAATTACAAGCCAATGACCAAGTCAGGGTTCCTCCGGTACGTGTCGCTGAGCGTGAAAATGCCCCTATTTCAGCTAAATTGGATAAAGTCGCGGCACTTGCGGACTGTATTCTATATGAAGATGAATCCATTTTAGTGATAAATAAACCATCGGGTACTGCGGTACACGGGGGGAGTGGCTTGAGTTTTGGTGTTATTGAAGGGTTACGTGCTTTGCGTCCTGAAGCGCGTTTCTTGGAATTAGTACATCGATTAGACCGAGATACGTCAGGAATATTACTCGTTGCTAAAAAACGTTCAGCTTTGCGCGCATTGCATGAACAATTACGTTTAAAACAGATGCAAAAAGATTATTTGGCATTGGTGCGTGGTAATTGGCAATCACATATGAAAGTGGTTCAAGCACCGTTGCTGAAAAATATTTTACAAAGTGGCGAGCGAATTGTCAGAGTGAATAGCGAAGGCAAACCATCAGAGACGCGGTTTAAGGTGGAGGAACGCTTTGATAACGCAACGCTGGTAAAAGCTAGCCCAGTTACAGGGAGAACTCATCAAATTCGTGTCCATACATTGCATGCGGGTCATCCAATCGCTTTTGATGACCGCTATGGTGATAAGCAATTTGATAGTCAACTTGCGGGGACAGGTTTAAAGCGCCTATTCCTTCACGCCAACGCATTAACATTTACTCACCCTAAAACTGGGGAAGAGATGCGAGTTGTTGCCCCATTGCATGAAGATTTAAATAAGTGCTTAAAAATTCTTAGGGCTAAAAAATCACAGTAATTGGTTTGGGTCGTTAGCTGGTATGGATTACCAGCTAACGTGAAAAACTAATCCAATAATGGGTTTACACCGTGTTGGCGGAGCATTTCTAGCAGTAAAATCGTTGGTAAGCCAATGAGCGTATTAGGGTCACGCCCTGATAATTTATCAAATAGGCTGACTCCTAGCCCTTCCGATTTAAAACTACCTGCACATTGGTAAGGTTCATCTTTATTCAGATAATTGGCGATCTCTTCATCTGTTAATGGTCTAAAATAAACATCAAAAGGTTCACACTGAACATTAAACTGATTTGTTGCACTATCAATTAAGCAAAGCCCAGTATAAAAAGTCACCTTTTGACCTGATGCGGCCTTGAGTTGTTTAAAGGCATTTTCAAAAGTATGTGGTTTTCCCACGATGTTATTATCAATAACACAGACTTGATCTGAGCCGATAATCAGATGTTGAGGGTACTGTTTGGTGAGTGCGTTCGCTTTTTCATGGGATAATCGCATCACGAGAGCTTGAGCTGATTCCTGTAAAATAGGGGTTTCATCAATATTAGGTGCTACGGCTAAAAAAGGAAGTCCAAGCTTCTTTAGGAGCGCTTGTCGATATTCAGAAGTTGACGCCAAAATAATAGATTTCATGATTTTTCTCGAAACTCATAGCCAAAAGGGATAACTCATTTTAAACTATATACCGCTTAACCGGCGATTTTTTGGTGAAAAGGCGAGTTTACCCCGCCTTTTTCTTTGACTATAGTTCATTACAAAGTTAATATGCGCGCCTTATGCAAAAGGTAAAATTACCCCTGACTATCGATGCGCAGCGTGCCGCTCAGAAAAACCTCGACTATGTCGGGAGTTATACACCTGAGCAAGTAACACGAATTGCCGAATCAGTAGTCAGTGTAGATAGTGATGTTGAATCCGAATTATCATTTAAAATTGATAAGCGACGTTTGACGGTAATAGAAGGGCATTCTGAATTGGATGTCACTCTACAATGCCAACGTTGCAGAAAAGATTTTAAACATCATGTCTACGTATCGTATTGTTTTAGTCCTGTCGTCAGTGACGAAAAGGCCGAAGCATTACCGGAAGAATATGAACCAGTTTATGTGAATGAATTTGGTGAAATAAATTTGCTGGGAATGTTAGAAGATGAAATAATTCTATCCTTACCAGTGGTTCCGGTTCATGATTCTGAACACTGTGAAGTGTCCGAGGCGGACATGGTATATGGCCAACTACCTCCTGAGGTAGAAAAGCCAAATCCATTTGCCGCATTAGCCAGTTTAAAGAAAAGTACTTAAGGAGTAAGGTCAATGGCCGTACAACAGAATAAACCAACTCGTTCAAAACGCGGTATGCGTCGTTCACATGATGCACTGACTGCTACCCTAGTTTCTGTAGATAAAACCTCCGGTGAAACTCACCTGCGTCACCATGTGACTGCAGATGGTTACTACCGTGGCCGTAAGGTTATCAACAAGTAATTGTTGATACTTTGGCTAGTCTAACCATCGCGTTAGATGCCATGGGCGGGGATATCGGTCCCCGCGTCACGGTGCCTGCTGCTTTGCAGGCACTGGCATCTAATCCAGCATTAAATTTACTGCTTGTCGGTCAACCCGAAGCCATTCATCCTTTGCTTGCACAACAAAGTGCGGAGCAACTTTCTCGTATCGAAATTATACCTGCCGAAGGCGTGATCGCTAATGATGCAAAACCATCTCATGCGATTAGGCAAAGTAAAGGGACGTCGATGCGGGTGGCATTGGAGTTAGTCAAGACAGGGCAGGCACAAGCTTGTGTGAGTGCTGGTAATACAGGCGCATTGATGGGTCTGGCAAAGTTGATGCTAAAATCAATTGAAGGTATTGAGCGTCCTGCATTAATGACTATCCTTCCAAATCAGAAGAAAGGTCAGACTGTCGTTCTCGATTTAGGCGCTAACGTCAATTGCAGTAGTGAAATGCTTGTGCAGTTTGCTGTGATGGGGTCTGTGATGGCAGAGGAAGTTGCCAATATCAATCAGCCCAAAGTTGCTTTACTTAATATTGGTGAAGAAGAAAGTAAAGGGCTGGACAATATCCGCGAAGCCGCCGCAATCTTGAAAGAAACGGCGTCCATTAATTACATCGGTTATGTTGAAGGCAATGAATTGCTAACAGGAAAAACGGATGTATTAGTGTGTGACGGCTTCGCAGGTAATGTTTCACTAAAAACAATGGAAGGAGTTATTCGTGTCATCCTTTCATTATTGAAATCTGCCGGTGAAGAAAACAAAAAAAGCAGCTGGTTTATGCAGCTTGCGAAAAAATGGTTGAAGAAACGTCTAATGAAGCGTTTTGGGGATATGAACCCTGACCAGTATAACGGTGCGACTCTGTTAGGATTAAAAGGTATTGTCATCAAAAGTCATGGTGCAGCAAATGAACGTGCATTTAAAGCTGCGATTGACCGTGCTGTACAAGCTGTTGAGCGGCAAGTACCTGAAAGAATAACAGCTCGACTTAATATTGTTTTACCCAGGAGTGATCAATAACCTATGTACAGTAAAATATTAGGAACAGGCAGCTATTTGCCATCGCAAGTTCGTACCAATGCTGATCTGGAAAAAATGGTTGATACTTCTGATGAGTGGATTGTGACGCGTACAGGTATTCATGAGAGACGAATTTCAGCTGACGATGAAAACGTGTCTACGATGGGCTTTCAAGCAGCAAAAAATGCGCTAGAAATGGCACAAGTCGACAGCAGTGAAATTGGTCTCATTATTGTTGCTACAACGTCTGCAACCCATGCATTTCCAAGTGCTGCATGTCAAATCCAACAAATGTTGGGAATAAATGACTGCGCTGCATTTGATGTTGCTGCAGCTTGTGCCGGTTTCACCTACGCCATTAGTATTGCTGATCAGTTTGTTAAAACTGGGATGACAAAAAAAGCTCTGGTTATTGGTGCAGATGCATTATCTAAAACTATTGATCCGAATGACCGTGGCACGATTATTTTATTCGGAGATGCTGCGGGTGCCGCAGTTATTGGTGTATCAGAAGAGCCGGGTATTATTTCAACACACTTGCATGCGGATGGACGTTATGGCGAATTATTGTCATTACCAAATCGCAGCCGTTGTTCAGATGACCAAGCTTATCTGTCAATGACCGGAAATGAAGTCTTTAAAGTGGCAGTGCGTGAATTAGCGCATATTGTTGATGAAACTCTCGCACAAAGCGGCATTGCCAAAGAGGAACTCGATTGGCTAGTTCCTCATCAAGCTAATTTAAGAATTATTTCTGCGACAGCGAAAAAATTGGATATGACCATGGATAAAGTGGTTGTGACCTTAGATCGTCACGGAAATACTTCTGCAGCATCAGTCCCAACAGCATTGGATGAAGCGGTACGCGATGGGCGTATCCAACGCGGTCAATTGGTTCTATTAGAAGCATTTGGTGGCGGATTCACTTGGGGCTCTGCATTGGTTCGTTTTTAATTTACTGAGAAAACAAACATGACACAATTTGCGATGGTATTTCCCGGACAGGGTTCTCAGACTTTAGGAATGTTAGCCGCTTTAGCTGAACAAAATCAGCTGATTGAGCAAACATTTGCTGAAGCATCAGATGCATTGGGTTACGATCTTTGGGCATTAGTACAAAATGGACCAGAAGAAGAGCTAAACAAAACATGGCAGACTCAGCCTGCATTACTCGCAGCGTCTGTGGCTATCTTCCGTGTTTGGCAAGAAAAAAATGGCAAAATGCCGGCTATCATGGCGGGGCATAGTCTCGGAGAGTACTCAGCATTAGTTTGTGCGGGTGTTATCGATTTCAAGCAAGCCATTAAATTGGTAGAATTGCGTGGTAAATTAATGCAAGAAGCCGTTCCTGCGGGCACAGGTGCAATGTATGCGATTATCGGTCTAGATAATGAATCTATCGAAAAAGCATGCCAAGAAGCCGCTCAAGGGCAAGTGGTATCTCCAGTGAATTTCAACTCGCCAGGTCAAGTGGTTATTGCTGGAGAAAAAGCCGCTGTTGAACGTGCGGGTGCAGCTTGTAAAGAAGCGGGTGCAAAACGTGCTTTGCCTTTATCTGTTAGCGTGCCTTCTCACTGTGCATTAATGAAGCCAGCTGCGGATAAATTAGCCGAAGCATTAGAAAAAATTGAATTTTGTGAGCCAGCATACCCAGTTATTAACAATGTTGATGTTAAAATTGAAAAATCGGCGCAAAATATTCGTGATGCTTTAGTGCGTCAACTGTATAATCCGGTACGCTGGACAGAAACAGTAGAATTGATGGCAAATCAAGGCATTGAGCAATTGGTTGAAATGGGTCCAGGTAAAGTCCTGACTGGTCTAACCAAGCGAATTGTCTCTAATTTAACTGCCGTTGCAGTCAATGATCCTGTATCATTAGACTCGGCTTTAGAAACTATCTGAGGACGACAATGAGCTTTGAAGGAAAAATTGCACTAGTAACTGGTGCTAGCCGCGGTATTGGTAAAGCGATCGCTTTAACTCTGACTGCGCGTGGTGCCACGGTTATTGGTACTGCAACAAGCGAAAAAGGCGCTGAAGCGATTACTGCCTATTTAGATGGCAAAGGTAAAGGCTTAGCGTTAAATGTGACAGATCCAGCATCAATTGAAGAAACATTGACCCAGATCCGTGCGGAATTTGGCGAAATTGATATTTTAGTCAATAATGCAGGTATCACACGCGATAACTTATTGATGCGCATGAAGGATAATGAGTGGCAAGATATTATTGACACGAATCTTTCATCCGTTTACCGTTTGTCTAAATCCGTTTTGCGTGCCATGATGAAAAAACGTTGTGGGCGTATTATTTCAATTGCATCTGTTGTGGGTGTGATGGGAAATGCGGGACAAACAAACTACGCGGCAGCGAAAGCAGGGTTAATTGGTTTTAGTAAATCATTAGCTCGTGAAGTCGCTTCTCGTGGTATCACTGTCAACGTTGTTGCTCCCGGTTTTATCGAAACCGATATGACCAAAGCATTGACAGAAGAACAACGTGCAGGCATTTTATCTCAGGTTCCTGCGGATAGACTGGGTGATGCACAAGAAATTGCCAGTGCTGTAGCATTTTTAGCTTCTGACGAAGCTGCTTACATCACAGGTGAAACATTACATGTCAATGGCGGCATGTACATGATCTAAAGAAATGAGGGAACCATTTACATTTTTTTGTGTTACATAACGCGAAAGAATGTGAAGTTATGGTTTCTACAGCCGGGATTGGGTTGTATCTTTTCCTGTATTTCATAAACTACGAAAACCATCGCGAAAGCGAGTTTTGATAGGAATTTTAATAGTATGAGCACTATCGAAGAACGCGTTAAGAAAATCATCGTTGAACAACTGGGTGTTAAAGAGGAAGAAGTTGTAAATACAGCTTCATTTGTTGATGACTTGGGCGCTGATTCTCTTGACACAGTAGAACTGGTTATGGCTCTGGAAGAAGAGTTCGATTGCGAAATCCCTGACGAAGAAGCTGAAAAGATCACAACTGTACAGGCTGCAATTGACTACGTCAAAGCATCCGAGTAATAGCTGTAAAACTTATCTAGGCGATCACTCGATCGCCTATGTTTCTTTTGTAACTAATTCCCTCCTTGGAGGACATACGTGTCTAAGCGTCGTGTAGTCGTAACCGGACTGGGCATGTTATCTCCTGTCGGCAATACAGTTGATTCATCATGGAAAGCTGTTTGTGGCGGACAGAGTGGTATCAGCCTAATCGATCATTTTGATACTACTAACCACGCAACTAAATTTGCTGGCTTAGTAAAAGATTTCAATTACGAAGATTTTGACATCTCTCGCAAAGATGCGAAGAAGATGGACCCATTTATTCAATATGGTATCGCAGCGGGCTATCAAGCTTTCAAAGATGCTGGATTGGAAGTAACAGAAGCCAATGCTACTCGTATCGGTTTAGCGATTGGTTCTGGTATTGGCGGGTTAGGGTTAATTCAGGATAACTGTGAATCTATGATGGCCGGTGGCCCTCGTAAAGTTAGCCCATTCTTCGTACCTTCGACAATCATCAACATGGCTGCTGGTCACTTAAGCATCATGTATGGCTTCCGTGGTCCGAGTATTTCCATCGCGACAGCGTGTACGTCAGGTGTTCATAACATTGGACATGCTGCCCGTATGATTGCCTATGGTGATGCGGATGTGATGTTAGCCGGTGGTACAGAAAAAGCAACGACACCATTAGGTGTTGCAGGCTTTGGTGCTGCCCGAGCATTATCTACCCGCAATGATGACCCACAAGCAGCAAGTCGTCCTTGGGATAAAGACCGTGACGGTTTTGTTCTTGGTGATGGTGCAGGTATCCTTGTTCTTGAAGAATATGAGCATGCAAAAGCACGTGGCGCGAAAATTTACGCAGAAATTGCTGGCTTTGGTATGAGCAGCGATGCTTACCATATGACATCACCACCAGAAAATGGTGCTGGTGCAGCGTTAGCGATGGAAAATGCGTTAAAAGATGCAGGCATTAAAGCCAGTGATATTGGTTATATTAATGCACACGGAACATCAACGCCAGCAGGCGACTTAGCTGAAACACAAGCCGTCAAGTCTGTATTTGGTGAAGATACAAAAGTCTTAGTTAGTTCAACAAAATCCATGACAGGTCACTTATTAGGTGCTGCGGGTGCCGTTGAATCTATCTTTACGATCTTATCTCTGTGTGACCAAATCATTCCACCGACAATCAATTTGGACAATCCTGATGAAGGTTGTACTCTTGATTTTGTACCAGGTAAAGCGCGTAAAATTGAAAACATGGAGTACGCTCTGTGCAACTCGTTTGGCTTTGGTGGTACTAACGGTTCATTGATTTTCCGCCGCTATCACGCTGAATAATCAATCATTCGTTCTAATGCTAAGCCTCAGTGTCTTTGATACTGGGGCTTTATTTTTGCCTTCCTTTTGCAGAGCTCCTCGCTTTAGTTTATGATTAGAACACCTTGTTACTGTCTGATTTATCAGCATTTATCATAAGAAGCATCCATGTCTTATTGGGTTAATGGTGTTCCTCACCAACAAATCGATATTACAGATCGTGCCGTTTCCTTTGGGGATGGTTGTTTTACGACGATCCTTGGAATCAATCAGCAAGCAAAGATGCTTGATAAACATATTCTTCGCTTACAGAGGGATAGCGTACGTCTCAAGCTCCCTGAAATTGATTGGCATCAACTGAGTGAACATATTATTCAAGTTTGTCGCCAACAAACAGACGATGAGTTTGTAATCAAAGTCATCGTCAGCCGAGGTGTGGGGGGACGGGGATATAGTTCTCAAGGTTTTCATCAGGCGACAGTTATGGTGATGGTTTCTCCATTTCCAAAACACTACGCTACGTTGCAATGTCAAGGTGCTAGTTTACTATTAAGCCAGACTCCCTTAAGTCGTAATCCATTATTAGCAGGTATGAAGCATCTCAATCGTTTAGAACAAGTTCTTATTCGACAAGAAGTGGATGAGGCTCAAATGGATGAGGCAGTAGTGTTAGATACTAATGGGGTGATAGTTGAATGTTGTAGCGCCAATATATTTTGGCGTATAGGAAATGAGGTATATACCCCGTTACTTAGTCAAGCTGGGGTAAATGGAATTATGAGACAAAAGATAATAGCCCAGCTAGCGAGTAGTCAGTACCATTTACGGGAAGTTGAGCGTTTTCCTGCAATATTGTACCAGTGTGATGAAGTGTTAATTTGCAATGCACTGATGCCGATATTACCCGTAAAAAGTATTCAGTTTGATCCTGAAAAAACAGTAAATTACCAGTCTAGAGAGCTGTTTGAATATCTACTACTACGTTGTCCACATTAGCCTCATTAAGGGGCTTGAAAGTTGGTGAAAAATCACCTTTAGGCTAAAATCGGTTTAGCGTAGTAATTATTTAATCCACATCGTTTTATGAACGAACAGTACGTTTAAGTGACCAATAAATGAAATTAACCAAAAAAATAGCGCTTATTGTTTTTGTTCTTGTGGTAATTGGTGCCATCGTTTTTTATATGCAATACCGTCAAGTTCTTGATTATGCAAAACATCCTACTAATTTAGTTCAGGATAAAATTTTTACAGTTCCTGCGGGTACGGGTAGAGTGGCGTTAGAAAACTTATTGGTTAAAGAGCAATTAATTGATGAAAATCATAATTTTCAATTACTTCTAAAGTTGCGTCCTGAATTAGCTCAATTTAAAGCGGGAACGTATCGCTTACAGCCGAATATGACGATTGAAGAGTTATTATTATTGATAGCGAGCGGCAAAGAAGCTCAATTTAGTATCCGCTTTATCGAGGGCAATAGACTCTCTGATTGGAGCAACATTTTACGTGATGCCCCTTACATGGAACATAAAACGCAGGATGCTACGCCAACCGAGCTATATAGCATGCTGGATTTTAAAGAAGGGGATAATTTAGAAGGCTGGTTATATCCAGATACCTATTTGTATACAGCCGGAACCAGCGATGTAGAGATTTTAAAACGCGCCTATAAACGTATGAAAACCACGTTAGATGAAGAGTGGAAAGGTCGTGATAAAGATTTACCGTATAAAAATGCCTATGAAATGCTAATTATGGCATCAATTATTGAGAAAGAAACGGGCGTAGAAAACGAAAGGTCACAAGTTGCCTCTGTATTCGTGAATCGTTTAAAGAAAAATATGCGCTTACAAACTGACCCGACAGTCATCTATGGGTTAGGGGATAAGTATCGTGGTAAAATTTATCGTAGTGATTTGGATAACCATACCCCATACAATACATATAAAATTGATGGGTTACCGCCAACACCGATAGCCATGCCGGGATTAGCATCAATCAAAGCTGCCGCTCATCCGGCAAAAACAGATTACTTATATTTTGTCGCCGATGGTACTGGTGGACATACATTTAGTCGCAATCTTAATGACCACAATCGGGCTGTTAAGGTTTACCGACAAATTGAACAACAAAATTGATAAGCGAAATGAAAAACCAATTTATTGTCATTGAAGGGTTAGAAGGGGCAGGAAAGACAACAGCGATAAATACCGTTGTTGAAACACTGAAACTTGCGGGCATTAACGAGATGGTCTTTACTCGTGAACCAGGCGGAACTCCGTTAGCAGAAAAGCTCCGTGAGCTGATTAAGCAAGGCATTGAAGGGGACAAAGTCACCGACAAAGCTGAGTTATTGATGCTGTATGCAGCACGAGTACAGCTCGTTGATACAGTGATCAAACCTGCTTTAGCCGCAGGGAAATGGGTGATTGGTGATAGACATGACTTGTCCTCTCAAGCCTATCAAGGTGGCGGCCGTGAAATAGATCGTCATTTAATGGCATCTTTACGAAATTTGGTATTGGGTGATTTTAAGCCATCACTAACATTATATCTGGATTTACCGCCAGAATTAGGCTTACAGCGTGCCCGTTCTCGTGGCGAATTAGACCGTATTGAGAAGGAATCGTTAGCATTCTTTGAGCGTACTCGTCATCGTTATCTGGAACTAGCTGCCGCTGACGATACTATTTTAACCATCGATGCTAGCCAAGATATCGAGCAAGTACAAACTGATATTCGCCGTACTTTGCTGGAATGGTTGGGGAAATAAGGCTACTAACATGAATTGGTACCCATGGCTGAATGATGCATATCGTCAATTAATTGGTGCATACCAAGCTGGACGCGGACACCATGCATTACTCATACACTCAATTGCGGGAAATGGAGCCGATGCACTCAGTTATGGTATGAGTCGTTGGCTGATTTGTCAGAATAAAGATGGGCTGAAAAGCTGCGGCGAGTGTCACAGCTGTCGTTTGATGCTTGCTGGAACGCATCCTGACTACCATGTATTAGATGTGGAAAAAGGTAAGTCAACAATCAGTATTGATGCGGTACGTAAGTTAACTGAAACCTTAAGTGGTCATGCTCAGCAAAATGGCGCTAAAGTCGTCGCTATACCTAATGGGCAAGCACTGACTGATGCGGCGGCGAATGCATTGTTAAAGACATTGGAAGAGCCATCAAAACAAACATATTTTTTACTGGGTTGTGAAAAGCCAGAGAATCTGTTGGCTACCTTAAGAAGTCGCTGTTTAACTTATTTCTTATCCGCACCAGCACCAGAAATCGCGTTATACTGGCTACAAAAACAGATGCCAGAAGTCAATGTTGATGATGCTGTGACAGCACTAAGGTTAAGCCAAGATGCGCCAATTGCGGCATTACAGCTTCTTGAACCGCAACATTGGCAAAAACGCACGTTATTGTGCAACGAATTGGAACAAAGTCTGCGCACCAAAGATTTTTTGCGCCTGTTACCCGCACTGAACACAGATAATGCGCCAGAATGCATTAGTTGGCTGTTAGGCTTGTTATCGGATAGCATCAAAATTCAGCAAAAAGCGAGTCAATTTTGTGTTAACCAAGACCAAATTGGGCGAGTCACTTTGTTAGCAACGACGATGAGCAGTTCTCAGTTACTTGATTTATATGGTAAGTGGCAAGATTGTCGTCATCAATTACTGACTGTACCCGCACTCAATCAGGAGCTGATCCTGAGTAATCAGTTATTACAGTGGGAAGCGCTATTCGCTTCGCCTTCAAGATAAAAAGAGTAAACTATGTTTGTTGTTGATTCACACTGCCATCTCGACTGTTTAGATTATGAAAAATTACACACTAGCGTCGATGATGTTATCGCTAAGGCATCTGCACGGGATGTTGGTTTTATGTTGGCTGTGGCAACCACATTGCCCGGTTTTGAAGCCATGAAACAACTTATTGGAAAACGGGACAATGTCGCGTTTTCTTGTGGTATTCATCCACTTAATCTGGATGAAGGTTACGATTTTGACAAACTTGCTCAGCTTGCAGCAGGAAACGAAGTTGTCGCTCTCGGTGAAACCGGTTTGGATTACTACTATCAGCAAGAAAATGCCTTATTGCAGCAAGAATCTTTTCGTCAACATATTCGCATTGGACGTCAAGTGAATAAGCCTGTGATTGTGCATACTCGCTCGGCTCGTGAAGATACGTTAGCGATTTTACGTGAAGAAAAAGTCAGTGAATGTGGCGGCGTTTTGCATTGTTTTACTGAAGATAAGCAGACTGCTACTGAGTTGCTAGACTTAGGAATGTATATCTCATTTTCCGGCATTGTGACGTTTCGAAATGCAGAACAGATCCGTGAAGCTGCTAAAATTGTTCCATTAGACCGGATTCTTGTCGAGACAGATTCACCTTATTTAGCTCCCGTTCCTCACCGTGGAAAAGAGAATCAACCTGCTTATGTTCGTGACGTTGTTGAGTATATGGCGGTTCTTAAAGGTATTAGTGTGGAACAGATGGCTGAAATAACCACGCAGAATTTTAACCAATTATTCCACCTGCATACAGGTCAATAAAATAAATAACTATTGAATTATTAAGGAATTTTTAATGGCAGAAGAAACTATTTTTAGCAAAATTATTCGACGTGAAATTCCTGCGGATATCGTTTATCAGGACGAACTCGTTACCGCTTTTCGTGATATAGCTCCTCAAGCACCGACACATATTTTGATTATCCCGAACAAACTCATTCCAACGGTGAATGATGTGACAGTTGAAGATGAACTTGTTTTGGGTCGATTGATTACCGCGGCAGCAAAAATTGCTAAGCAAGAAGGGATTGCTGAAGACGGTTACCGTTTGATCATGAATTGTAATGCGCATTCTGGACAAGAAGTATTTCACATCCATATGCATTTAGTCGGCGGGCATCATTTAGGTCCTTTACTGGCGAAATAATATAAAAATGAAGCGTGCTGAGGGAACTCTACAATATATTGCTACTCTGGGCTTACTAATGATACTGCTCAGTGGTTGTGCGTGGAATAAAAATACGGGGCTGGCTTTTAATGAAAAGCAGCGTATTGTCACGGAACCATCATTACTTGCAGCTGGTGTGATAGTCGAAAATCCAGTTATTAAAGTGGGTAATGTCACGGCAACTGCGACGATTAATATGAGCAATATTGATTCTAAACCTGTGACGGTGTTATACCGTATCTATTGGTATGATGAGCAAGGACTTAGGGTTGATTCATCAAAAAGTGAGCCACAGGTTATACCGGCAAATTCGTCGGTGATGGTGAAAGAAGTGAGTACATCACCTCAGGCTCGTAACGCACGTATTTATGTTTTCTTACCTTCAAAGGCTGGAGAATTACAATGAAAAGGATCTTATTGGTCGCTGCGGCAGCATTCGTCTTAGCGGGCTGTCCTTCTGTTCCTCAGGGACCAACAACGAAACCACCTATTGTTCCGGTTCAACCAGATACCCAACATCCCGATGAACTACCGGTCGTGACACCGCCACCGACAGATACCGTTCCGATGCCACCAAAACAGCAAACGGTGGATTGGAGTAGCTCGTTACAACCATTAGTCAACCAGATGGTTGCAGATGATGGTGTTGTTAGCGGTAAAGTATTACTGGTGGATTCCGTCAAAAATAACACTAACGGAAATTTGCCAACCCAAGCGATAACTACAGAATTGACTAAGGTAGTGAGTAATACCAATAAATTTAAAGTGGTTTCGCCTAACGTGGTGAATGCTGCGCGAAGAACATTAGGCTTATCTCAAGATGATAGTCTGGTGACTCGTAGTAAAGCCATTGGCTTAGGTCGTTATGTTCAAGCCGAATATGTGATTTACAGTGTGATTTCCGGCTCAACTAAAGACCGTAGTATTGAAATGCAATTAATGGAAGTACAAAGCGGTGAAATTGTGTGGTCTGGAAAACACGGTATTGAACAGTAGTTCATCACTGCACTCGTTATTGCGTCAACACTTCCCAGATATTTCATCGAATACTTGGGAAGTGTCTTCACTGGAAGGATTATCTGGTGGAAGCTACTTAGTGAGAAGTTCACAGATAAATTATCCACTAAAATTGATTGCCCGTGCTGATGGGGTAACTCAGTCTGCTTTATATGTTAACCGCCGTAAAGAAGCTCGCATATTGCATCAATTGCATGATTTTACATATTCTCCTGGTGTAATTGGACTAAATCACCACTGGCTATTACTTGAATGGTGTGAGGGAGAACATCCTGATACCGAATCATTTCTCTCTCCTCGCTTACAGTGTCAGCTGGCTTATATTCTTGCTCAGTTACACAGTCATTCTTTACTGGGTTATCGGCTACCATTACGTAATGAGATCCTTCATTATGGTTATTTAATTGATAATAAAAGATTATCTCCGCGTTGGAAAAAACTACATCACTATTTCTCAACTGTACCATTACCGAGAATACTGAAATTAGCCCCAGCGCATATGGATATTCATCGCGGTAATATACTGTGCCAGCAAGGTCACATAGCGAAGCTACTTGATTGGGAATATGCGGCAAATACGGATATTGCGTTTTCACTAGAAACCTATTTTCAATTTAATAGTCTTACTGATGGACAAAAAGATTTTTTCCTGACGCAGTATTGCGATATTCATGGGGCATACAGGGATAAAATAAAGCTCGCTAATCACTGTAAACAATGGGAACCATGGGTAAAATATATGACATTAATGTGGTATGAAGTGCAATGGAAGCAGCGACAGGAACCACAGTTTTTAATCGACTCCTCACCATTACGGCACTATTTTAGTCTGTAGGCTGAGGTGAAAATATCATTTAGCAAAATCAAATTTATATATAGCTAATTAAGTGAGGCATGTAATGGGTCCGATAATGCTGGATGTCCAGGGCTATGAACTGGATAACGAAGAGCGCGAAATTTTGGCTCATCCACTCGTGGGCGGGTTAATTTTATTTACCCGTAACTTCCATGATGCGCAGCAGTTAAGGGAATTAGTGCGTCAAATTCGTGATGCATCGAGACATCGTTTATTAGTTGCAGTCGATCAGGAGGGTGGGCGCGTTCAACGTTTTCGTGATGGTTTTACGGCATTGCCGTCAGCACAAGCCTTTGCTGCTTTGAACAATCAAATGGATGGTGCAAAATTGGCCCAGGAAGCGGGTTGGTTAATGGCATCAGAAATGATTGCGATGGATATCGATATCAGCTTTGCACCCGTATTGGATTTGGGACATGAAAGTATCGCAATTGGTGAACGTTCATTCCATGCTGATCCTGAAATTGCCATGGTGATGGCAGAGCGCTTTATTCGCGGTATGCACAGCGCAGGGATGAAAACGACAGGTAAACATTTTCCGGGGCACGGTGCAGTAAAAGCCGATTCTCACAAGGAAACACCTCGCGACGACCGATCACTAGAACAAATTCGTGGCAAGGATATGTCTATTTTTAAAGACTTTATCCAACGTGAGTTATTGGACGCTATCATGCCAGCTCACGTCATTTATAGCCAAGCAGATGAGCGCCCAGCAAGCGGCTCGCCATTCTGGCTAAAATCTGTATTACGTGAGCAATTAGGCTTCAATGGTGTCATTTTCTCTGATGACTTGTCTATGGAAGGGGCTGCTATTATGGGCAGTTATCCAGAGCGCGCTAAAGCATCTCTAAATGCCGGTTGTGATATGATTTTGGTCTGTAATAATCGTGAAGGAGCTATCAGTGTTCTCGATAATCTACCGAAACAGAATGATAGCCGAGCTTCTCAGTTATACCATAGTGGACGTCAATACAGTCTGAAAGAGCTACAATCTGTTGATCGTTGGAAACAGAGTCACCAAGAATTAGTAAATTTGCATGAAAAATGGCAACAACAGCGTAACGGATAGTTAAAGTCAACGTTATAGATAGCCAGTAAGATATTATCCTTACTGGCTATTTTTTTACTAAAATTAAGATGAATAAGTTACGGGTAACGACTGAATGATTAAATAAATTTGGGCCCACAATTATTTTATCTATTAGATTAAAAAGACTTAATTTTTTCATTAAATAGTTGGTGATTTTATTATCCTAATGCTAAATGAAATACCTTTATCTAGGAATATTTCCTAGATTGTCTTTTTAGATGCAATATAAAATCATGTGCTAGAGCTAAAATTTATTAAAACATAGGTGATTAGACCAGTATTTAATTTAGGGATATCTATATGTAAATACATTTAAGTTAAAGAAATTAAATGACCTAATGGGTTAGCAATATTAATTCAATTGCTGATTTTATTTAACTTTAATCTTGTACTGATTAAGTTTTCTAGACTGAATAAAATAGCAAAATGGTAGTTAAAGTAGAGTCACTCCTTACTTTAATATAAAAGCCTTCATGGTGATTAATGTCACATTGAATGAATCGTAGTTTGCAATAGATATGGCTTGTTGTGACATTGATCGTATTAATTGACGTAAAATTACGTTAGCATGCGTTTTATCATCAAAAATAGTGAGTTACGCTCTATTGGAGTGCGGTTAAATATTGTTCAAATATAATTAACCCACTATCAAGATTTAATTTTCATTTAGTTTAGAGTGTTTATTTATTTTGATGTGCGAATTAAATAAGGTTTCGTGTTTTAGTGTGTTTTTTCAATGAGAAATAACGAATAGAGAGCGTTTTATTAAATAAGATAATAAATAAAAAATAGTATTTCTATTAAAGCTAAATTCAATTGTTCTTAAAAAGATCGCAAGGTGTTTTATCGCCCATTAAATACAGGGTATGGGTGTTTTTTATTCTAATAATCACAGTTAGGTTTAATTCAATGAAAGTAAAAAATATTGCTTTAATATTACTTCCGTCTTGCCTTTTCACTTTTGGTGCTCATGCAAACAATTGGGAAAATATTTTCAAAGAAAATTCATTCGTTGCTGACTCTGAGTTAGAGCTTTCTACTCGAAATATGTGGAAATACTTAAAGTCAGAGAATCGTTTCGATGCCAATGAACAACGTTATAGAAAACAAGTTGCACAAGCATGGGGTCAAAATATTCAGTTAGATTACCAATCTGGCTATTTTGCAGACTTTATTGGTTTTGATGCTTCCTATTATGGTGCAATTAAATTAGCGGCGAGTAAAGACTTTGCTTCCCGCGCAATCTTATATAACGATGATGGCGAAGCAAAAGGATATAACAAAATCGGGCAGCGCTATGCCAAATTTAAATTTGATTTTGAACCTGTGAATGTGAAGGGTAAAGCTGGCTGGTTTACCCTGAAAAATACGGGTATTTTTACCAACTCACAGCGTTTATCGTTGAACGCCTATAACGGTTATTACACGAATACCGCACTGAGTGATTGGAATTTAGATTTACTGTATCTCGACGGTAAAGTGATGCGTCGTGATAGCCCAAATATCGATAGAATGTATTTCCGTGATGGAAATGGAGTGACTCACGATATTAATCATGTTGTTACTGGAGGAATTAACTACGACACCAAACCGTTAAAAGTCGCCTATTTTATTGGTCAAGCAGATGATGTTTTCCGGCAACAAGGCTTAGAAGTTAAATATAAACTAAACTCAGATATTACATTATCCTCCCAAATTTATGGTCATGAATACGGTAGTGATGGTAAGCGTACTTCAAACAGCACTAAACGAGGTAAACAGAACTTTGATAAACGTGCATGGCACTATGCCGGTGAAGTGCAATGGAAAGTTCCCGAAACACCGTGGACGCTAACAACGGGCCTCACGCATACAACCGCACATAAAACGAATGGTGTTGGGCAATTTGCTCGTAACCCAATCGGCAATACGCGTGGACGCTTTAATTCCCCTGCTTATGCAGATATCGACTACGTTCGTGATGGTGAAACGATGTTGGAGCTAAAAGCAGAATACAGGGTAAATTCAGCGCTCTCAGTCGGTGCAAACAGCAATTACAGTGAATTCTCTTATTCTGGTGAAAGATTGAGACAGGGTCAGGTTGGCTTATTTAGCTACTGGAAACCGACCGAAAATCTATCTGTTTCATTGAGTGGCGGCATGGGGTGGCACCATCAGCAAGAGTCTGATAACTCAACACCAAAACTGTATGACGGTGAATCACGTCGCGCACACTCATTGTCTGGCTCTATGACGACAACTTACCGCTTTAAAATGTAATCAAGGGTAACGATAAATGAAACATAATATAAGTTTAATTACGCTGTTGGTTTCAGGGGCTTTATTAGCAGGTTGTACATCAAAGCAAAATGAAACAGTCAGTATTCAAGTTATCGGTATTAACGATTTCCATGGTGCATTACAAGCGCCAGGAGATGGTAAATTAGGTGGTATTGAGTCTATTGCTACACTGGTTAAGCAATTAAAATCTGAAAATAACAACACAATTGTCGTCGGTGCTGGCGATTTAGTGGGGGCTAGCCCGTTACTTTCCTCTATGTTTTATGACGAACCGACGATCGAAGCTCTCAGTGCTATTGGATTAGAAACCAGTGCTGTGGGTAACCATGAGTTTGATAAAGGTAAAACCGAGCTACTGAGAAAGCAAAATGGTGGTTGCCATCCAACGGCGGGATGTGTTGGTAAAGAATCATTCTCTGGCGCTGATTTTAACTACTTAGCAGCAAACGTGATTGTTGAAGAAACGGGTGAAACATTATTCCCGCCATATTATGTGAAGCAATTCGACGGTGTTCCAATCGCATTTATTGGGTTGACGCTTGAGGGAACTCCCGCGATTGTGACACCAAGTGGCACCGCAGGCTTAGCATTCAAAAATGAAGCTGAAACTATTAACCAGCAAGTTAAGCTATTAAAAGCACAAGGTATTCATAGTATTGGGGTTTTAATCCATGAAGGGGCAACCCAACAAGTCGACACGAAAGTTAAGGATATTAATCGTTGTGACAATATCCAAGGCCCGATTGTAGATATTGTAAAACAGTTAGATGCAGATGTTGATTTTGTGGTCAGTGGGCACACTCATCAAGCTTATAATTGCAGCATTAATGGTAAAACTGTGATTTCGGCTCAATCTAACGGGACATTACTTTCTCAATTAAATATCGAGGTCAATAAGAAGACTAAAGATATTGTGAGCATTAAAGCCAAGAATATCCCAGTTGAAACCAAGGTTTATGCGAAAGATCCTAAACTGACAAGTTTTATTCAAAATTATGAACGCATTTCAAAACCTATTGCTGAGCAGGTTATGGGAACATTGAATGCACCTGCGGATAAAAAATTGAGTGATGCGGGTGATTCCGTATTAGGTAAAATTATTGCAGATGCTCAACTATATGTCGCGTCAAGTAAAGAGGCGGGTGGCGCGCAAATCGCGTTTATGAACAGTGGTGGGATCCGCGCTGATTTAAAAGCGGGTGAACTAACTTATGGTGATATTTTTACGGTTCAACCATTTTCCAACGTTGTTGTTACGCAAACTTTGACGGGCGCACAAATTAAGCAGGCATTAGAACAACAGTGGGACAGAGCGCGTCCTCAAATTATGCCCGTATCCAAAGGCTTTTATTATGAGTGGGATGATAGTCGTACAGTAGGTGACAAAGTTATACCTGGTTCTATGAAATTTAATGGTCAGCCGGTAGATATGAATAAAGCTTACCGCGTCGCGGCAAATGAGTTTCTTGCGACAGGGGGCAGTCGTTTTTCTGCCTTTAAACAAGGAAAAGATCGCGTCTATAGCTTACCTGATAATGAAGCATTGATGGCTTACTTTAAAGATAACTCTCCCGTTAAATTACCGACGGATATACGTATCAAGAAAGTGAATTAACTGCTTTAAAATATTGCTCGGTTTCAAGCCTGAAAATAGTTATATTTTCAGGCTTTTTTGTTTTTAAGCCAAATAAGGCTGACTCGATTCTTTTTTTTCAAAAAATGATTTGACGATTGTGATCGTTGTCATAATAATCAACTAAATTGACTTGCATCAATATTTGGTATGACCAAATGACCATGCATGATATTCTTCTGCCAGTTTTAATATAAATGATTGGTAATCAGTGTTATTTAAGTTTTTTGTTATTAGAAATCTTAAATAACATTAATATATTTTGACTCGAGGGGCTTATGACCTTAACTCAACCTAAAATCGTTGTTGTTGGTGGTGGTGCTGGCGGTTTAGAACTGGCAACGCGCTTAGGGCGCAAGCTGGGACGTAAAAAACGTGCTGAAATCACCCTTATTGACCGCAATCCAAGCCATCTGTGGAAACCCTTACTCCACGAAGTTGCCACCGGATCACTGGATGATGGTGTCGATGCAATAAGTTATTTGGCACATGCTCGCCATAACGCATTTAATTTTCAGTTAGGTTCTCTAACTAATATAGACCGAGAAAATAAAAAAGTTATTTTGGGGGAGTTGCGCGATAAAAATGGCGAACTGCTAGTGCCTCTGCGTGAGATTGATTACGACATTTTAGTGATGGCATTGGGAAGTACGTCAAATGATTTTGGTACCCCAGGTGTTAAAGAACATTGCATCTTTTTAGATAGCCCAACACAAGCACACCGTTTTCATGATGAAATGTTGAATCTATTCCTGCGTTATTCTGTACGTGATAACGCCGAAGAGAAAGTGAACATTGCTATTGTAGGCGGTGGTGCAACGGGTGTTGAATTATCTGCAGAGCTATATAATGCGGTTGAACAGCTGACAAGTTATGGATTTAAAGGCTTAGATACAGACGCACTTAACGTGACATTAGTGGAAGCCGGGGAGCGTATTCTACCTGCATTACCGCCACGAATTTCAGGTGCTGCACACCAAGAACTGAATAAGTTAGGTGTTAAAGTATTAACGAAAACTATGGTCACGAGTGCCGATGCTGATGGATTAAATACCAAGGACGATGGCAAAATCTATGCGGATCTAATGGTATGGGCGGCCGGTATTAAAGCACCTGATTTTATGAAAGATATTGCTGGGCTAGAGACTAACCGTATCAACCAACTAGTCGTTAAGCCGACACTACAAACGAGCCTTGATGACACGATTTTTGCAATTGGTGACTGTGCCTCTTGTGCAAAACCAGAAGGGGGTTTTGTGCCACCAAGAGCGCAATCCGCTCATCAAATGGCGAGTTTATGTTATGACAATATCATTGCATTAATGAAAGATAAGCCGCTTAAAAATTATATTTATAAAGATCACGGTTCATTAGTTTCTCTTTCTCGTTTTAGTACTGTCGGTAGCTTAATGGGGAACTTAGTACGTGGAAATATGATGGTGGAAGGACGTATTGCTCGTTTTGTCTATATTTCACTCTACCGAATGCATCAGATAGCTCTACATGGCTATGTGAAAACAGGGCTGATGATGTTGGTAGGAAGTATTAACCGTATTATTCGTCCGAAACTTAAGCTACATTAATCCACAACGATTATTGTTCATCGTTATCGATGATAAATAAACCCTCTATTATTTATTCGATAATAGAGGGTTATTCATATTATTGGCCCAATTAATAACAATGAATTAAATAGATTAGTGACATTGATTAATTAAATAGAGGTGATAAAACAGTCTAATTGTCGCCATTGATTTTGGTTAAGTATGTTTTAATATTTAAAATTACCTATAAATAATCATTTCTAATACATAGATATACTCACTAGTGAGTATGGTTAGTGTTTTGTGTTATATAACCTGATGTAAAATATATATTTTTTATAATAGATTAAAAAATAAATAGTTATTATTTACGGTATTAAATATGAAGCGATGTAAGAGTTTAAAAATATATTTACCGAGGACTAAGAAAAGTCTAAAAAAAACTATTTTCAATAGGTAAATATCGTAGAACCTTAGCGATAGGTTACAATGATTTTATTCGTTCATTTAAATGTTAAGGGCAAGCTATGAAGCTAAAAATAAAGTTGTTATTAGCCACATTTCTTATTGTTTGCCTGACTACGCTTATTTATTTTTCTTTTTTTTATCACGCCAATGACCCCAAACTTGCCACTGTATTATCGACAGAGCCGATAAAATCTAGCCGCCTTATTGAGCATGAAAATTGCTCAGTGACAGGGATCCTAGGTTCGTTTAGTCAAGAATCTTTATCTCGTTATCATCCAGCGCAACGAGAATGTAGAACCATTTTAATTATCCAGTCTTTACAGAGTAAAACATTACCTTTAAGGATGGAAAACCAGCAAAAAACCTGCGTAATAACAAATAGTATTGAGCAAGTTATTGTGAGTTATGACGTGGTTTATCAAATAGGGAATTCAGTCGGTAAAGTGAGAATGCCATACAAACCAAATATGTTTATTCCATTAAATGAGGATGGGCGTTTAGATTTAAGTATGGCGAGTCGAGCTGTGTGTGAAAGTGTTCGTAGTGGAAGCAAAGATTTAATGCCATTTTACTGCTTACATCCAGATGAATTACCTTTATCGACCCAGCAGAATGATGTTCTTGAAGTACAAAAAAGCCAAAATACTTTTGGGATATTTCAGTAATTCTAGAATAGAAAAGGCTATCAATTTAATGTGATAGCCTTTTTCGCACCGGCTTAGATATTTATGATGGTAATTGATGCTCTTCGAAATCAGAGATTAGCTGCTTAATAAATTCTAAGCGCCCAGCTCTATCTGCCAGATCATGGAAAAATTTCAGTCTAACGGGGCCGTCTAGCCGGAAGGTTTTTGGCTGATTTTGCAGTAAGCTAATCAAGAAACTTGGGTCGACCTTATTTTTCTCACCAAATTCGACAAACCCGCCTTTTTCATGAGCTTCGATACGTTTGACTCCCAGTTTTTGGGCTTGTAATCGGATCCCCGCAGTGGCTAATAAAAATTTACCAGCATCAGGTAACATGCCAAAGCGGTCAATCAACTCAATGCGAAGTTCATCCAGTTCCTGTTGGTCTTTAGCGCTAGCAATACGCTTATAGAAAGAAAGTCGAATATTAACATCATGAATATAGTCATCCGGTAAAAGAACCGGCATACGTAATTCAATTTCAGTTTGCTGGCTGGTGAGATCTTCAAGAGAAGGCTCTCGACCTTCTTTCAACGCATCAACCGCACTTTCGAGCAGTTCCATATATAGCGTAAAACCAATCGTGGTCATTTGACCGCTTTGATCATCACCGAGTAGCTCGCCAGCCCCGCGGATCTCAAGATCATGGGTCGCAAGAGCAAAGCCAGCGCCTAAATCCTCAAGGGATGAAATAGCTTCCAATCGTTTTTGAGCGTCCGTCGTCATGGCTTTTGGATGTGGAGTTAACAAATACGCATAAGCTTGATGATGAGAACGACCTACGCGTCCACGCAGTTGGTGTAACTGGGCTAAACCAAAATGATCAGCACGTTCAATAATGATGGTATTGGCCGTTGGAATATCGATACCGGTTTCAATAATTGTGGTGCAAATTAATACATTAAAACGCTGATGGTGAAAATCGGTCATAACGCGTTCTAATTCTCGTTCACGCATCTGACCGTGACCAACCACAAAGCGCGCTTCAGGAACCAAGGCTTCAAGTCGAGCTTTGGCTTTTTCAATATTTTCGACGTCGTTATATAGATAATAAACCTGACCACCGCGTAAAGTTTCCCGCAGGATTGCTTCGCGAACGATCAAATCATCATATTGGCGAACAAAGGTTTTTACGGCTAATCGGCGAGCGGGTGGAGTTGCTATAATCGAGAGATCGCGCATTCCACTCATGGCCATATTTAAGGTTCGAGGGATAGGCGTTGCGGTCAATGTTAAAATATCCACATCGGCGCGCATGGCTTTAATGCGCTCTTTATGGCGCACACCAAATCGATGCTCTTCATCAACGACCAGTAGCCCAAGGTCTTTCCAGTGGATATCATTTTGCAATAATTTATGGGTACCAATCAGAATATCCACTTTACCTTCTGCGGTATCACTAATAATTTGCTGCTGCTCTTTCGCGGTTCTAAAGCGGGATAACATTTCAATTCGTACGGGCCAATTTGCAAATCGGTCACGGAAATTATCAAAATGTTGCTGAGCTAATAGGGTCGTTGGCACCAGTACGGCGACTTGCTTATTATTACTGATGGCTAAAAATGCTGCGCGCATGGCGACTTCTGTTTTACCAAAGCCCACATCACCACACACTAAACGATCCATCGCAATAGGTTGGCACATGTCACTCAAGACGGCATTGATTGCCATCTCTTGGTCAGCAGTGGTTTCAAACGGGAACCCGTGGCAAAATTCTTGATATTGCTGCTTATCGTGTTTAAATGCAAAGCCTGCTTTGGCAGCGCGCTGAGCGTAAATATCCAATAGTTCAGCAGCCACATCACGGACTCGCTCCGCCGCTTTTTGGCGAGCGCGTCCCCAGCTATCGCTACCCAATTTATGCAAGGGTGCATTCTCATCAGCGCCACCTGCGTAACGGCTGATCAAATGTAATGAAGAGACAGGCACATACAGCTTGTCATTCCCAGCATAGGTAAGGATTAAATATTCGGCTTGGATACCGCCAGCCTCTAGAGTTGTTAAACCCTGATAGCGGCCGACACCATGCTCAATATGCACCACGGGTTGGCCAGGGCGTAACTCTGCAAGGTTGCGGATCAGGGTATCGGTGTTAATTGTTCGACGGGTGTCACTACGGCGACGGGCAACACGTTCACCCAGCAAATCACTTTCACAAATAAGGGCGCGACGGCTTTCAGTTTGAATAAATCCATGCTCAGCAGCCCCGATGGTAATGGCAAAGCGGCTTTCTGTCGGAGATGTGTAATGGGGAATAATCTCTGGACGAATTTTTAAGCGCGCTAGCAGCTCGCTAACCGTTTCTCGGCGACCTTCACTTTCTACAGAAAAAACAATCGTACCATCGAACTGTTCCGTAAACTGGCGTAATTTTTCTAGCGGTGTTTTACTCTGACCTTGGGTACTAATGTCCGGTAGTGGTTGGTAATCTAAATTGGTATTTGCCGCTTTCTTCGGTAATGAATCAATGGAAAGTTGAATCCGTGGCCAGTTTTTTAAATGTTGATTCAGTTGTTCGACGGTTAACCACAGTTCTTCAGGAGGAAGTAGCGGGCGCATTGGGTCAACACCACGGCTCTCATAGCGTTGTTTGGCATCTTGCTGAAAACGCTCGGCAGGTTCTTGTAGGTTTTGTGAAACAAACAAGGTATTTGCAGGTAAATAGTCAAACAAAGAAGGCAGTGGCTCAGCAAAAAATAGTGGCTGCCAATACTCAATACCACTGGGTAAAGTCTGTTTACTCACTTGCTGATAAATATGCTCAGGATCACGGCGTACTTCAAAACGTTCCCGCCATTGACTGCGAAAACGCTCAATCGCGTCTTTATCTGTTGGGAATTCGTGAGCCGGCAGTAAATTAATGTCAGGAACTTCTTCTAAGGTTCGTTGGGTATCTACATCAAAGGTACGTAAACTATCGATTTCGTCGTCAAAAAAATCAATGCGGAACGGTAAGTCACTGCCCATGGGAAAGAGGTCGAGGAGTGCACCACGAATAGCATATTCACCATGTTCAAGAACCTGTTCAACATGACGATAGCCCGCCTTATCCAGTTCTTCTCGTAAATTGTCTCGGGACAGTTTATCCCCTTTCGCCATCACCAATGCATGCCCAGTAAGAAAATCGGGTGGACACACTTTTTGCATCAGCGTATTAACAGGGAGGATCAGCGCCCCTTTTTGCATAGTAGGCAAGCGATACAACGTCGATAAGCGATGAGAAATAATTTCTTGATGTGGTGAAAAATTATCGTAGGGGAGAGTTTCCCAATCTGATAAGGCTTCAATAGGATGTTGAGTGAACTGGTGGAGTTCATCACGAACGCGTAGTGCATTTTGCATATCGCGAGTAACAATAACAACCGGTCCTTGGTGGCGTTCAATCATTTCCGCACATTCGAGGGGACCTGCGGCACCAACTAAACAACCTAAATGGCGGACATCACCAGCACGGCTTGGGAGTTCATAACGAAATTTTGACGACATAGAAATATTCAGCTTCTCATATCTAACTAGCTAATTAATGATTAGTTAGGCAATTAAAAATCAAGTAAACAACCCACAGAATTCATTGAATAGTCTGAAAGTGATCTAAACAAATTGTATCAGTAATAAAAAAAACCACAAAAGCGTGGTTGGGTGGTTCCATTCATCTATCGTACCCTTTATTATCCCTGAACACTTCGCTTTGGCAACAGGGACATTACGTTTTGATGCACCAATCTGTCTCACTATTTATAGGTCTACGTTATATGCGTGGACGGGCTGTCGATAAGTTTGGTCGTTTTGTATCAAGCTTGTCGGCAATAGGCATCACTCTAGGGGTTGCCGCACTCATTACTGTAACTTCTGTAATGAACGGTTTTGAACGTTCATTACAAGATAGCATACTCGCTTATATGCCACAGGCTATATTGACATCAAGTGCGGGAAATATCGACCCAAAACAATACCCGATCACCGATTTACAGCATTTACAGGGGGTGAAGAAAATCGAACCCATTGTGCAATCGGACGTGGTATTACAAAGTCGCACCAATGTTGGTGTTGGGGTAATGGCTGGGATCAATTCCGATGAATCATCGCTATTACTCGATAAATTAATTAGTGGAGACCGTAATGACCTGATTGACGGGCGCTATAACGTCTTTCTAGGTAAGCGTCTTGCGGAAACGTTAGGCGTTAAGCGCGGAGAAGACATCCGCCTTATCATTCCAGGTGTTAGCCAATTAACCCCAATGGGGCGTATTCCTAGCCAACGTTTATTTACGGTTGCGGGTATTTTCCAAACTAATGGTGAAGCCGATACTAGCGAATTGATCGTTGCTCAAGCTGATGCTGCCCGCATGCTTCGTTATCCTGCGGGCAATATTACAGGCTGGCGTTTATATCTTGATGAACCACTGAAAGTGGATGTATTGAGTGAACAGATATTGCCAAAGGGATTAATTTGGACCGACTGGCGGGAACGTAAAGGCGAATTTTTCCAAGCCGTTAGGATGGAAAAAAATATGATGGGATTATTACTTAGTCTAATTATTGCTGTCGCAGCATTTAACATTATTACGTCCTTATCTTTGTTGGTGATGGAAAAACAAGGGGAAGTGGCAATCCTGAAAACCTTAGGACTCAAACGTAGCAAAATATTGGCTATTTTTATGATCCAAGGAGCGGGGGCTGGAATTGTTGGAACGTTAATTGGCACAATTATAGGAACGATCCTTTCCAGCCAATTGAACGTCCTGATGCCGCTAATTGGACTACTACCAAAAGGTGTTGAATTACCGATTGTGCTCGACTATTCGGGTATTTTAATTATTGCGCTTTGCGCAATGCTGATTTCATTGCTAGCGACGCTTTATCCTTCTTGGCGTGCGGCTGCGGTTCAACCTGCTGAGGCTTTACGATATGAATAATCAACCACTTCTGATCTGTGAAAATTTAAGTAAGGTGTACCAAGAAGGGACATTGTCGACAGAAGTGTTAAAGAATGTCAGCTTTACGATGAGCGAAGGGGAAACCATGGCTATCGTCGGTAGCTCAGGTTCAGGTAAAAGTACTTTGCTGCATTTACTCGGTGGCTTAGATACGCCATCTCAAGGTAATGTTATTTTCCGTGGTCAGCATATTAATCAGTTGTCTTCTGATGCACGTGCCGCTATTCGTAATAAAGATTTGGGGTTTATTTATCAATTTCACCATTTACTGCCAGATTTTACGGCACTTGAAAATGTGGCGATGCCACTATTAATTGGTGGTATGGCTAAAGCCCCCGCGTTTGAAAAAGCCACTGAAATGCTAAAAGCAGTGGGATTAGATCATCGCGCGAATCACCGCCCATCGGAATTATCAGGTGGTGAACGACAGAGAGTAGCGATTGCTAGAGCGTTGGTCAATGACCCTGCATTAGTGCTGGCGGATGAACCAACGGGTAACTTGGATTTACGTAATGCAGACGCTATTTTTGAGTTGTTAGGCGAATTAAATCGTAAACAACGCACGGCATTTTTAGTGGTCACCCATGATATGAAACTAGCAAGCCGCTTATCGCGTCGCTTAGAAATGCGAGATGGTCATTTGCAACAGGAAATTACGTTGGGGGCGATGTAATGATCAAAATGCCCCTGACGCTATTAGCGGCATTGCGTTTTAGCCGAGGACGCCGTCGTACTGGCATGGTGTCATTGGTTTCTATCGTATCTACACTGGGGATCGTTCTTGGGGTAGCGGTACTCATTATTGGTCTTAGTGCCATGAATGGTTTTGAGCGTGAGCTAAACAATCGCGTGCTTTCAGTGGTCCCTCATGGGCAAATTTATGCGGTTGAAGCGCCTTATAATGATTGGGAATATGCACAGAAAATTATCCGCAATACACCGGGAGTTCAAGCGGTTAGCCCTTACGTTAATTTTACTGGGTTATTAGAACGCGGCGTTAACCTCAAAGCAATTCAAATCATGGGCGTTTCTCGCGAAACTGAATCCCAAGTCAGTGCATTGCCGCAATTTATTTTAAATGATGCATGGCAGCATTTTGAAGCGGGTAAACAATCGATTATTTTAGGGCAAGGCGTTGCGAATTCCCTGAATGTGAAGGAAGGGGATTGGGTAACGATTATGATCCCCAATACTGACGCCAGCATGAAAATCCAACAACCTAAACGTATTCGCGTGCAGGTGACGGGGATTTTCCGCTTAAGTGGTTTACTTGATCACCAATTGGCATTGATCCCACTGGCGGATGCACAAGAATATTTGGGCTATGGGGATGGTATCAGTGGCTTTGAAATTAAAGCGACCGACCCATTTGAAGCTGACAAAGTTGTGTACGATGCTGGGCTAAAAACGATGCATCACGTGGTAGTCAAAAGCTGGATTGGTGATTATGGCTACATGTACAACGATATTCAAATGGTGCGCAGCATTATGTATTTGGCCATGATTTTGGTCATTGGTGTTGCCTGTTTTAATATTGTCTCGACATTGGTGATGGCGGTAAAAGATAAAAGTAGCGATATCGCGGTGCTCAGGACATTAGGCGCAAAAGATAAACAGATCCGCGCCATTTTCTTATGGTATGGGTTGTTGGGTGGATTGGTCGGCTCTTTGATAGGCGTTGTATTGGGCGTCTTGGTCTCTCTGAACCTTACGACGCTGATCAAAGGATTAGAAATACTGGTTGGGCATCCTATCTTATCTGGCGATGTCTATTTTATTGATTTTTTACCTTCGGAGTTGCATGTGATGGATGTGGTTTACGTATTAATCACTACGATTATCCTAAGCTTGTTAGCCAGTTGGTATCCAGCTAGACGAGCCAGTAAATTAGATCCAGCTCGCATTCTAAGCGGCCAATAATATCCATGAGAGTCAGTTTTTACTGGCTCTCATTTTTTAGCATCTTAAAATCGAATCAAGGGAGATCGATTCCGCGATATGGCGATGCCCGGCTTTATTGAGGTGAAGGTGGTCGCCGGAATTATAGATTGATTTCAGTTGCTGAGAATTTTCCGCATCACAGACGAGTTGGTCACTATCAATTAACGCATCGAATTCCCCACTAGATCGTATCCATTGGTTTACCGTTTGCCGAATAGCTTCCTTTTCAGATGAATAGAAGTTTTCCAATCCATATTCCTCTTCACATCGTAGAGGAACAAGGGTCACACCGACAACATGAAGACCTTTCTTATGCGCCATCTTAAGTAATTGCTGATATCCATTAATCAACATGTTGGCGGATGGAATGATATCCGTAGGCGCAAGAGCGGTTTCAGCGAGTCCTAGATCATTTAAACCTACTTGTACAATACACGTGGAGATAGCGGGTTGGTCGATGACATCCTGTGTAAAGCGGGATAATGTGCTAATACCAATACCATCTTTTAGTAAGCGAGAACCGGATTGCCCAGCATTAACTACCGCTGCCGATTTTGAGATTAGCCGCTCAGCGAGAAAATCAATCCAGCGCGCATAAGTCCCCATTTCAACCCCATTGCCATCCACCATCGAATCACCAATGACGACCACTGTTTGGCTCGGAACGTTAGGCTGAACGTCGACACTTTCTAGTAGCAGGCGGGAACTTATCAACAGACTGTTTTTATCTGCCTCTTCCCGAGTTCGATTACCTGACTCCAACTGGGAATAGTGGCGCGCATCCCAGTGGAATGTTTTTAAATGGACTGGCTTGGGTAAATAGGTTCGAAGCTCTATTTCGGATAATGCAGGAACTGATTGTATAACTTCATCACTATAGATGGTTTGTCCTGTGGGAATTACGATTTCGCATTGACCATCAAATGTAATGGGCATAATCCACTGCTCCCCTGATGGGGCTTTCAACACAAAATGACTTTCTCCCAAAGTTAAGGGTTGTGTCCCATAACGATTAGAAAACTTAAAACGCAACTTTTGCCCGCCTAAACTAATCCGTAAAGTTTGACGCACGGTTTGATTACACAGCGTTGCGGGAATTCCTACAGGAAGTGGAAAAGCTTCACCGTATGTGGGTTGTGACGTTGCAAGCCATGTACAAACCCACGGATTATGGGGAAATGAATCTAAAACGGGCATGATGTATATTTCCCTAAAATTAATGGATATTTGATGGTGAGGTTAGCGTATTAAACGCGTTCATAGCGGTATGCACCATGCTAAGTAGATTGTCTTTACTTACGCCGTCGCGTGCCTGAATAGAGATGCCATGAAATAGGGTTGCTATATAGTTACCAAGCGCCAGAGCATCGGTATCTTTGGGTAAATCACCGACATTCATTCCCTCTTTTATGCGTTGAATAATGGATGTCGTCCGTGCTTGTCGATAGCTCGCTAGCCAAGACATAATGCTTTCATTTTCACGAGCATAGTTGGTCAGTGATAGCACGACCATGCAACCATGGGGCCTATCTTGCTGCGTATAAGTTTCAACTGCTTGAGTTAATAACTTTTCAATTGCGAATCGAGTATCGGCTTCTTGTAGAGCCTCGTCAGCAAAAGCACCTTCTTGGCTAAGATAAAGTGCAATAGCTTCACGGAAAAGATTTTCTTTTGAACCGAATGCAGCATAAATACGGGCAGAGGCAATGCCTAGTGCCGCCACTAAATCAGACATCGATGTGCCTTCATAGCCCCGTTGCCAGAATACAAATTTTGCTTTATTTAACGCTGCTGCCCGATCGAACTCTCGTGGTCTTCCTGCCATAAATAATTTTCCTCTTAGTGATAACTGAATTCATCGTAGCATTTCTTTGTGGATTAACAAAGAATAATTATTTATCGATTGACAAATAATGCGGGGGCCATTTAATCTATTCATTGTCGATCGATAAAGAATAGATTTTTACATAGTCCCAATAGATTCTCACACCTGAAAAATGGCTTGTGATACTCAACCAATTTTATGGAATAGATATGAACGCAATATTTGACAAGCTATTACTGGTTTTTCTGATGTTTTTTTCTTTACACAGTACCGTCACATTTGGGATGGAGAATATTAAGCAACCAGCCGCAACTGCCATAGCATCAACGATTCAGGCGGATGAAGATAATTTTGAACATCATTATGTCATGGTGAATGGGCTGCGCCTTCACTATGTTACTGCTGGAACAGGTGAGCCCGTATTACTGATCCCTGGTTGGCCACAAACATGGTATACGTGGCGTTATGTCATGACGGAACTTGCTTCAAATGGGTATATGGCAATTGCTGTCGATCCACTAGGTACAGGGTATTCAGACAAACCAGAGAGTGGTTATGATACGGGAGCTGCTGCGACAACATTGCATGAAATGATGACGCAGTTAGGCCATACCCAGTATTCTATTGTCGGGCATGATATCGGTATGTGGGTAGGGTATGCCTTGGCGAGTGATTACCCAGAAGAAGTGAAAAAAATAGCATTAATGGAAGCGGTTATTCCAGGATTAGCACCAGCGCCAAGTCTATTTGTTAGCCCGGAAGAAAATATTTTCTTGTGGCATTTTATGTTTAATCAGGTACGAGATTTACCTGAAATGCTAACCGCTGGCAAAGAGAGTGAATATCTTAATTTTATTTTTGATAACTGGGCGTATCGACGTGATCGTGTTGCCGCACAAACCTATATTGACGCTTATGCTTCACCGGGTGGATTAAGAGCGGGTTTTGCTTATTACCGTGCAATCCCCCAGACCATACAGCAAAATAAGTTACGGGCGCAGAAAAAACTCACTATGCCAGTATTGGCGATTGGCGCTGACCACGCAACACGGGATGCGCCACAACTGACGCTACAGGGAAGAGCAAATCAGTTACAAGGTGCAATGCTTGGTGAATGTGGTCACTTTGTGACAGAAGAGTGCCCAGAACAGTTAATGAGCTATTTATTGCCATTTTTGAAACAATAATTTGATATTAAATAAGGGAAGGCTAGGAATGCTTCCCTTATTCTTATTGGGTAATTTTTGTTACTTAATATTTATTCTTCTTAGTCATTTTATCCAAATAACCCATCACAAAAGCAGATAAAACAAATGTCAGATGCAGGATCACATACCACAGTAATTTGTCATTTTCGATATTTTTGAGGTTCATGAAAATCTTCAATAAATGGATCGATGAAATTGCCACAATAGACGCAGCGACTTTATTTTTTAGCGAGGTGGCATCCATCGTGCCTATCCAATTCAGTTTTTCTTGTTTATCAGAAAGGTTGAGTTGCGAGACAAAATTTTCATATCCAGAAAACATCACCATGACTAACAGACCGCCCACAAGCGCCATATCGATCAATGATAATAGCGTTAGAATCAGGTCTGCCTCAGGAATAGATAAAATATTAGGTAGAATATGAAACATTTCTTGGAAAAATTTAATTGTTAACGCGAGCAGTGCCAGTGATAAACCTAAATAAACGGGGGCAAGAAGCCAGCGCGATGCATACATCATTCTTTCAAAAAACTTTTCCATGTAAACCCTTCAAATTATGAGAATCGAAATTAACAGATAAGGAGTATTCTAACGGTTTGCTGTGACGGGGATAAAGTTTTTTGTCGTTTAAAAGTAAAAAAAATGTCCTTTTAATGATAAAAAAGTTATCGAATCGAGGTTATTGATATATTTGTTTTGCTTTGCAACAGATGATGAGTTTAAGTATGTTACTATCTGAATTATGTATAAATAATATAATATACAGCATTTATATTGATACTCACTTACTGCAAGGATAAAGGATATTTCCGATGTTGCGATTCAGTCGTAGACTAAAAAAAATCAACAAAAACAAATGTAAACGCCGCCAACGAATTCGTAACCGTTCTTTTTACATTGATAGTCGATTGCCAACTATGCAAAAAATTAAAGTGGTTGTCTTAACCGGAGCTGGTATCTCTGCCGAATCTGGCATTCAAACTTTTCGCTCAGCGGATGGTTTATGGGAAGAGCATCGCGTGGAAGATGTGGCAACACCGGAAGGTTTTGCACGTGACCCAGCATTAGTGCAACGTTTTTATAATGAGCGCCGAAAACAGTTGCAGCAAGATAATATCCAGCCAAATGCCGCACATTATGCCTTGGCAAAATTAGAACAGGCTTTAGGGGATAATTTCCTACTAATTACCCAAAATATTGATAATCTCCATGAGCGAGCAGGAAGTCAGCGTGTCATTCACATGCATGGCGAATTATTAAAAGTACGTTGTAATTGGTCTAACCAAGTGTTGGAGTGGACAGGGGATTTATCTGTGGATGAGCGATGCCATTGCTGTCAATTTCCACAGCCTCTACGACCTCATATCGTTTGGTTTGGTGAAATGCCATTTGAGATGGATCGTATTTATCAGGCATTGGGTGATGCGACTATTTTTATCTCGATTGGGACATCAGGGCATGTCTATCCTGCCGCTGGATTTGTCCATGAAGCACGATTGCAAGGGGCACATACCGTGGAACTGAATTTAGAGCCTAGCCAAGTAGAAAGTGAATTTGAAGAAAGACATTATGGACTCGCGAGTGAAGTGGTGGTGGAATATGTGGATAATTTATTGGCTGAGTTAAATGGCGAGAAATAATGCAAGAGTTAGGACGCTGAATCTTTCCTAACTCGGGATTCTATTCAGACATTTTCGTCCATCATCGCAGGCATGGTTATCTCTTTAACACAGGTGGCGTTACTGGTGCTGAGTATAAAGCGAACAGCGCTAACAACATCTTGCAGAGGAATGGATTCGCCATTGTTCTGAGCTATCACTTCATTAACGGGCATTGATAGCGGATATTCTGTAGCAAGATAGCCTAAATTTAAAATAGAGATACCAATTTTATCGTGACGCAACGTTTCCCTCAGAGATTGAACAATCCCTCGTAGTGCATATTTTGTGGCACTAAATACCACTTCTTGGCCCTTATGATTATCTAATCCCCATGTTGATCCGATTAAAATCACTTTGCTGTTTGTGCCTAAGCGTAAATTCGGTAATAAGGCTTTCAGATTTAAGAGACAGGCACTGATATTTGTCTGGATCATCGCCAGCAATTCTGTGTCATCGGTAGATTCAAAATGGTAGTCAGGTGTAAAAGCCAGTGTCTCCCAGATTCCCACATTATAAATTAATGTATCAATAGGTTGACCACCCATATGCTGCTTAATTTTTGAGGCGGAATGACTCTCACTTAGGTCTGCGGCTATCCAGTGAAATTGAGGGTTGTTAAAGGGTGGCTCTGAACGAGAAACACCATAAATTGTGTCAGAGGTACTGGGCAATCCTTCGACTAATGCTTTACCTAAACCTTTACTTACACCATAAATTAAAAATGTTTTTGCCATATTTATTTCCATCGCTAAAGCTGTTTTTATCATAGGGATGGTGCATATATAACATAATTTATAACGTAATCAGTTATTAAAATGTGCATGTCAATCTTAATAGTAAAGCTAATTTATTATTTTTCTTATATATTAATTAATCGAAAGTCGACTATTTAATTAAGTTGTTCAAAGGGTTTTGTTTTTTTGTAATTCATTGTTTTTATGCTGTATTTTTGATGTTAATAATTTTAGATTACAATTATTAACATCTAATATAAACCATATTAATTCTATGGTTAATATTCGGATTGCTACTGTTTTATTAGATATTTTCATTATTTAGCTGCAAAGCTGATTTGAAACAATAATTGATTCTGTGATCTTTCCCATAATATGCCTGTTGATATTTAGGGGGATGAGGTATGGACAAGCTCTTGGAGCGGTTTTTTGAATATACAGCTTTTGATACACAGTCAAAACTACATGCAAAAACAGTACCCAGTAGCACTGGTCAGCTAAAATTTGCCCGTGCGTTGGCAAAAGAGCTTACTCAGCTTGGTTTTGACAAAGTGACTTTAACGGATCAGGGGTGTTTAACAGCGTGTTTGCCATCCAATGTTGATTGGGATGTTCCTGCAATCGGTTTTATTTCCCACTTGGATACCGCTCCTGATTTTTCAGGTAAAAATGTTTGCCCTCAAGTACTAGAAAACTACCGTGGTGGAGATATAGCTCTCGGTATTGGTGATGAAGTTTTATCACCCGTTATGTTTCCTGTATTACATGAAATGATTGGCAAAACATTGATCATGACGGATGGTAAAACCTTATTAGGTGCGGATGATAAAGCCGGTATTGCTGAGATCATTACGGCATTGGTGCGCTTGCAAGGTCAAAATGTTCCTCACGGGAAAATTTGCATCGCTTTCACCCCTGATGAAGAAATTGGGCGTGGAGCACAACATATCGATTTAAAAGAATTTGATGCAAAGTGGGCCTACACCGTTGATGGTGGAGGTGTTGGGGAATTAGAGTTTGAAAACTTTAACGCAGCTAACGTCTCAATTAAAATCGTCGGAAATAATACACATCCGGGTAAGGCAAAAGGTGTGATGGTTAATGCTTTAGGTTTAGCAAACCGAATTCACTCCATGCTACCTGTGGATGAAACACCTGAAAAAACCGAAGGATATGAAGGCTTTTATCACTTAACCTCGATTAAAGGCAACGTGGAAAAAGCGGAAATGAATTATATTATCCGTGATTTTGATTTTGCTAATTTTGAAGCACGGAAGAAAAATATTATCCGTATTGCAGAGAAAGTGGGAGAAGGGTTACATCCAAATTGCTATATCGAACTCACTTTGGATGATAGCTATTACAACATGCATAAAGAGGTGATGAAATATCCTCATGTTGTGGAATTAGCCAAACAGGCAATGATTGATTGTGAGATTGAGCCAATTATCCAACCCATTCGTGGTGGAACCGATGGTGCTCAATTGTCATTCCGCGGCTTACCTTGCCCAAATATTTTTACAGGTGGATATAATTTCCACAGTAAACATGAGTTTATTACTCAGGAAGGCATGGAGCAGGCGGTGAGTGTCATCATGCGTATTGCCGAATTAACCGCTATTCATGCTAAGCGCAATACCTTGAAATAGATTGAATGTAGTAGTAGGTAAGAAGTGAAATGCCCCATTTAAAGTCAATTTGAATGGGGCATTTTGCTATTTAAGGATTGGCTAAATGATTAATCTTCAAAATACCAATAACCACTATTCACCAGCGCGGTAATCAGTGCGATGAAGTTTACATCATCAAGGGCATCGCCTAGATTTTCGTGATTGACTGAGTCAAAGCGACATAAACTGTCCGCCGCTTCATAGCATTGAGTATCCAAAGACTCACCATTCACAAAGAACTGATCACCGACACGTAACGCTCTGAGACCATTTAATTTGAACAGTGTTTCTTGTTGCTCTTTCAGTAAGTTATAAATCTCATCCTGCTCGTAAGGAGGCTCTGGTGGAGCCAAATCTAGCTCGTGACGGGATTGTGAAATAAACTCGCCTAGCCATTGGCGGAACAGGTCAGGATCATTGATCAATGACTGCATCATTTCACGCAGCTTGATTTGCTCACCTTGCAGAATTTCTGCCGGATTATCGCGGAAAGAGAGATCAGGATCGCTATAACGGTAGCTGCCCAAATCATTAGAAATTAAATGGTCAGCAAAGCTACTGATCAATTCACGTGTGTTGGGTGCTCGGAAGCCAACAGAGAAGTTCAACGATGGCTCAATAGCATAGCCTTCGTGAGGAAATCCAGGTGGGATATACAGGATATCGCCGGGTTCCATCTCTTCATCGATAATGGCATCAAACGGATGAACTTGTAGTAAGTCAGGATGAGGGCAGTGTTGCTTCATTGGGATTTTTTCCCCAACTCGCCAACGGCGGCGACCTTCACCCTGAATGATAAATACGTCGTATTGGTCTAAGTGGGGACCGACACCGCCTCCCGGTACAGAGTAGGAGATCATTAAATCATCCATACGCCAGTCAGAAAGGACTCTAAAAGGTTTCATGAGCTGTGCACTTGGATGATGCCAGTGGTCAACAGCTTGAACTAAAATAGACCAGTTTTCGTCACCAAGGTGGTCATAGCTTTTGAAAGGTCCGTGTGCAACCTGCCAATTCCCATCTTTATGGCTGACTAAACGGCTGTCAACTTCATCTTCCATCGCTAATCCCGCGAGTTCATCAGGCGAGATAGGATCAATAAAACGCGTAAAACCCTGTTTGATAAGCAGAGGTCGTTTCTGCCAATGACTGTCCAGAAAACTCTGCCAGTCAAGATTCAGTTTATAATCCATCTTATTGTTCCCTAGTTATTACAAGTCTTCCTAAATAGTATACCGGAAATGGATTGTAAGACAGGGTTTATAGGGCGCCACTTCACAGATTAACTATCTTCAATTACCACTTGTTGTCTAAACGTGACGGCGACACGTGCGCCCCCTAATGGACTATCCGAAATTGTAATTTCGCCGTCATACTGATCGATAATATCGACTGCGATTGATAGTCCTAAGCCTTGACCTGGACGGAGAGTATCAGCTCGTTGACCACGAACGAAAATTAAACTTCGCTTACTTTCAGGCACTCCGGGACCATCATCATCCACAATAATAGTCAGACTATCATGCCCAGAAATGGCGGTGACTTCGACAAACTCAAGGCAATATTTACAGGCATTTTCCATTATATTTCCCATTACTTCCATAAAGTCATTCGGCTGTCCCAGCCAAGTGGTTTCAGGAGAAATATCCACAGTGATAGACACGCCCTTATGCAAATACACTTTATGTAACGCGCTAGAAAGACTGTCTAAAATTGAGGGGACAGACGCAATTTCACGTAACATGAGATTGTCGTCCCCTTGGTTGGATGCGCGGTGTAAATAGTAACCAACCTGCTGAGAAATTCTGCCAATTTGTTCTAACATAATGGGTTCTGCTTGCTCGACCGTCATTTGTTTACCGGAGCGTAGCAATCTTAGTGTGGATTGTAATACCGCCAATGGCGTTTTTAAACTGTGGGTGAGATCAGATAAGGTCGTACGATATTTACTGTAGCGCTTGCGTTCATTACTGAGCAAAATATTGAGGTTACGAACTAATCCACGCAATTCTGCTGGTGGGTTTTCATCAAGGGTTTCTCGCTCACCTTTTTCAAGACTACTAATTTGCGAAATGAGCGACTTAATTGGGCGAACACTCCAATAAGCAGCAAGCCATAATAGTGGCAATACCAGAATTAAGTTTGCGAGTAGCACATAACCAAACCAATCCCAGACAACACCGGTATTTTGTAAGTCTTGAGGAAGCGTATCAACGACGACGATGGTTAATTGGGGAAGATTTTCCGTCGCTAGATATTGGTTAACCGATACTGAGTGAGTTAACGGTTCATCGACATTATCAATATCATTAAGTCGATTACTGTAGTCGGGATTATTATTCAGTAATTGACGTGTCTCATCGATATCCGTATCAATTTCATATAACCCATTCTTTTTTAACCAATCGAGTTGGATTAACCGTTCAACGCCTGGGACTTCTCGTTGGCGCCATAATGCCTGACCATTTTTATCATAAATGATGATCAACGAGGGGTTATTTAATGTGACATTCGGTGGAACACGAATATCAATTTTACCATCTTGCCATTGAACAAGGCTGTAAATTAGGTTGCTCTGGCTACGCATTACGGTGTATGTGGTTCGGTCAAAACTCACTAAATAACCAACCACTGCGACGATGCCATAGGATAAGGTGAGGGCAAGGATCACGGCTGACGTTGCACAAATGAAACGTGCCTGTAGAGACAGAGGCTTAAACCTAAATTTACTCAATCGCATATTAGTTATTCACATCGAAACGGTAGCCTTGTCCACGAACCGTCACGATCACTTCTTGTTCATGGAATTGCTGAATTTTTTTACGTAGGCGCCCCATTAATACGTCAATAGTGTGACTTTCTCTGAGTTCAGCATCTGGATACAGTTGGCGCATTAATGAATCCTTGCTGACGACTTTACCGTTGTTGCGTAGCAGTGTTTCAATAATGGTGTATTCAAAGGCGGTGAGTTTTACTGATTCACCATTGACAGTGAATTCTTTACGGGATAAATCAATAACAAAATTTTCTAATTCAAGAACTTGGGATGCTAATCCGCTATTTCTACGCATTAATGCCTGCATCCGAGCAACTAACTCTTCAAGTTGGAACGGTTTGGTCACGTAGTCATCAGCACCACTGTTTAATGCTTGAACTTTTTCTTGCCAACTTTCACGCGCAGTTAAGACTAAGATTGGAATAGTGACATGGTTGCTGCGCCAGCGTTTGATCATAGATAAACCATCTTCATCAGGTAAACCTAAGTCAACGACGGCAATGTCAGGATGACTTTCATTGAGAAAATAGTCAGCTTCTTTAGCATCTTCAGCGGAATCCACTTGATGGCTTAGGTCTTTTAATTGAACCGTTAAGTGGTGGCGAAGTAGGGCATTATCTTCAACGATAAGAATGCGCATCTGAGAACCTCATAGAAAGAAAGCATGCAAATGATTATAGTATAATTGACATGGTAGAAAGAGATGGGATAAGGAACAAGATCTTAACTAAATATAAGTAAAACAAATCTGAAAAATAGTCTTTTCCGAAAAGTGATTGCCTAATCATTCGATAGAAAAATAGGTGACCTACTGGCCACCTATTCAAAGAATATTAATTACTTAATTTCATCAATAAAATTTACAGCATAACCAATGTAATTTGCTGGAGTCATCGCTTTCAGACGCACTTTTTCATTTTCTGGTAGCGCTAAGCTATCAATGAATTGTTGCATTCCTTCCGCCGTAACGCGTTTACCACGGGTCAACTCTTTCAGCTTTTCATACGGTTTTTCAATGCCATAGCGGCGCATAACTGTTTGAATTGGCTCTGCTAATACTTCCCAATTTTGGTCTAGCTCTTCCAGTAAATGTTGTTCGTTGACTTCTAATTTATTCAATCCTTTCATTGTGGATTGATAAGCAATCAGTGAATAACCTAAACCAACACCTAAGTTACGAAGAACTGTAGAGTCAGTTAGGTCACGCTGCCAACGAGACACCGGTAGTTTACTCGCTAAATGACCTAATACGGCGTTTGCTAGACCCAAGTTACCTTCTGAGTTTTCAAAGTCGATTGGGTTAACTTTATGAGGCATGGTTGAAGAACCAATTTCACCGGCAATGGTTTTTTGCTTGAAGTGATTTAATGCAACGTAACCCCAGACATCACGATCAAAATCAAGAACGATAGTATTGAAGCGTGCAACACAATCAAACAGCTCGGCAATATAATCGTGTGGTTCGATTTGTGTCGTGAACGGGTTCCATTTGATGCCCAGAGAAGATACGAATGTCTCACTGAATTCGTGCCAATTAACCTCAGGATAAGCAACAATGTGAGCGTTATAGTTACCAACGGCACCATTAATTTTACCAAGAATTTCAACTTGTTCCAGTTGACGGAATTGACGCTCTAAACGGTAAGCGACGTTAGCAAATTCTTTACCAACCGTAGACGGTGTTGCTGGCTGACCGTGGGTACGGGACAGTAATGGCAGTGAACGGTATTCGTATGCCATGGCTTTAATTTTATCAATAATCTGGCGCCATTGTGGCAGTAAAACCTCTTCACGAGCTGTTTTCAGCATTAATGCGTGAGACAGGTTATTGATATCTTCAGAAGTACAAGCAAAGTGAATAAATTCAGATACTGCATGAAGTGCAGGAATATGAGCCACTTTTTCTTTCAGGAAATACTCAACTGCTTTTACGTCGTGGTTAGTCGTACGCTCAATTTCTTTGATACGCATCGCATCTTGTTCACTAAAATTAGCGACAATTTCGTCTAAGTAAGCGATTGCGTCAGCGTCAAATGAAGGAACTTCTTTAATTTGTGCAGTTGCAGCCAGTTTTTGTAGCCAGCGAACTTCAACTTGGACACGAAATTTCAGTAAACCAAACTCACTAAAAATAGTGCGTAAAGCGCTGACTTTATCACCGTAACGGCCGTCAATCGGGGATACAGCGGTCAGTGAGGATAATTCCATTGGTAGCAACTCCAGATTTATAGGTGAGACAAAATTTGTTTCGCCTGATTAGACAGACGGCTTCGAGAAAACATCAGTTGGAGACGGCTGCCACCAACTTGTTGCCATAGCACGGCACAACGAATACCAGCAAGCAGCATGGATCTAACTTTTGCCTGAGCAAGGGTATTTTTCAGAATATCAGGGGAGCCCGTGACTTGAATGCGGGGACCTGCTGGGCTCACTACATCTACATAGATACCGGCAAGGGCATTGAAAACACCTTCAGACATGGGATCAAAATAGCTCGCTTGGCGTTCAAATTGCTCAATACGCTGACCTAGTTGGTTCATTGCGTTGTCATCTTTACTTAAACGACGTTCTAGCGCCATGATACTGAGCATATAACGGGTCATTTCAGCCGAAATTCCGCTATTTCCACCTGTTAGCATACCAAGTAACGCACTTAAGCCAGTTTTCAAATTAGCTTCATCGTTACCGAACACATCCAGCGTACTGGATGGGTTCATGTTGGTCAGACTGTCGACCATGGTTTTGCCATCTTGCTCATTAAAGGTCCCTTCATGAGCAAGTTTTTGTACCATTAGGCTAGCTTGACAGATACCCGCTAATGCTAGCGTAATATCGTAATAGTTTTTCGCCACACTTACTCCTGAATACGGGCTTCAATAACGCCGCCACCGAGGCAGACTTCATCAATATAAAATACCGCAGATTGCCCTGGAGTAACAGCAGCAACTGGGTAATCAAAAGTAACTTGAATTTTATCGGCACTTAATGGCGTTATAGTACAAGGTATATCCGCTTGACGATAACGGGTTTTCACTACGCAGCGTAATGGCTCAGTGAGAACTTGTCTATCTACCCAATCTAATTGTTGAGCAATCAGGCCAACAGACATTAATCGAGGATGTTCATGGCCTTGAGCGACAATTAATTGATTTTTCTCAACATCTTTGTCTACTACGTACCAAGGTTCTTCTGAACCTTCTTTAGTACCACCGATCCCCAGACCTTTACGTTGACCTAACGTATGGTACATCAATCCTTCATGTTGGCCGATGGTTTCGCCATCTACAGTGACAATTGGACCCGGTTGAGCAGGGAGGTAGCGCCCTAAGAAATCACGGAATTTACGCTCACCAATGAAACAGATACCAGTAGAATCTTTTTTCTTCGCAGTCACTAAGCCGATCTCTTCGGCAATACGACGTACCTCTGGCTTTTCTAGTTCACCCACAGGGAACAGGCTTTTGGCAATCTGTTCATGGCTGAGGGTATAGAGAAAGTAACTTTGGTCTTTATTATTGTCGAGGCCGCGTAATAGTTGGCTTTTACCATTGACGTCACGGCGGCGAACATAGTGGCCTGTCGCGATATAGTCTGCTCCGAGATCTTCCGCAGCAAACTCTAAGAAAGCTTTAAATTTAATTTCTTTGTTGCACAAAATATCTGGGTTTGGGGTGCGTCCCGCTTTGTATTCTTCTAAAAAGTGTTCGAAGACATTGTCCCAATATTCGGCAGCGAAATTGATGGTGCGTAACTCAATACCCAGCTTGTCACAGACAGCTTGGGCATCAGCAAGGTCAGTTGCCGCAGAGCAATACTCTTCATCGTCATCCTCTTCCCAGTTCTTCATAAACAGACCAACTACCTGATACCCTTGCTGCTGGAGTAAATAGGCGGAAACGGATGAATCAACACCACCGGACATACCGACGATGACCTTAATTTGGCTGTTATCTGATTTGGTACTGTTATCTGACATGAAAATAGTCTCACTACGGAAAAATCAAGCCCCATACTTTAGCACGTTGCACCCTTGTTGCACCAGAGTTAGGGCGAATTATGTTAGTCGTAATGATGACCGAATGCGGTCAAAATATCTAAAGGATAAGATATTCCCTCTTGAAAACAGCGGATGCTCTGTGCAACTAATGGAGATCGTAGACAGGGGCTAGATAAAATATCTTCTGCGGTAACCCAGTGGCAGGCGCTAATATCACTGTCATGGGGACTTGTTTCGCATGGTGCATCTAGTTCAAGGGAAAACAAAAATCGAATAAACTGGGTGCTATCGGGGGCAATCCACTGATGAACTTTAATGAGCTTTTGTGGTGTACCTTGGATACCCGTTTCTTCAAAGAGTTCTCGCTGGGCGGCTTGTAGTAAAGACTCATTGGCTTCCAAATGCCCAGCGGGTTGATTCCATGTTGGTTTATTATTGACCCACTCCTCAACCACTAAAAACTTATCTTGAGCGTGAACTATAGTGGCAACAGTAACATTAGGCTTAAACAACAGTGACCTCCTTCCATTCACCAGGGGATAAGTTATCCAAACTAAATTCACCCGTGGAATAACGGATCAATCTTAGTGTCGGAAAACCAATATTAGCTGTCATTCGGCGAACTTGCCGATTTCTTCCTTCAAAAAGCGTGATTTTTAGCCAACTTGTTGGAATGTTTTTACGCTCTCGAATAGGCGGAATTCTTTCCCATAACCAATCCGGTTCTTCAACTAATTCGATTTCTGCGGGGAGGGTTGGACCATCATTAAGCACAAGTCCTCGGCGAAAATTAGCTAATGCAATTTCATCGGGAATACCCTCTACTTGAGCATAGTATATTTTCCCCGTTTTCTTCTGAGGCTGGGTTAATCGTGCTTGCAGTTTCCCGTCATTGGTTAATACCAATAATCCCTCGCTATCGCGGTCGAGACGCCCAGCTGCATAAACATCGCTAATTGGAATATAATTTTTTAATGTTTCTCGCCCTTGTTCATCGGTAAATTGAGGGAGTACATCAAAAGGTTTATTAAAAATAATAACCTTACGAGGTGTTGACGACTTTGGGGCGGTAATAGTGGTATTTTTATTTAGTCGATGATTATTCTTTAAGCGGGTTTTAGGCGCATTTTCAGTTCGACGTGGAGATGATGATATTCGATTCGTTGGTTTGGACATAATAATAAAATAGGTTGAATATAAATTATTGGTTATTGTAGCGGAGTTTTGGTTACCCTTTAACTCTTATCCTTGATAGGGCGGGATATTAATTAAAACCATTAAAAGCATATAAACGTTTTATACGGATTTTCCCTTTTAAAATAATGGGATAAATAATTAACTGATTCGAATAGTGTGAGCGCAATATATTTTTCATGTCAAATATTTTGTTAATGTGAAACTCTATTTGGCGATCGATGTAGATTCAAGTAGTATTGACATGTCTCTTACAAAAAATTAACAAGTAAAATACGCAAGTGAAGGAGAGGTTAATGGAAAGCAAAGTAGTAGTTCCGGCAGAAGGCGCTAAAATTACCATTGATTCAAAAGGCAAATTACACGTTCCGAACAACCCAATCATCCCTTTTATTGAAGGTGACGGTATTGGTGTTGATGTCACTCCTGCAATGTTAAAAGTTGTTGATGCTGCAGTCAAAAAAGCCTACAACGGTGAGCGCAAAATTTCGTGGATGGAAATTTACACCGGTGAAAAATCTACTCAGTTGTACGGCAAAGATGTTTGGTTACCGCAAGAAACCCTCGATTTAATCCGTGACTATCGCGTTTCAATTAAAGGTCCTCTGACTACCCCTGTAGGTGGCGGCATTCGCTCTCTGAACGTTGCACTTCGTCAGCAACTCGACCTCTATATCTGCCTACGTCCTGTTCGTTACTACAAAGGCACACCAAGCCCAGTAAAACAGCCTGAGTTAACGGACATGATTATTTTCCGTGAAAACTCTGAAGATATTTATGCTGGTATTGAGTGGAAAGCAGGTAGTAAAGAAGCAGATAAAGTCATCAAATTTCTGCAAGACGAAATGGGCGTAACTAAGATCCGTTTCCCACAAGATTGCGGAATCGGTATTAAGCCGTGTTCTGAAGAAGGAACTAAGCGTTTAGTTCGTGCAGCAATTGAGTACGCAATCGATAATAATCGTGATTCAGTGACCTTAGTTCATAAAGGCAACATTATGAAATTCACTGAAGGTGCATTTAAAGATTGGGGTTACCAATTAGCACAAGAAGAATTTGGCGGTGAGTTAATTGATGGCGGTCCATGGGTTAAGATTAAAAACCCTAAAACTGGCAAAGATATTATTGTAAAAGACGTCATCGCAGATGCCTTCTTACAACAGATCCTGCTGCGTCCAGCTGAATATGATGTTATCGCATGTATGAACCTGAACGGTGATTATATTTCTGATGCATTAGCGGCACAAGTTGGCGGTATCGGTATTGCTCCAGGTGCAAACATTGGTTCCGAGTGTGCTTTATTTGAAGCAACTCATGGTACTGCGCCTAAGTATGCAGGCCAAGATAAAGTAAACCCAGGTTCAATCATTCTATCCGCAGAAATGATGCTGCGCCATATGGGTTGGGTTGAAGCGGCAGACTTAATCGTTAAAGGTATGGAAGGCGCAATCGCGGCTAAAACTGTAACTTACGATTTCGAACGCCAATTAGAAGGCGCTAAATTACTGAAATGTAGCGAATTCGGCGACGCGATCATTAAACACATGTAATTTATTACGTAGTGTAATTAATAACGGGAGCTTAATAGTTCCCGTTTATTTTTTGTTCAATTAAATTCTTCCCCAAAACTCCCCCAAAACTCTTCCCCAAAACGGTTCAAAAAACAGGCTATCTAGATCGCAATAATTTATCAAAATTATGCCTATATCGCGACCGTAATTAAAAAAGCAACAATAAGCCTAGAACAATGTCGAAGAATAGATTTATTATAACTAAAGAAACAGAAAATCTTAAATAAGCAGGAATGGTGTCTATATGATATTTTATGGGATAAATTATCTACAAGAGCAGTCTAATTTAAATGACTATCTTAAATATATTATTATATTCAGTACATTGTTTGTTTTAATCGTTGTTTTTAGCCTATATATGCGTCACCGATTACAGACAAAATATCGGGATTTAACTATTATGGCCTTCTTATTTCTGCTGTTCATTTCCGGCGTTCAGTATTCAGATTATACAAATAGTCAAAATATACACTCACAATCATCCCGAATGGTTAATTTTGTAAAACTATTATCAAAAGAAAAAGATGTAGATGTAAACTCTATTTTTTCAAGCTCAATACAACTCTCGGATGGTGTGATTATAAAAGTCAATAATATTTATTATCGTGTGAGTTTGAGTCCGGATCAAAATACATATAGCTTAGTAGAAGCTAAATTAACAAACCCAGACACCATTATTATAAAAAAGTGAGGAAGTAAATGATTATATATATGCCTATAGTTATAAAATTGGGTCTGGGAATATTGTGTTTAATTGTGCAGATAAATCTTATGGGAAAAGGGAACCTTGCCCCATCCTCTGCAATGGATCAGGTTCAAAACTACGTTTTAGGTGGGATCATTGGCGGTGTAATTTATAATGAGTCAATTACGGTGCTGCAATTTGTCCTAGTGTTGATTATCTGGACTTTACTTGTATTTGTTCTTAAATTCTCAAAAGAAAACAATCGATTAATTAAACAAATCATAGATGGAAAGCCTATTACCTTAGTACATAATGGCAGCGTTGATGTTAAAGAATGTTTAAGAAATGGTGTTTCTGCAAATGACTTAATGTTCAAACTCAGAGCTAATGGTATCTATGAAGTTGAGCAGTTAAAACGCGTAGTCCTTGAACAAAATGGACAGTTGACGATTATTCAAAATGGTGATGAAAATATTCGTTATCCCATCATTGTGGATGGATTAGCTAATGATGACTTGCTTGAAATTATTAATAAAGATAGAGAGTGGTTGGAAGCAAAAGTCGCGGAACAAGGATTTAATAAAATCAGTGAAATTTACCTAGGTGAATATTTATCGGGTAAGATTAATTTATATGGATATGCTAGATAGTATCTAAAGTTAAGTTATCGTAATTGAGATGGCTAATTTTATATCAAATGGGAAGGATTATGAGATCCAAAAAAATTGATTATGGAATTTTCCGTTTTAAATTTAGTCAATGAGTTTGTTTTTATTCTGCACCAAGCGAGAGTATGCGCTATAAGCTCTCTTATCAATATTATGCGATACATGTCTGATTTTTTTTGTACCTCTTCAGCCCAACCGGTATATCGAATATTCCTCTATATTTATTAAGATAAAATGATGAATCCATAAGGGGATAGCATGGCAATGACAGTGATAGAAGCAAAAGCTAAAGCGGCAGAAATTTCAGGAGAAATTATGAAACAGCATATTGCGTCCGTTCCTGGGGTATATACATCCGCAGAATATAAATTGGATCTTTCGACAGTTTTTGAAAGGCTGTATGACTCAATAAGTAAAAAAATGGACATTAAATAACACTAGTCGACCTTTAACTAATTTTGTGTGCAAGCCATCCACTAAAAATGGATGGTTTTTTATTTTTTTTGTATCTAAACAAATCAATCACTATTGGACTGATTATAAAAAGATGTACTAATAAATACTTAAATAAAATTCGATGTGTAGGCATTTATACTTATTTTTAGTGTTATGTGTGATAAAAAGAGTCGCTCTATGGAAGTTCATTGCAAAGGTGTTAAAATGACCGAAACTATTTTATAAAAAATAGTGGTATAAATTAAATAATTATACATTTTTAGCACAGCGCTCTGGTGGTCTTAGAGGTATAAAATGAATAACACATATTTATTACTAGCTATACAGTTAATGACCTTTTTTATCTCTTTTCGAGCAATAGCATTTCAAGAAAAAGAGTATAACCCTGTAGTATTTAACATGGCTCAACTCTATGATTTTAATCCGGTTAGAGGAAATATCAAGGAGCTAAAAACAGTAGTCTATAATGAAGATAAGTCTATTAATTATCAATCATTTCTAAAAATTGGACGAGATGGCTGTGTAGATAGTTTTACTTATGACCAAAAAAAAGATGAATACCTGAATAGTGTCCATAACCATCTTTCACTTAAAAAAATTAACAATAAATTAGTGGGTAATGATGCCAATGGTCCCGTTGAAATGATTGTTGGCAAAAATTGTTTGATACTCTCAAGAGTGGACACGAATGGTGAGTTAATTTATCAATACAATGACGATGGGATTATCATTGGTTCACAGATCGCAAATCCTAGAACACAATATAGTGAAAATCATTACAATAAATTTAAACTTCCGGATTCGATAATTTACTATAAAGATAATATCGTATTTTCTGAAAGCATAATCACATATGGAAAAGATATTAATAAACCATTTGATCTTACCATGGAAATTAAAGCGCTAGGGCAACCAATTCTATTTGTTATTTCTACATGTGAGTATAATGAGAAGAATATTGCTCACAAATGTGATTTTGTATTGACAATAAATGCAAATGGTAAAAATATCAATTTGTTAAAAAGCAGTATAACGGAAGCTACTTTTTATTGAGAAAATATTCCATTTAACATCAGGATAATAACTAAATCACATGATATAAATACGAATTATTTTTATTTCCGGGTTGATGGTAAATAATTAAATTTAAATAAATGATGTTATAAAAAGTAATTTCCCATGAAGTATGATTAAAATGTCAGCGAATATTTGAAGTAAATTGCCTATCTCAATATAGAGATAGCATAAAAATAAATCTAGGGGCTTTCATATATATGAAAATCGAAATATTACCGGTAGTTGCCTGTACTGTGGCAATATTGATACCATTTAAAGCTACAGCAATGTCAGAACAAAAATATAACCCTGTCGTATTTAATATGGCACAAATGTATGATTTCAATCCCGTCAAAGGTAATGTAAAAGAAGTAAAATCAACGATTTATAATGAGGATAACTCAATAAATTATATTTCCAATTTAAAAATTGGGCGTGATGGATGCATTGATGAATTTTCTTTGAGCCAAGTAAAAGATGAGTATATCAATAGTATTCATAATGAGTTATTCGTAAAAAGAGTTAAAGATAAACTTATCGGAGAAGATATTAATGGACCAGTTGAAATGGAAATAGGCAAGGATTGCCTAGTTTTATCTAAAAAAGATTCGAATGGTAAGTTATTGTATGAATATAATGATGATGGTTTTATCAAAGGCTCTATGATTAAAAGTCCAAATATTAAGTTAAATGAATATCACTATGATAAAGATAATCGGCTGTATGCAATCACTTATTACAGTGAAAATAAAGTATTTTCAGAGACAGTGGTTGAGTATGATAAAGATCCCGCTAAACCTTATGATGTACTTCTCGAAGTTAAAGTGATGAATCAATCCGCACTTATTGCAGATACTAAATGTGAATATGATAAGCGAGGAGTATCCTATAAATGTAATTTTGTACTTACATTAACGCCAAATGGTAAAACCATAAAATTAAACAAAAGAAGCACAACAGAGGTAATCTTTTATTGATAAAATAGCCCCTTGTTGGGACTATTTATACATTATTATTAATGGTTTTCAGATTTGGAGCTGTTGTTTTTCCATAGAATGAAATGCAGTAAACCCATCAAGCCATGACCAATGATATAGGCTTCAATGAGTCCTGTGAGCGTTTTATGTATGTTGCGAGCTTCTGGCGCTAATGCTGAATTTTGTAGCCATAAAATAAACCAAATTACTCCAGATAAAACGACGATAGCTAAAGCTCCTAGACCTAATCCTTGTATCGTTGTGGCTAAACCTCTTGGAGAACTTTCTGGTAATTTTAATTTAAATAATAACGTAATATCATTTTTTATTTGAGTAAAATCTCCCCATAAATAAGGGAAAAAATAACGAAATCCTCGATTAGAAAAACACACGAGTATTAGGAAGGCGGCTAGGAATAGCAGACAAAAGCCTATCCCAATATGAATCCATGTAAAATAGAACGAGTATCCGTCTGTTGGAATGAGTCCTGCCTTTGTTACTTGCATCCAATTGCTGATAATAATTTGAGTTATGACAAGTATAAAAATAAAGCAGTGTAGCAATCGGGTCGTCTTATTTTGATATATGCCAAAAAATCGCCAAATCGATTTTAATAAATTCATGATTATCCCTGATAAAAGTCTGGTTACTTCTTTGTAAACCTTTTATTTTTAGTATTCAATAAGTTTATTTCGATGATATGAATTGGATGTTCTTATGCAGATAAATTTTATTGTTTTTCTTGGCGGGGTTGAAAACGTTAAATAAGCCCGAATATACAAGTAAACAAAGCGGGAAAATAAAAAAAGAGGATACGATGAATAAGATGATGCTTGTAAAACAAGCTTTAACCACTGTGTTAGGGAAAGATATAGGTAATTTGGCGATTGTTAAAAAATATTTTTCCACAGATTATATACAAATTGTTGATGGAAAACAGATTGATTTTGAAGAGTTTTATGAGCACTTGAATGTATTAAAAGAAGCGACTAAAAGTATCACGGTCACAATCAAATCGATAGCTGAAGGCGATAACTGTGTGCATACACAGCATATAGCGCGTGCAATTAAAAATGATGGCTCAGTCAGTGAATTTGAGGTATTTGCTAGCTTTCAATTGGGCAATGAAAAAATTATCCGTTGTGAAGAGTTAACGAGAATGTTATCAGGTTCAAAACATGATAGTGATTTAGGATCACGGGTATAAAAATTTTAAGAAATAGAATATGTAGTTAGTACTAAATCTAAAAATATTAACTACATATGGATTGATATCATCATTATGCAGGATAGGTTAATTGCATCCCAGACCCCACTTCTTTAACCGGAATATATGTAGCTAAATGTATTTTTGCAGCTAAATCGGTGCAATGGCATGGATGGATTTGTGATAAATTTTGCTGTTTAAAATAATGACTAGTTTGGTTTAGTAAATTATCAGAGGCGTGCTGTAGATGAAAACCACCTATAACGGTGATAATTTTATCCACTTTGGTCACTTGCTTTGCATACTCAACAATATTACAAATACCTGAATGTGAACATCCTGTAATCACAATTAAGCCTTCCGATGTTGTAATTGCTAGAGCGGTATCATCAAGTACATAGTCATCAACACAATTATTTTCTTGGTCTACGGTTTTACCAATTGGATCTTTTCCTTCAAATGCATTATTTCTCGGGATTTGACCAAGAAAAATAACATTATCAGAAATATAGTAAGTATTTTGTGTTTCAACTAAATCAAAATAGGCTGTGAGAACATTTCTGGGTGTATTCGCGCCAATGACCTTAGTTTTATAGTTTTTAGGTAACAACGCATTAGGATGACAAATAAGCTTTTTAGTTTGTTGGGATTCGAGGTTACGTCGGTCTAGATATTGGATTAAATGGTTGATTCCCCAAGTATGGTCATTGTGACCATGGGATAAGACTAGATCGGTAATATAGGATAAATCGATATTAAGAATATTAGCATTCTCAATGAATACATCAGAATAACCAGTATCAAATAATATTTTTTTTCCATCAGCCTCGATGTAGTAGCAAACACCAGGCTCACCACAAAAGTAACTATCTATTAGGGTATTGTTATCAACGAGAACAGAAATATTTATTGTCATTTTTAGCTCTTTTTTTCAAATTTAGTTAATAACGTTATATCAGATTAACTGTAAAAGATATTCAACCAGGTATAAACATATAATTCGTAATACAATGATTTATTTAATCATATGATAAGTAAGGCTTAGGCTTTATTGCTGTTATGATACTAACAACACGTTAATGCCATACATTTTAAGAGATAATCAACCAAATCGTAGAATGACACTTGAGTCCATTATGTTTTCACTTCTAATCAAATGCTTATTTGGCGCATTAGCTGTTCTGGTTATAGCTCTTTTTTCTCGTAGTAAGGTCTATTATATTGCAGGCTTAGTTCCATTATTCCCAACTTTTGCATTAATTGCGCATGTGATTGTGGTGCAAGAACAAGGAGGTGAAGCCTTACGAAAAACAGCGCTGTTTGGCTTATGGTCTTTAATTCCCTATGCAATGTATTTGCTCACTGTCTATTTGTTTGCTACTCGATGGAGTCCATGGGTTTGTTTAAGTGTAGCGACACTGATTTGGGTAATTACTGCGATATGTTTAGTTTATATTTGGACTCAGCTACAATGATTAGGGTTTAATGCTAAATTCGTCAATATAACAAATTTTTATATCGGATCTGAAGGGAAGTTCATCGTTAAAGAATAATGTCATCGCAAATATTTTCATACCAATTATAATAATTCGAAATATTTCTTAATAAATCGCGTTGTGAAACATGTTGCTAAGATCATTGATATTATTGTTAGTTGCGGGCTGCGCATATATAGCCGGTTTGATGACTGACCTTTCATCATCAGCAAAAGTTAATACTGAAAGTAAAGTAAAAAATGTAGTCAAAGATTTTTTAGATTATCCCGAAGCGGCGACCTATAAAAATTTTGAGTATCATATGCTTACGAAAAATTCACGTGGAGATGAAACAGGCTATTATTGTGGGGAAGTGTTTGGTTTTGAAGATGAACTGTCCAATAGCTATAGACGGTTTATTGTTAGGGTATATCAAAATGTTGAAGGTAATACTTCAATTTCAATTCCTTTAATTGAACAAATAGATGATATTATCCCACCAGAGCAATTTACTGCAATTTGGGAACGTTATTGTGAGGATCGTAAATTGTAAGGATCAGTGTGGGAGGTTATTCACCAGTTTAGTTTTTTATTGCTAGTGTTGCTAGGAATGTTGGCAAGTAATTATCAATAACAAATCGAGGGTTAGGTTGCCAATCCTCTTGAAAACCTGTAATGGTAAATCCTACTCTTATCTGCCCACCAATTAAATCTGTTAATGAATGGCCAAAAACAAAAGCTTCCTGATTTTTTTGTTTTACCTCAATTTGTTCTGGTGATAAATTTTCTAATTCAGAAAATGGCATTCTATAACACGGTCTTATAATATTGTGCTCATCGGTTAATTTTTCTCTGTCATCGACAAAGACGATAGGATTAAAGAAGCTAGATAATAACCTACCTTGAGGTTTCAATACCCGATAGCACTCTTGCCATACTGGATTGACATCTGGAATATATAAATTGGATATAGGATGAAAAATGATATCAAAGCTATTATCTGGGAATATTTGTAAGGAACGCATATCCCCTTGAATTATGTTTAAGGATAAGTCATCACGTAGTGCGACTAATCTGTCTTGCTCTAATTGTTTTTCTGAAAGGTCAAACACTGTCACTATTCCTCCTGCAGCGGCAAGTATGGGTGCTTGTTGGCCTCCAGCAGATGCTAAACATAAGATATGTTTATTTTGAATATCACCCAACCACTGTTTATTAAGTGCTGTTGGGGTTAAATGGATTTGCCAATTTCCTTTCTTTGCTTCATCAATTGTCGCTGAGTCAACAGGAGTTGACCATGCTTGCTGTAATTCAGCTTGTTTATCCCATGCTTTTTGGTTTGCAGATATAATGTTAGTCATCAAGTGTACCTTTTAATACATTAATTGAGGGGATTCTAATTGAAATGGAATAAATGTAAATTAAATTGTACTACATAATACTAATTTTTGATGAGTTGAAGTAAATTTAAAGAATATGACATGATTGAAATAAAGGCTGCTTATTTGCATAATGTCAGCAACCTTTAGCTTTTAGAGCTGATTAATATGTTAGCTAAATTTTATCCTATTATTTTATTGGTTATTTCCAATGTTTTCATGATGTTTGCTTGGTATGGACATTTGAAGTTTACGAACAAACCCCTTTATATTGTTATTTTTATTAGCTGGCTTATCGCATTTGTTGAATATTGTTTTGCCGTGCCAGCAAATCGCTTAGGGCATCAATATTATAGTGCTGCTGAGTTAAAAACGATGCAAGAGGTTATCACCTTATGTGTTTTTGTAGGTTTCTCCGTTTTGTATCTGGGAGAAAGCATCACTATCAATCATATTATTGGTTTTATACTGATATTTGCAGGTGCTTTCTTTATTTTTAAAGGGCCATTTTGAAGGAAAACTCCTTCTATCTAGTAGAAGGAGTTTTCAATTTATACCCAGCCTTTTTGACGAAACTCTTTTAATACAAGAACAAACTGTTCCATTTCTTCAGGAGTTCCTAGAGTGAGGCGATTCCAGCCTACAACAGGTGGGAATTCTCTTCCTACCATGATGTTAGCTTCTTGCATTCGTTGCTTATACGTTTTCACATCACCTTTAACTTTGTGGAAAATAAAATTAGCTTGAGATGGCGCATATTCTAATCCAAGGTCATTTAATGCCTGTTCGACAATCTTGCGAGAAAGGTTATTTGATTTCAAGCTATACGCAATAAATTGCTTATCTTTTAATGATGCGATAGCTGCTGCGGCTCCAGCTGTATTGGTATTATCAATTGAATTAAATTCATCAACTGCAGCGATAATATCTGGAGTTGCAATACCATAACCCACACGTAATCCTGCTAAGGCATATATTTTAGAAAAAGTTCTGGTCACAATAAGATTATTTTGACCTTTTTTTACTAATTCTATAGCGCTAATAAACTGTGGATCTTCAACGAATTCGGCATATGCCTCATCTACAATAAAAAATTGCTTATCGGTAACTTTTTTCATCCAACGATCTAATGGGCTATGTGGTGTGATCATTGCGGTTGGATTGTTAGGATTGCAGATATAAATAATAGAGAGTCCATCAAAATTATTTGCGATCTCTTCCATTTTTTCTAAGTTAAAAGAGAGGTCGGCACTCAGTGGAACTTTTTTGATTTCAATATCTAAAGGTAGAGAGTAGAGTTCTGCATAATTAAACGTTGGATCTGGAGTAACTAATTGAATTTTTAAATTTTGTTTTCTCGCCTTATTTGCCAGCATGGCTACCGCTGCTTGAATGGTTTCCGATGAACCATTACCTATGGAAATATGCTTGTCCGATAAGTTATGCATAGCACCTAAATTTTCAATCAACTCTGATCTGGCAGCATCAGGGTAACGAAAAGAGCCTGGTAGAGATTCCACGACCGCTGCTTGAGCTTTTGGTGACATACCGAGAGAGTTTTCGTTGAAATTAAGCAGTAAAGGATGCTCTGCACTTGGTTTGATAACAGAGATTGTCTTTGCATTTGCCTGATTTAAAACGGAGTTTATTGCTAAACCACCAGCGATAAGTGAGCTTGTTTTTAAGAATGAACGACGATCCATGAAGTGTTCCTGCAATATATTTACGTTGTGTTACTAGATTACTTAAAATAATTGCAATGTAAATAAATATGTTAATAAAGTGATTTTTTATTCGCTCTTGTTGTTTTTATCGCTGGAAATGCATGGTCTTCATGTTGTGTTAACTGGTTAAATATTCATCTCTTCAACAATATTTCTCAGAAAGTTACCGATGAGGTGATAAATGGGCTATTTCAGAGAAATACAAATAACTAAGTGGATTAAGAGGGGGATAACCGATTAATTATCAAATATAAGTGAAAGTATGTTAACGCCACATTGAAAATCAACATTTACTAAAGATGCTATTAAGAATAAATTTATTTTAAAAAGATAATCTTTTTGAAAGGACAATTTAAAGTGAGAAGATTATCTCTTCTCACTTTAAATAATATTTATTGATTTTGAATTGGAGCATTAGTCTCCGCATCTATAACTGCAACATGTACTCTGTATTGTTTACCATTTTCACCTTTTGGTAGATCAGAGCTGATTTTTTTCAGTGTTTCTTCGGGTTGAGTTGTTTGAATCGTTGTAGAGTATTGCATAGCAGCTTGATGGCGACCAGAGTGTCGTCCATCTGCATAGTTACTGCATGGGCGTTCATATTGAGCTTGAGTATGGTTGTTATGATTAGGCCAAGAACCATGTCCAGTACCATTACCATGATATGCAAAAGTTGAAAAGCTAATGGCCAATAAACTACTAGCAATAATAATAGATTTTGAAAGTTTCATATTTTATCTCCTTTGTCTTTATATTTAATTTGCCATTTAAATATATTTAAGCAATTCAATTTACTTAATTATAGAGATTATTCTTATTGTACTCACAGTCATTCATTATTTCTTCATAATGCTAATTTCTTGTTAATTAAACTAGTTATTTATAAATAAATAAAAAATGAATTTTTATTATGTTCTATCTATGGGAGATGGATCGTACTTTTTGTGCTGCACTAATTAGGTAAAGCTTATAAAGACAATAGCAAAAATGTTAATATAGCTATATCTGTTAGATTTTATAACCTGAAAAGGATCGCAGTTTGAAACGAATAAAAAGTAAGCTATTGATTATTATATTACTGGCAGTTGGCGCATTTGGTTACCAGTTTTATACAAGTATTGGGGATTCGGATATTAAAAAAAGTGCCGAAAAACTTGTTGAGAGCAAGTTAGGTACAGGAAGCTCCATTATCTTTACTGATGTAAATATCGTATTGAAAAGCGAATTTAAAGATGGAGAAAGCTATCGAGTTTGTGGTTTTTATCAAGTTAAACAACAAGATGAAAAGCTGCCATTTGTTGCTAGTATCAATGTTCAGGAAGGTGTTTTTTCAGAGCATAATCAGTTAATTGTTAGCGAAACGCCAGAGTTACGTACCGCAATTACCACCATTTGTGAAAAGTCGAAAGAGTAACTTTGTTGATGTGCCCATAGTCCGTCAGGGCACATTCTATTTATAAGTTATTATGATTTATTCAGTAATAGCTCAGTTTGGATTTTACACGCAGCTATTGAATCATTCAGTGATTTATTAAATTCTGCATCAGATGCAAATTTAGATTTGTTTTTTCGTACCCCATCAATGGCTGCCATTAAATTCTGACGTAATTCTGCTTCAGTGGTTTGCAATAGTTTTAAATCCACATTTTCACTTTTGAGCTTTGTGATGGTATTGCTAGTCAGCTCGCTACTGCTTTTATTAGTGCCGTATGCGTTATGCAGTGCTTGCCCTGTTGCATCACAATAGTCTTTAGCTAGTTCACTAATATTTAAAGGCTCGTTGGCTGCTAAGGCAATAACAGGGCTTAAAAATAGTGCTAATAATAAACGTTTCATAGGCATACCTCTGATTTGTAATGAATGTGGGTCTGTAGAGACTATAGCAGACTGGGACGTAAATCATAATCTCAGAGGGTTTTTTAGCATCAATTCATAAAAAAGAGCCAGTATAAATACTGGCTGCTATAAATTAGCAAAAGCAATGTAAATGAAAATTCGTTATATACATTATCATATAACGAGAATAAATAAAGGACTTTGTTTGGGTCGGATTTGGTATTCAAAGCAAAGATGATTTTGATCAGAGTTTAAGGTGAATGGAAAATAATGTAGGACAAGGAATACCAGCCTGAAATACTTAGGTAGGCTGGTAAAGGAGGTGGTTTAGGTTAGTTTTTTAACCAATGGCCATGATGCAAAACATCTTCAACGAGCTCATGTAAGACAATATGAGCTTCTTTGTCATCATGAAATCCGCTGGTATTAAATGTTGTTGGCCCCATATCATGTGTAATCTTCAGATTGCTACCGGGATAAACTTCCAATATGCGAGCATGCAGCTCGGCAACGAATGCTTCATGGGATTTTTCAGAGAGTTTTGCCACTGCGTCGTCGGAAACTTTAATATTGATATCCATATGTTACCCTTTGATGTAAAAAGCTAATTTTTAATCAGTGTATTGTTATCATAAAACATAAGCAATAATCTTATTTGGATGATACAAAAAAGATTTAATGAGCGAGGACAAAAGTTATTATTAGCTTGGATATGATTTTATTATTATATGGATCTTTTTAGATTATAATTTTTCTATATTTAATTATAGTCAAAAGTTAGATTTGTAATTTTTTAAGTTTAAATCCCTACGAAAAATTTAAATTATTTATATAAGTAAAATGAACTATTTAGATAATGAAATCAATTAAACCAGTCTAAAAAACAACCAAATTCAAACGATTGTTTAATTTTGAATAAAAAACAATCAATGCAATCTTATCGTGATGATATTTAATGTATTATAATATTGAGGCTCAAGGCTTTTTTAACAAAGGCATGTTAAAAAACAAGCATCATCATGTATAAAAAACAGAAAATAATTTACATGAAAAGCAAAAAAAATATAATTCAGGCGTCGTGTTGAATTACGTTGATTTAAATTATGAACCTTTATGGCTCATAGTTTTTATGTGTTTAACTATTATTGGCTAATATGGAGCGAAATTAATCATCAACTAAATATTAATTTAGTTGTTCTAATAAAAGGAGAGTAATTTGATAGAATTTATAAACTCAATCAGTAATTTTATTTGGGGCTCATTACTAATTTATTTATTACTCGGAGCCGGTCTTTATTTTACATTACGGTCTAAATTTATTCAGTTTAGACACTTTGGCCATATGTTTGGCATACTTAAAAACAGCACTCAGGCAGACAAATCAGGAATTTCGTCATTTCAAGCATTATGTACCAGCTTAGCAGCCCGAGTTGGCACTGGAAACTTAACTGGGGTGGCTATTGCTATCACGGCAGGGGGGCCTGGAGCCATATTTTGGATGTGGGTTGTAGCCCTATTGGGTATGGCAACATCATTTATAGAATGTACCCTCGCTCAGTTATATAAAACCAAAGATGACCAAGGTAACTATCGTGGTGGGCCTTCTTATTATATGCAAAAAGGCTTAAAACAACGTTGGATGGGAGTTTTATTCTCAATCTTTTTAATCATTGCCTTTGGTTTGGTTTTTAATGCCGTTCAAGCTAATTCTATTGCTCAAGCCACTGCGGTAGCATTTGATTTTAATCCTCTCTATGTTGGTATCGTATTAGTTATTTTAAGTGGAGTGATCATTTTTGGTGGATTAAGATCAGTTGCTAAAGTCGCGGAGCTGGTTGTGCCTATCATGGCAATTGCATATCTACTGCTCGCTTTTTGGGTTGTTGGGCACCATATTGAACGCTTACCCGATGTATTTATGTTGATCTTTCGTAATGCATTTGGCTTACAAGAGGCTGCAGGGGGAGCTGTGGGCTATGGTGTCGCACAAGCTATGACCCAAGGAATTCAGCGGGGACTATTTTCTAATGAAGCTGGAATGGGTTCTGCGCCGAATGCTGCTGCGTCTGCATCTCCTTATCCCCCTCATCCTGCATCCCAAGGGTACGTACAGATGTTGGGTGTCTTCATGGATACAATCGTTATTTGTAGCGCTACGGCAATTATTATCTTGGCATCTGGTGTGTTAGATGGCCCAATTGAACAAGTTAATGGCATCGAACTTACTCAGCTCGCATTGTCATCTTCTGTCGGAAGTTGGGGGTCAACTTTCATCGCTATTGCTATTTTCTTTTTTGCTTTTACTTCAATCATTGCAAATTATGCTTACGCAGAAAGTAACATGATTTTCCTCGAAAATAACCATACCGCAGGTTTGTTTATTTTCCGCTTAGCTGCTTTAGGGATGGTGATGTTTGGTGCTTTAGCCGAAATGCCATTGATCTGGAAACTCGCTGATTTATCAATGGGCTTGATGGCGATTACCAATTTAATTGCGATTCTCCTATTGTCTGGAGTGGCATTTAAGTTAGCCAATGATTACAACCAACAACGTCGTGATGGAAAGGTGCCTACTTTTGATATCAATGACCATCCAGAGTTAAAAAAACAAATTGAAGATGGAATTTGGGAAAAAGAGTCTGTAGAGCAGTGGGTGAGTAAGGAAGTTCGCTCATAGCAATGATGCTGTAGTATTAAATAATGTTAAGCACTTAGATAAATGTCTAAGTGCTTTTTTTATAAATAGAAATTGATAAAAAAGACTTGCTTTCTCGTGCTTGGAGCGTAATGTTTTTGAAATATACTCATGGATATTTTACCGATTACGAGGATGTTATTCAGGCTATGAAACTAGGGCAACATGCAGCAACATTCTACGGCATAATTTCCATATTATTATGGAGCACGATGGTTGGTTTAGTTCGTAGCACAAGCGAAAACTTTGGTCCCATAGGTGGTGCAGCCTTAATCTACTCTATTGGTAGTCTTGTGTTAGTGGCGGTGATGGGGCTACCTAAAATCCATTTATTTCCTAAGCGCTATCTGTTTTGGGGTGCTTTTCTATTTGTTAGCTATGAAATTTGTTTCATATTGGCTCTGGGTTTAGCCAATAACCGTCAACAAGCGATTGAGCTGGGAATGGTGAATTATCTTTGGCCGAGTTTTACAATCGCGCTCGCTGTATTATTTAATCGACAGCGATTTACATTGTTATTGATATTAGGACTAATATTGGCATTTGCGGGGCTATTATGGGTGATTTCTGGAGACCAGCCTCTATCGCTAGATGCTATTTTATCGAATATTCAAAGTAACCCGATAAGCTATGGATTGGCCTTTGTGGGAGCAATATTGTGGGCGTTTTACAGCAATATTACGAAGCGTATGGCGAATGGATGCAATGGAATGGTCTTATTCTTTATCATGACATCTATTGGGCTATGGGGACTCTTTTTACTTTCTGAGCCAGCGCCATTTAATATTAATCTGAACAGTATGAGTTTATTGCTGATCACGGCAATTGCAACGGGAGGCGCTAACGCTCTTTGGACTGTTGCAATTATCAAGGGTAACGTCGCATTTTTGGGAACCCTTTCTTATTTTACCCCTGTGATCTCTACCGCATTTTCTTCAATGCTATTGAGTACGGCATTAACATGGGGATTTTGGCAGGGAGTTGTGATGGTCACCATCGGGTCAATAACTTGTTTTATCGCGACAAGACGCCGCTAAATACGGTATTAGCCCGCAAACTGCGGGCTTCATATGATTAATTAGACCAAATTTCGCTTTACAATAGGATCCATTTTTGCCGTAAATTTACCGATAAGCATCGAAATAATGAAAGCAATCAGTCCCGGAATTAACCAACCCATACCTTGTTCAAATAGCGGCAAATGTGTCATCAGTATTTCTTTCACTGAACCGCTTAATAATTTCATATTATTCAATGTATCAAATAAGCTCATCAAAACAACCACTGCAATGGTAATACCATAAGTGACTCGTGGGGCCGCCATATATTGACGAGCAAATTGCAAGAATACGATAGTTACCGAGGACGGATAAATCATCAGTAGTGCAGGAATTGTCACACGTAGCAACGTATCAAGACCGAAAGTTGAAACGATGGTCGTTAATAAGGTGAAAAATACCACCCAGAACCGATAGCCTAAACGATGATGGAACGTTGCGAAATAATCAGCACATGCGCTGGTAACGCCTACTAAGGTGGTCATACTGGCTAGCAATACGATCCCACACATAATCCACGTACCAATCGAACCAAATAAAACATCCACATAGCGAGAAAAAATTTGTCCGCCATTCGTTGCTGTATTAGCAACTTGCTCGCTCGTCGCCCCTAAATAGAATAAGCAAATATACAGTGCAGCTAATAAACTGACAGAAATTAGGCCGGCTTTGATCGTAATGATGGCAACTTGGCGAGGTTCGGTAATTTGCTTAGAAGCTAATGCACGAGCAACAATCCCCCCGAATGCCATTGCAGATAACACATCCATGGTTTGATAGCCATCAATTACGCCCCCCAAGAAGGCAAACTCTGCATACTGATTTACAGGCTGATTGATAGACGATAGTGGATCTAGCACGACAGCGATACCGACAACCACTAACAGAATTAGCAGTGCGGGCGTCATAAATTTACCAATGGCACTGATCATCGTACCTTGCTTCAACATGAAGAACATAGAACCAAAATTGAAAATGAGTGCAAAAGTCAGATGCGAGAAAGTATTTTTCTCAACCAGACCTAATGGCAGAAAGCCCATTTCGAAAGCGGTATTTGTCACTCTTGGCATGGCAAAGGTTGAACCGACGATCAAATAAAGAGCGACCCAAAAAATAACGGCAACCCATTTAGGTAAATCGACTGAGAGTTTTTCACCTCGACCTTTTACCGCGACGGTAACTAGCGTTAAAAAGGGCAATAATACGCCAGTAATCAGAAACCCTAGGGAGGTATTGAACCAGTCTGTTCCTGATTGATATCCGGCCATTGGAGGAAAAATGATGTTTCCTGCACCTAAAAATAAGGCAAAAACCATCATTCCAAGAATTAACATATCTTTTGTTGAAAACATTTTACTACCTGTTAGTGATGTTGATTTTTTATTGTGTTTGTTAGCATATGGTCACTTTTTTGAACGCTGCAGATAGTATCAAATTTGGTAAGGTAAGTAAGGGGAAGGATAAAAGAGTTGGTAAGCTAAGATAGAGGATGGACATGCCAAATGTGCAAACAATAGGCATATCCAATAGCGGCAAAATAAATTTATAGGAATTTGAACTTTAAAATCTAAAATATCTAGACAATAAATTTATTTATTGCGACGGCAACACCATCACAATCGTTGGTCGATGTCACAAATTTCACCATTTCACGGATATGTGGCTCCGCATTCCCCATTGCAACAGAAACACTGGCGTATTTTAGCATCGCAATGTCATTATTTTGGTCTCCGATGCTCATGACCTTATCGGGGGTTATAGCTAGCTTTTCACATAAAACCTGTAATGCGGAACCCTTACTGGCATCTTTGTTCGATATTTCTAAAAAGTAGGGGCTAGTACGAATTAGAGAATAATTTTCGAACGTATTTTCTGGAATATAGCTGATACCAATTTCTAATTTTTCAGGGTAATCAATGACCATGATTTTTGTGAAACTTAATGAGGTATCCATCTCATTGACTGGGCAGTAAACTAAAGGGGTATTCGTAAAATAGGCATCATGGATGGTATAGCGACTGATGTGTCGGTTAGCAGTAAACATTGTGTTATCTGCTAAGGCATGCATATGAACCCCAATATTATTAGCCAGCTCGGCGAAGTACTGATAATCCTCAAAATCTAACAAATCTTCATATACATGGCTTCCATCGTTAGCTTGATGAATAACGCTACCATTATTACTAATACAATAATTGTTTGTAGTATCTAACCCAAGCTCTTGTAAATAAGGTTGAATGCCAGAATAGGGGCGACCCGAAGCCAATACAATGCGAATACCTTTTTGCTGGGCATGAGCGATGGCATTTTTAACGCTAGGGGATATTTGGTGTTGGGAATTGAGTAACGTACCATCTAAATCAATGGCGACTAGTTTAATAGACATCAACGCCTCCTAAATTAGAGTTTTATGTCAGTACCTTACTCTGATTATTAAGAATGTAAATTATCTAACTGACTGATGCGGGTATCAATCAAAAAAGATATAGATTATGAATGCCCATGTTTTATTGCATTAAAATGAACGAACTCATTGATAATGCACGTAAAACAAATTCACTCATAGTCTTCGGTTAAGTGTAGTGGTTGCTTTACATCCAGCTGGATCTGGTCATTTTGCCTGAAATCAAACGGAGTAATGCCATATTCTTTACGGAACATATACGTAAAATGCGATTGGGAGCCGAAGCCAAAATCAAGCGCAATATCAAAGATAGATTGATTACTATTTCTCAATAAATTCACAGCGCCCGCTAATCGACGTTGGCGTATATATTTACCTAAAGAAATCCCTGTGACTTCTTTAAAGATTTTTTGCATGTGCCAAAGGGAATAGCCTGAATAAGCAGCCAGCTCTTCCAAGTGGATGACTCGCCCCAGATGCTCTTCAATCCATTTACTTAAAGCAATTACAAGTGCTAAGTGGTTATCTTGTGCCATCTCTAATTCATTTTTATTTTACGGTAACTGAAGTATACACAACTTCATTTCACCATGACAAAGGTTGGTTGTGCGGTATACGAGATTTTTGTATAAAAAACACACACTCAGAGCCAGTTAGTTCACATAAGCTGTAAAAATAAACAATTATTTTATTGAAAAGGGCGAATTGCCTATTTTTGCTAAGTTAGTGATAAAAAAATTAATTAGCATTGAATCAGGTTAACGTTTTAGAGAATCCCTATTTCATGCGTAACATACTGCTAGCTATCACTATTATATTAAGCTGCGTTTTTTTATATCTTCTTGCCATGGATAGCCTGTGTGACCAAGGGGGAGATGACTTTATCTTAGGAATATGCCGCGTAACCAGCTTGTTACCATTTTGAATTTGCTTTTTGCAACGTCATGCTTGATATTAGTTCGTCGTTTTTTAAAAAAATGACAAGACAGGCAGACAGTCCGCTTTTCAGTAGTGTTAATTGAAAAATTCAAATAAACTTGAGTGATTATCACCACTGTGGACGAAGATAAAAAAGTAAGAGGACGAAAGGGTAAAGATATGGAGCAACAGACGCTCAAGCGCGGATTAAAAAATAGACACATTCAATTAATAGCTTTGGGAGGCGCTGTCGGGACTGGGCTGTTTTTAGGAATAGCCACAACGATACAGATGGCAGGGCCTTCAGTATTGCTCGGGTATGCTCTTTGTGGGTTTATCGCCTTCCTCATCATGCGCCAGCTTGGGGAAATGATTGTTCAAGAACCGGTCGCGGGTTCTTTTAGCCATTTTGCATTTAAATATTGGGGCGGTTTTGCTGGGTTCTTATCTGGCTGGAACTACTGGGTCATGTTTATTCTGGTTGGGATGACAGAATTGACAGCCGCAGGCAAATATATGCAACACTGGTGGCCTGAACTGCCTATATGGGTTTCTGCACTTGTTTTCTTTATTGCGGTCAATGCAATTAACTTAATCAATGTTCGCTCCTACGGTGAAACAGAATTCTGGTTTGCACTGATCAAAGTCATTGCCGTTGTTGCAATGATTATATTTGGTTGTTATTTACTGTTTAGTGGACATGGCGGCCCACAAGCTAAGGTCAGCAACCTATGGGAATATGGCGGGTTTTTCGCGAAAGATTTTAGCGGGTTGCTGATGGCACTGGCAATTATTATGTTCTCATTTGGCGGCTTGGAGCTGGTTGGGATTACGGCTGCTGAAGCAGAAGATCCAGATAAAAGTATTCCAAAAGCGATTAACCAAGTTGTATACCGTATTTTGATTTTCTATATCGGTTCTTTAGCGGTGCTGTTAGCCTTGTATCCATGGGTGCAGTTAGATGGCAAAACCAGCCCATTTGTATTAATTTTCCATGAGTTGGGTGATTTGTTCGTTGCTAACGCATTAAACGTTGTCATCCTAATTGCCGCGTTATCTGTGTATAACAGTGGCGCTTATTGTACGAGCCGTATGTTGTATGGTTTAGCTCAGCAAGGTAATGCACCCAAATTTATGGCGAAAGTCAATAAAGGTGGAGTACCTGTGATGGCGCTGATTATTTCAGGTATCGCGACGTCAGGGGGGATCTTAATCAATTTCATCATGGAAGGTCGTGCGTTTGAGTTATTAATGTCCCTTGTGGTGACAACGTTGGTTCTTAACTGGATTATGATTTGTATCTCGAACCTGAAGTTTAGAGCGGCAATGAATAAACAGGGCATAGAAACAAAATTCAAAAGTATTTGGTACCCATTTGGTAACTACCTCTGCTTGGCATTTCTTTTGCTGATCTTGGTTATCATTTTAATGATGGATGGATTACGTATTTCGGTACTTATTATGCCACTATGGATTTTAGTCCTATGGATTGGTTATCAGTTCTCTGGAACTAAAAAGCGTAATGTAGAAAATAAAATAGCGTAATATTTTCGAGTAGAAATACTAAAAAAGAAAGCCGGTGATTTTTTATCTACCGGCTTTTCTTTTGAGACTAGTTTTTAAGTGGTGATTACCACTGCCAACGTAGCCATGCAAACAAGACGTTACCATTGTTATAGGTTCCCGGAATATAGGTTGCTTGGACAGAAAGCTTATCATATTCAATAGAAACTAACGGTAATGGAACGGGAATAGGGATATAGCTATACTCTTCACGGGCTGTAATCCCCAAAGTGAAACCAGCTCCCATTCGGAAACCATCAATTTCACCAGGGATCCACATTTTTTGGAAACCGTAACCTACAATCGGTTCAACTTTATTGTGAGAATCCATAAAGGCCATCGCATATAACGCATGCCAATCATTGTCTTCATCGTAACGATACTTACCAATACCAAAACCCCAAGGTTCTTCATTATAAGTATCCGTTTTTTCTTTATCGTACATAAAGCGGTTATGCCACGTAAAGAAGGGAACATATAATTCATACTTATCAGAATCCCAAGTAGCGCTGACATTGTTGGTAAATTTATCCCATAAACCGACGGATTCTTCTTCAGCTAAGGCAGGTGATGACATGCAGATTGAGGCTGACATAATGATCGATGCGCCTACAACCAACTGTATGTTTTTATTTACTCTCATTGCGGATCCAGTTCTGGTTATCTTTTGATAATTTCAAATAATTGACATGATAATAATTAATGCATTATCGCTATTGGAATAGTTATAATTTTAATTATTTTAATAAAGATAAGCGGAATAGGATAGTAGTAATTAGTTAATTTAGGATAATGACTTAATCATTCAGTAATATAGTGTAAGTAATCAATATATTATCTTTATTGGGTTTTATCTATTTAACGATGATAAGTAAGGATAAAATGTATCTTTAATCGCCAAAAAAGCTGAAATCATTCTAAATTAGAATGAAAAATTAATATTCATCACATTAGAAAATATCTTCACTGGTAATTGATATCGCATATGAGACAATCAAAATAATATTATTGATTGATTATTTTAATGAATATTCAAGTTTGCCAAGATAGAGTCTAACCATAATATGTGCAAATTAGATTGATATTTAATCAGAAAGAGAGGTGATTAGTGAGAGTGAATGCATTAACGATTGCAGGAACTGACCCATCGGGTGGTGCCGGTATCCAAGCCGATCTTAAAGCGTTTTCAGCACTTGGAGCTTATGGCGCGAGTGTGATGACCGCATTGGTGGCTCAAAATACCCGTGGAGTGCAATCTGTTCATAACTTGCCGCCAGAATTCGTGGCTGCTCAACTTGAATCGGTATTGAGTGATGTACGTATTGATAGTGCCAAAATTGGCATGCTGTCGAACCAAGATAATGTCATCGTAGTTGCTGATGCACTAAAACAATATTCTATTCCCTATGTTGTGCTTGATACCGTGATGGTCGCTAAAAGTGGTGACCCATTACTACTACCTAATGCGGTAGACTCTCTAAGATGTGAATTACTACCGATAGTTTCTCTTATCACTCCCAACTTACCTGAAGCTGCAGTACTGCTTGATGAAGCAATGGCTAAAACCGAAGAGCAAATGATTGATCAAGGTCGGCGATTATTAGATTTAGGCTGCCAAGGCGTTCTGATGAAAGGAGGGCATTTAAGTGATGCTGAAAGTCCTGATTGGTTGATTACACCCCAAGGCGAATGGCGTTTTACATCTTTGCGTATTAATACCAAAAACACCCATGGCACGGGTTGTACACTTTCTGCTGCATTAGCCGCACTCAGACCTCGTTGCACGGATTGGCAACAAACGGTTATTGAAGCAAAAGCCTATTTACAGGGCGCATTAGAACAAGCGGATAGTTTAGAGGTAGGCTCAGGATTTGGCCCTGTCCATCATTTTCATCGTTGGTGGTAAGAATTTATCAGGGGACAGATAAAAGAAATGGCTAGCTCAAGGGAGATTGAGCCAGCCAAGGAGGTGGTTCCTAGTCTTAATTTATGACTTTCTAGTTCTTCGTTTTCGACAGTGACTATACGATATCGAATAACCAATTGATGTGATCTGTTGCATAAATTTGGATATTGACTGCATTTTTTCAAGCCATTGTCAAGAACGAGAACTATTCTCAGCTAGGGTTTCTTGTTGTTGTACCTGCTAGGTTGCGGATCAACAAGCCAAAGCTGATATCGATATCTTCAGGTACAGGTAAATAAACAATATGCCCATTACCTGGAGCCACATCAATGGCTTCGCCTTTGCGGTTCGCTAAGGACTCTAATGTGAAGACGATATTACCCGATGGCGTCATCAACTCTAAACTGTCACCAACACTGAATTTATTTTTCACATCGACTTCAGCCAAGCCATTCACACGTTTCCCCGTAAATTCGCCGACAAATTGTTGGGTATCCGAGACAGAATATCCATACTCATAGGTTTGATAAGCATCGTGGGTGTGGCGGCGTAAGAATCCTTCGGTATAACCACGGTGTGCTAATCCTTCAAGAGTGGATAGCAGAGTAGGGTCAAAAGGTTTACCTGCAACGGCATCGTCGATAGCACGGCGATAGACTTGAGCGGTGCGAGCACAATAATAGAATGATTTTGTACGTCCTTCGATTTTTAGAGAGTGAACACCCATTTTGGTCAAGGTTTCCACATGTTCAATGGCACGTAAATCCTTAGAGTTCATGATATAAGTGCCATGCTCATCTTCAAAGGCGGTCATATATTCGCCTGGACGTTTGGCTTCTTCAATCATGAAAACTTTATCGGTTGGTTCGCCTTCACCTAATGTTGGTGCAATATTTTTCACCGGAATTGGCTCGTGAACATGCACGATATTCCCGACCTCATCTTCTTTACCTTCTTCAACTTTATACTCCCAACGGCATGCATTCGTGCAAGTCCCTTGGTTTGGGTCGCGTTTATTAATGTAGCCAGAAAGTAAGCAACGGCCAGAATATGCCATGCATAATGCACCATGGACAAACACTTCAAGTTCCATATCAGGAACCTGTTGGCGGATCTCTGCAATCTCATCGAGCGAAAGCTCACGAGATAAAATCACGCGAGTTAATCCCATTTGTTTCCAGAACTTCACTGAAGCCCAGTTAACCGCATTCGCCTGTACTGATAAATGAATGTCCATCTCAGGAAAAGCTTCACGAACCATCATAATTAAACCGGGGTCCGACATGATCAGCGCATCAGGCCCCATTTCAATCACAGGGGTTAAGTCGCGAATAAAAGTTTTCAACTTGGCATTGTGTGGGGCAATATTCACCACAACATAGAATTTCTTGCCTAGTTCATGGGCTTCTTGGATCCCTTTAGCGAGATTCTCATGGTTGAATTCGTTATTACGCACGCGCAGGCTATAGCGGGGTTGACCGGCATATACAGCATCGGCACCATAAGCAAACGCATAACGCATGTTCTTCAAGGAACCTGCTGGGGATAATAATTCTGGTGTAAACATGTTAGTTCTCAGTCTGATGTCAGGTCAGCACTAAGCCGGATGGCTTAGCTTAAAAATTCGAGGGTGGGGATTTTAACGCTAAATGGCGGGAATGCCAAATTTCCCTTGTAAAAAACATGGTTATAATTTTGTTACGGCATTTAGACTAAATGTTTAACACTCATCCCAACGATAGCCTAAGCCATAGATTGAGCGGATAAACGTTTTTTCTGGGTCTAAAAATTCCAATTTTCGACGTAAATTTTTGACGTGACTATCGATGGTTCGGTCTGTCACGATGCGGTGATCGTCATAGAGGATATCAAGAAGCTGGTCTCGAGAAAAAACTGTGCCGGCATTATCAGATAGGAATTTCAATAGACGAAATTCGGCGGGTGTGAGTTCCAATAGTTTATCGCCATAACGAACTTGGAACGCATTTTCATCGATAACCAATTGTTTCTGTTGCTGCTCTAAACTATGGGTGTGGGTATTCTGACAACGACGTAAAATAGTTTTTACTCTAGCGACCACTTCACGAGGACTAAATGGCTTGCAGACATAATCATCGGCACCAATTTCTAACCCTAATAAACGGTCGATCTCTTCTGTTTTAGCGGTCACCATAATTACTGGAACATCGCTAAATTTACGCAGCTCACGGCAGACGGAAATTCCATCCATTCCTGGTAGCATCAAATCTAATAAAATCAGATCAGGAAAATGTTTTTGTACATAAGGGATAACCTCATCTCCGCGCATTAGCAATGCGGGGACATAACCCGCAGCTTGAAGATAATCAAACAGAAGTTGCCCTAATTTAGGCTCATCTTCGACAATAAGAATATGCGAACTGGTTGATTCTGCGGTTACCACTATGCATTCTCCTGATGAGATATCGGAAGTTGGATTGTAATTCGTACACCACCTAATGGGGAAGGGGCGGCGCTTATGTTTCCATTGTGCGCTTCTACAATATTATAGCAAATTGCTAATCCTAAACCGGAGCCCCCACTGGCACGGTTTCTTGAGACTTCAGCACGATAAAAACGTTCAAATAGGCGTTGGCAATGTTCTACATCTAACCCGGGAGCGCTGTCTTCCCATTGAATCAGTAATTGTTGCTGTTGTTCTGTTACTCTGACCACAATTTTACCGTTTGGGTCAGTATAGCGTAGGCTATTTTCCATCAGATTATAGAATAACTGCCCAATACGGTCAGGATCAGCAAACACGGAACTATGGGAGAGAAATTGAGTATCTAGGTGTAATTGTCGGTCTTCAAGACGACGCTTAGCTTGCCCAAGCGTCATCTCAATAATAGGGACAATATCTACCGATTGCATACGATAAACCAAAGAGCCACGATCAGATAAGGATAGCTGGTGAAGGTCGTTAACTAATTTAATCAGCGTATGGGTTTCATTAAGTAATGAATTGATGGTTTCAGGAGTAGCTTGGCGAACGCCATCCTGCACTGCTTCTAATTCGCCACGTAAGACGGATAATGGCGTGCGTAGTTCATGGGAAATGTCTGCCATATAATCACGGCGCATTTGTTCATTTTTTTCAAGGGTAGATGCGAGATGATTAAAATCCCTTGCGAGTTGCCCTAACTCGTCTTGACCGATTTCTGGTACGCGGGTTGCAAAATCTCCTTTGGCTAATTGGTTGGTACCTTCAAGTAACCGCTTGATAGGTTTTAAAAAGCCGCGAGCTAGCAGTAGTGTCACAATTAAGGCGACAAACAGAGATAACCCGGCAATCATCAAGCTGGTGATCATTTGCTGTTTATCAAACTGTTTATCCAGTTGGCTACTAATGCCATCGTCATAAGCAGCAATAACCCAGCCAACCGTTTCATTATTAGCCGTGACAACGGGCTCTTTAATAATGTTATTAGGTAATGGCACATCTCGACCAAAGATCAGTCTATCTTGAGCGTCATAGACCCAGAAAATTCCTCTTCCCCGATTATGCCCATGGGGTGGACGTTTTTGTTGCTGCATATCGACATTACGTAAGATGCGAAAAAATATTCTTTCGTTATCTAATAAGAATCGCCAATTACCAAATTCTTCATATTGCTCTGCAAGTGCAGTGGAGAGTAATTCAGCTCGTTGTTGGTCATTTTCTTTAATGTAATCGATAAAGCCATGCTGAAAACCCATACGCACACCTTGATGCATCATGATGACCAACAGCAAGCAGGTGGCAAAAATCGCTAGAAATAATCGAGTACTAAGACGCGTTAATTTAAGTTTCATGGCGATTATCCTGAGTCAGGGACGTCGATATTTTCTTACGAGAAAAGCGCTGTCTGAGGCTATCAAAACTGAGATACACCACTGGGGTGGTAAATAATGTGAGCAATTGGCTCATGACCAAACCACCAACGATGGCAATCCCCAAAGGCTGTCTAAGCTCAGCACCATCTCCACTGCCTAACATCAGGGGTAAGGCGCCAAAAATAGCAGCGAGCGTCGTCATTAAAATAGGTCGAAAACGTAGTAAACTAGCACGTAAAATAGCTTCCCGAGCAGAGATCTGACCGCTACGTTGAGCCTGCAAGGCAAAATCCACCATAATAATGGCATTTTTCATTACGATCCCGATTAATAGCATGATACCAATGAGTGCAATCAAGCTAAATGGGGTATTGAAAAGCTCTAAAGCAAGTAACGCCCCAACGCCAGCAGAAGGCAGTGTAGACAAAATGGTCAGTGGATGAATATAACTTTCATACAATATCCCCAGAACCAAATAGACCGTCACAATCGCGGCTAAAATTAAAAATAGCTGAGATTTTAGAGTATCTTGGAAGACTTGTGCCGTACCAGCAAAGGTACCACGTACGGTAGAAGGAACGCCGAGAGCCGTCATGGTTTTCTCAATTTCGACCATTGCATCATTAAGGGTATATCCCTCTGTAACGTTAAACGAAATGGTTGATGATGCGGATAAACCTTGATGGTTAACACTCAGCGGTGCATTCGACGGTTGCCAACGAGCAAAATAAGAGAGTGGAATCGCGTCGCCTTGCTTGTTGACTACAAACATCTTATCCAATGCGCTGACATCCTGCGTATATTCTGGCGCCACTTCCATTACGACTTTGTACTGATTCATTGCTTCATAGATAGTGGAAATTTGGCGTTGCCCAAAGGCATTATTAAGCAGGTTATTGGCATCTCGAACATCAATACCCAGCTGAGCCATCAAATCACGGTCATAGGTCAGGGCCATTTCAGCCCCTTTATCTTCTTTATCCGAGTTCACATCGGTGATTTGAGGTAATTCACCAAGCGCACGGCGAATAGCCGGCTCCCAAGCCCGTAAAGCATCAAGTTCATCAGCGAGCAGCGTGAATTGATAGCTGGCTTCAGATTGGCGTCCACCCACTCGAATATCTTGCACCGGCATCATAAATAAGTTGGCACCGGGTTCTTTGGCAAGTTTTATCCGTAGACGGTTAATGACACTATTAGCACTTTCTTGACGTTCATCGAGGGGTTTTAATGAAATAAACATAGAGCCACTGTTGACGCGGCTTCCACCTGTAAACCCAGTAACACTCTCTACGGCAGGATCCGCTTTTACTTCCTGCATAAAGCGGGTCATTTTTTGCTTCATAGACTGGAATGAAATGCTTTGGTCTGCACGTACAAATCCTAATAAACGCCCCGTGTCTTGTTCTGGGAAGAAGGCTTTTGGGATAGAAATATACAGGTAAACATTCAGCCCAATAGCGGCGAACAATACAGCGAGTACACTACGGCGATGGGAAAGCACCCAATTTAACGTGACGCCGTAACTTTCCTGCAGGCGAATTAAAAGTCGACCGAAACCACGATGTTTCGCATGAATATCGGTGGCGCGTTTTTTCAAAAGGTGGGCACACATCATGGGTGTTAAGGTCAGAGAAACTATTAAGGAAATACCAATAGCAGTGGCTAAGGTAATCGCAAATTCTCGGAATAAACGACCCACTAGTCCGTCCATTAACAGCAGCGGAATGAATACTGCCACGAGAGAGATACTCATGGAAACAACGGTGAAACCGACTTCAGAGACTCCTTTGACGGCAGCGATAAAGGGTTTTTTGCCATTTTCAATATGGCGCGAAATATTTTCGAGCACCACGATAGCATCATCTACTACAAAACCGGTGGCAACGGTAAGCGCCATCAACGATAAGTTATTGAGGCTAAATCCACACAAATACATGGCGGTAAAAGTACCGATTAGCGATACCGGAACCGCAATGGCTGGAATTAGAGTGGCTCGTCCTGAACGTAAAAAGAGTAAAACCACCAAAATGACTAAAGCAACGGCGATCAATAGCGCACGTTCCACTTCCACTAAGGAGGCTTTGATAGTGGGAGTTCTATCCTGAGCAACTTGTAAATCAATTGCAGCGGGAATTAACTCTGTCAGTTCAGGAAGCTCTTCTCGAATACGTTTTACCGTTTCGATGATATTTGCTCCAGCCTCGCGACGAATAATGATCAAAATAGCGGGTTCACCGCTCGACATGCCCGCAGCACGAACATCCTGTACTGAATCTTTAACGACGGCGACATCGCTGAGTTTCACTGCGTTCCCATTATTATAGTGAACAATAATTGGGCGATAATCAGCGGCTTTTTTTAGCTCGTCATTGGTTTTTACCTGATAACGATTTTCATCGTCATTAATATAGCCTTGGGGTTGACGAACGTTGGCGCTACTAATGGCTGAGCGCACAGTGTCAAGGGACACCCCTTGATTAAATAGGGCGGTTGGGTTGAGTTCTACCCGTACAGCGGGCAGTGAGCCACCGCCTACAGAAACCTCACTAACCCCTTCAATTTGAGCAATACGCTGAGCTAAACGGGTCGAGGCGATGTCATAAATTTCTCCGGTATTCATGGTTTTTGAGGTTAATGTCAAAATCATGATCGGGGCATCGGATGGGTTCGATTTGTAGTAACGAGGTCGGCTTGGCATACCGCTGGGTAACAAGTTTTGTGCTGCATTGAGCGCAGCTTGAACTTCTCGTGCAGCATTATTGATATCTTTACTGAGGTCAAATTCAAGCGTGATTGTTGTACGCCCCAACGAGCTGCTGGAGGTCATTTCATTTAATCCAGCAATACTGCCAAGTGAGCGCTCCAGTGGCGTGGCAATAGAAGATGCCATCGTTTCCGGCGATGCACCAGGAAGTGACGCTGTCACTCTTATCACAGGGTAATCAACCTGTGGCAATGGGGCCACAGGGAGGTACAAAAAGCTTAATGCACCGCACAGCGTGATCGCCACACTAATAAGTGTGGTTGCCACGGGTCGACTGATAAATAAAGCAAACAGGCGTTTCATTACGACTCCTGAATCTTATCAGCTCGATGATGGCGGCTTATACGACGGGATAAGCGGTCGAACATCAGATAGATAACGGGAGTCGTAAACAGTGTGAGGATCTGACTCATAATCAAGCCACCCACCATACAAACACCTAATGGTTGGCGTAATTCAGCACCAACACCCGTACTGAGCATTAATGGGAGTGCGCCCAATAATGCCGCCATAGTTGTCATTAAAATAGGACGGAAACGTAATAAGCATGCTTGATAGATAGCGTCATACGGAGACATACCTTGCTCACGCTCTGCGGCGAGTGCGAAATCGATCATCATGATAGCGTTCTTTTTCACGATACCAATCAATAAGATAATCCCAATAATCGCAATCACATCCAGTTCATTACCTGCCATAATTAAGGCGAGTAGCGCACCGACACCCGCAGTAGGGAGTGTTGAGAGAATGGTAATAGGATGAATAAAGCTTTCGTACAAAATGCCTAATACAATATACATGGCAACAATCGCAGCAAAAATCAGCCAGACCGTACTACTCAGCGCAGACTCAAAAGCCAGTGTTGATCCTTGGAATTGGGTCGTTATGGATTTCGGCATGGTAATTTGTTTCTCAGCCTGTTTAACAGCATTGACAGCCGCCTCAAGGGAAGAGTTGTCCGCGACATCGAAAGAGAAAGTGACCGCTGGGAACTGATCTAAATGATTAATAGACAGAGGCCCGTAACCCTCTTGGATGTTCACTAGAGTACTAAGTGGCACAATCGCCCCATCAGTGCCTTGTAAGCGAATATCGTTCAGCGCCTCGATACCTTCTCGGGTCTGAGTATCGTGCTCTAAAATTACGCGATATTGGTTGGCTTGGGTATAAATTGTAGAGACCATTCGTTGCCCAAAAGCATTGTATAAGGCGTTATTGATGCTCGACATGGTAATACCAAAGCGGCTCGCGGTGTCTCTATCGACATTCACATAAGCCACCAGCCCTTTGTCTTGCCAGTCACTACTGACATCGGTGAGTTCCGGTTGTTGTTGTAACGCAGTCAGTAATTTGGGTACCCAAATACTTAATTCATCGAGCGTAGTTGCCTGCAATGTGAATTGATATGGCGTTCGTGAAACCTGAGTATCAATAGTTAAATCTTGGGAAGCTTGCAAATAGAGATTTACGCCTGCAACGCTATCCGCAGCTTGTTGTAAGCGAGGAATAATTGTTGGAACTCGGTCGTCACGCTCATCAAGAGGTTTTAGCGTAATCTGGATACGCGCATTATTCAGTGTTGCATTACTGCCATCGATACCGACATACGTGGTGACGTTTTCTACCGCAGGATCTGCCAAAATAATTCCCGCCACTTGCTGCTGTTTTTGTGACATTGCTGCGAACGAGATAGATTGACGGCTTTCGATAGTACCTTGAATAATGCCACTGTCTTGCAGAGGGAAAAAGCCTTTAGGTATCCACATATACAGTAAAACGGTCAATACCAAAGTACCCAATGCGACACATAACGTGAGCCATTGATGATTCAGAATACGTTTTAACCAGATGGCATAACCGGCAATCATCCATTCAAAGAAGCGTTCACAGGCAATTTCAAAGCGGTTATGTTTATGCTGAGATTCTGGCTTTAATAAACGAGCGCACATCATTGGCGTGAGAGTCAACGAAACCACGGCAGAAATTAAAATAGCCACCGCTAAAGTGATAGCAAATTCCCTAAATAGTCGCCCGACAATATCCCCCATAAATAGTAATGGAATTAGTACGGCAACGAGGGAGAAGGTTAGGGAGATAATCGTAAAGCCAATTTCGCCAGCGCCTTTGAGCGCAGCGACCATAGGCTTATCACCTTGTTCGAGATAACGGGAAATATTTTCAATCACTACAATAGCATCATCCACCACAAATCCGGTGGCAATAGTGAGTGCCATTAACGTCAGGTTATTGACCGAAAACCCACAAAAATACATAACAGCAAATGTACCGACTAAAGATAGCGGTACGGCAATGCCGGGAATTAATGTAGCAATGCCGTTGCGAAGGAATAGGTAAATCACCATTACCACAAGAGCGATGGCTAGCACTAATTCAAATTGCACATCATTGACAGAAGCTCGAATAGTGCTCGTTCTGTCGGTCAAAATTTCAACATCGACTGAAGCAGGTAAGCTTTCAATTAATTCAGGAAGTAAGGCACGAATAGTATCGGTGGTGTCGATAACATTGGCACCCGGTTGACGTTGCACATTAATGACAATGGCCTGCTGGCTATTTGCCCATGCGCCTAAATAGGCATTTTCAGCACCTTGCTCAATGTTGGCAATATCCCCTAGGCGAACAGGAGCTCCGTCTTTGAAAGCCACAATCAGTTTCCGGTAATCTTCGAGAGATTTCATTTGATCGTTGGCTGAGAGCGTAACCGAGCGGGTTGGCCCATCAAAGCTACCTTTTGCGGAATTTACGTTCGCATTATTAATGGCACTACGAATTGTTTCGCTATCTAACCCTTTAGCGGCCATCGCTTGTGGATTGAGGTTTACACGCACAGCAGGCCGTTGACCGCCCGCAAGAGTGACTAACCCAACGCCATTCACTTGGGAAATTTTTTGGGCAACCCGAGTTTCAATAATATCTTGTACTTGGGTTAACGGCATCGCATTCGATGTGACCGCTAAAGTGAGAACCGGCGGATCTGCGGGATTGACCTTATTATAAATAGGGGGATAAGGTAAATCAGAAGGCAGTAAGCTGGTGGCTGAGTTGATTGCTGCCTGCACCTCTTGTTCTGCAACATCCAATGGCAATGTGAGCTGGAACATTAACGTGATCACGGATGCACCGCCAGAACTGCGCGATGACATCTGTTTTAACCCAGACATTTGACCAAATTGGGTTTCCAATGGCGCCGTGATAGCCGAGGTCATCACATCAGGACTTGCTCCCGGGTACAAAGTGACGACCTGAATGGTTGGGTAATCAACTTCAGGTAAGGCGGAAACAGGTAAAAAACGGTAGCCGATGATCCCTGCCAATAAAATGGCGACCATAAATAGCGTGGTTGCGACGGGACGTAAAATAAACAGACGGGAAGGACCTCCGCCTTTGAATTTTTCCGGCTGCATTACGCTTTCTCCGCGCTATTACGCGTTTTTTTGCTGTCAGATGGTGCATTTTTAGTCGTTGGAGAGTTAGAAACTACTTCAACTTGGGCTCCATCGGTCAGTTTATCCACGCCATCGGTGATCACTTTAGTGTCTGCATTTAGACCACTTTCGATAACAACCTGCTGACTATCTTGCATTCCGACGGTAACGAGATGCTTAGAAACACGATTATCGTCACTGAGTACCCAGACATAATGTCCTTCATTACCCATTTGTAGAGCTGCCGTTGGGATCACTACTGCATCTTGCAGGGTTTCCACTTGCATCTTCACATTCACAAATTGGTTTGGAAATAGTTTTTGGTCTTCGTTAGTAAAACGCGCTTTAATTTTTAACGTGCCTGTTGCTGGGTCAATTTGGTTATCGGTACTGAGTAATTTTCCTTGGGCAATCATGGCGATATTATTGCGATCCCAAGCTTCTATGAGTACGTTATTACCGGACGCTTGAGCCTGTTGAATTGCTGGAATATCTCCTTCAGGTAATGCGAATAAGACATCGGCGGGTTGAGTTTGGGTGATCACGACAATCGGTGTTGACGTACCCGAAGAGATAAAGTTACCAACATCCACCTGTTTTAGACCAACACGCCCAGAAATTGGGGCGGTAATTTTACTGTAGGTTAATTGCAGTTTGGCATTATCCACCGTCGCTTGGTCGACTTTAATGCTACCTTCTGCTTGTAGAACGGTTGCTCGTTGATTGTCTAATTCTTGCTGTGAAATGACTTTTGTACCCGCTAATTTCTGGTAACGAGCTAAATCTAAACGCGCATTAGCGAGAGTTGCTTTATCTTTGGCGAGTTGACCTTCTGCTTGGGCAAGCTGAACCTCAAATGGGCGAGGGTCGATTTGTGCCAGTAAGTCACCTGCTTTGACATATTGACCCTCAGTAAAGAAAATCCCCATCAATTGCCCTTCAACTCGGCTTGTTACCGTGACCACATTGGCGGCTTGTACCGTACCTAAACCTGAAAGATAGCGAGGGACGATTTTTTTCTGTGCGGTTGCAAATTGAACAGGCGCTAAAGTTCGAGGTGGGCGTCCATTTGAATTTCTCGGTTGTGAGCTATTGGTTGTTGCGTTAGCGGTTGGTGCATCGCTTTGATTATTTTTATGGTAGACATACCAAGTTGCTCCTGCGGCTGCGATTAAAGCGACAAGAATAGCTGAGCGAGTCAATGTTTTATGGCGTTTTTGTTTAATCATTGTGGACAATTCGCTTAACTCAAAGTTGAGTAAATATCAGTTAGAAATTAAACCAAAAAATTAACTGAATATAATTAGGTATATATTAAAAATTAATCAGTTGCGTATCTTAATAGTTTAGCTGGAGGGGAACAAAAGAAAATGGAGGAAATATGAAAAATTGCAAGATATCTTTGGGTTTAGGTCAGGTATTGTCAATTTTAGTATAAAAAACCTGTGATTTTGGGACCACAGGTTTTAAATAAGCAGTGTGTTGCTGATTATGACTATTGAATTGTGCTGGTTTTCAGAACGGCAGCATTATTTGAGGCTTGCTCAGATGTGCCAGTCCAACCTTTCCAAGACAGCGGGATAAATGCCACTGCAACGGCTAATAAAGAGACCCCAGCCACATAGTAGGCAGGGCCCATATGGGATTGTTGTAACCAAGCACCCGTCAATATTGGTGTTAAGCCACCGAATACGGCATAGGCTAAGTTATAGGCGAATGATAGACCTGAAAAGCGAATTTCTGGTGGGAATGCTCGGGTACTGACTATGGGGGTGGTTGCAATTGCGCCAACAAAGAAGCCCATTAACCCATAATTGAACGTCAGAGTGTTAGCTGAGATATCCGCTGACAAACTTGAGTAGAAATAAAGTGCAGTGACGGCTAATCCGCCCCATGACAATGTCATGGATGCACGAGTACCCATTTTATCGCCTAACCAACCCCAGAAAATACAACCTAAAGTCAGTGTTAATGTTGCCGCACAGTTAGCTTGTAATGCGATATTACGGTCAATGCCATAAATTCCTTTTAATACTACATCGGGCGTCATCAAAATCGTGACAACAATGGCGGTAGACAGTGACCAAGTCAGAGCCGCAGTGATCATACAGGCTTGTTTATGGGACTTAATAACGGTCTTCACCGGTAATTCTTTGGTTAAAGCTTTCTTGGCTGCCATTTCTTTGAAAATAGGTGTTTCTTGTAAGAAGCGACGCAGATAAACAGAAATAAAACCAAAGATCCCGCCTAAAATAAACGGAATACGCCAAGCAAAATCGTGAACTTCTTGAGTGGTATATGAGCGCTCAATTAAGATAGCGACGATGGAGCCTAATAAAATTCCACCAGTAATACCGGAAGTTAATGTGCCAATTCCTAAGCCATAACGTTGTTTTGGTGTATGTTCAGCAATAAATACCCATGCTCCCGGCATTTCACCACCAATAGCCGCACCTTGCATGATCCGCATCAACAGTAATAACAGTGGCGCTGCTGCACCAATGGTTTCAAAAGTTGGTAAGAAACCGATGATCAGGGTAGGAAATGCCATTAAAAAGATACTTAAAGTAAACATCTTTTTACGACCAATTTTATCCCCAAAGTGCGCCATAATAATTCCGCCTAGAGGGCGTGCGAGGTAACCCGCAGCAAACAAACCTAGCGTTGCCATTAATGCGAGAAATTCATTATTTCCTGGGAAGAATAGCTGGGAAATAATTTTCGCGTAAAAGACGAAAATCACGAAATCATAAAATTCTAACGTGCCACCCAAAGAGGATAAGCCCAAAGTTTTATAATCTTCTTTACCCAATGGTCTGGCTGCGGGCTGACTGGTTGTTTGCGATGTCATAATACTGTCCTTCTAAAATACACAGCGTTTAATTATTAGCGCGATAGTTTTTTTAATATTAATAATAGGTACTTTAAATAATGCAGTTGTTAATATTAATTTGAAAAGAATATGAGAGATAAAACATGGGAGGAATAAACCTTGTTAACACTCTGTATCTTTAATGCTGCCTCATTTATAGCAGAAAGTTTCATATTCTGTAAACCGTCACCTTTAAAACAAGCATAATATTCCTATCAGTTATTTTTAGTTGGATTTAGTCGCTGATTGATGGTTGAATGCCATGATATGATGTTAATAATAAAGCTTTTGCAGAAGATCCTATATTTAGATGGCCTAAATATGGTGTGAATTCAAAAGAAATAGTTAATTTTGACGATAATTAAATAGATGAAAAATAAAAAATAGTACGGGCATTTTCTAAGGGTAAATTAAAATAAACAGTAAATATGGCTATTTAAATAAATAATACTCGTATATTTGAACTGTTTACGCTATCTGCTTTGGAATGTTTCGGAGGTTTATTTATAAATAGCGGGGTTTTATAAATCTGCATACTTAACAGCGTGCTAAGTATGCAGATGATAGAAATTAAACTAAGAATAGGGTAGCTAAGCCAAGGAAAATAAAGAAACCACCAGTATCCGTGATTGCTGTAATCATAACGCTAGAGCCGATAGCGGGATCTTTACCCAGTTTGATCATTAATAATGGGATTAAAACACCCATAATAGCAGCCATCAGCAAGTTCAGTATCATGGCTAAAGTCATTACGGCACCCATGGCGATGTCCCCATAGAGTAAATAGGTAACAACCCCCATAATCCCCCCCCAGACGACGCCGTTAATGAAGGCGACACCTAGCTCTCTAAATAAGAGGAAGGAGAAGCTTCCATTTTGGATTTGGTGCAGGGCAAGAGCACGCACAATCATCGTAATGGTTTGGTTACCGGTATTCCCACCGATACCTGCAACAATTGGCATTAGAGTCGCTAAGGCGACTAATTGGGAAATGGTATCTTCAAACACACCGATAACACGGGAAGCGACAAATGCGGTACATAGGTTAAGTGCCAACCAAGTCCAACGAGTTTTCACTGCCTGTCCAACAGGAGCAAATACGTCTTCTTCAGGGCTTAACCCCCCCATACGACGGATGCTGTTATCATTTTCTTCGCTGATATTATCAACGATATCTTCAACGGTTAAACGCCCCATCAATAAACCATTGTTATCGACGACTGCGGCAGAAATTAAGTCATAACGTTCGAACGCACTTGCCGCATCTTCACCTTTTTCATCAGGTAAGAAGGTGACGGTGTCCGTTTTCATAACATCCGCGACAATTTTTTCGGGAGCTTGGGTTAATATGGTGGTTAGCGGTAATTCACCTTGTAGGTTGTTGTATTTATCAACCACAAAGATCTTATCTGTCGCCTCAGGGATCTTCCCGCGTTGGCGTAGATAGCGTTGAACGGTTTTCAGGGTCACATTAGAACGCACAGTCACGAACTCAAAGTCCATCATTTGACCGACGCTATCTTTTGCGTACTGTAAGACTTCGCGGATACGACTTCTTAAGCTGGGATCTAAATAGGTGAGTAATCGGCGCATTGTATCGCGAGGTAAGTGCTCAGCGATGTAGGCTTGTTCATCAACGTGCAGCCCAGCGACAGCGCGCAGCAATTCTCTGTCAGACATATCTTTAATCAGGCTATCCCAGACTGAAACAGATGCTTCAACGAGTACTTCACCGCGTTCGTTATTGTCAATCAGTCGCCATAATGCGAGACGTTCATCATAGGGGAGCATCTCAAGTATATCCGCGATATCGGCGGTGTGGAGGTCGACTAATAACTCTTTTACAGCATTGATTTTTTCACGAAATGCTTTGTCATCAATACCGACGTGTTGATCATTTTCAACGAGAGCATGGACGAATTCCTCGTCGTCCATAAAAAGCGTCAGGATTTGCTGGCGGATATACGCCAACTTCTGTGAGTGCGGATTGACCGTAGTTGCCGCATCAGTTGAAAAAGCAGTTTGTGACATTTTAATCCTTAAAGCATTCGGCGCGTATGGCGCTTTTAATTAATTCGTCTGCGAGCGGACGAAACTTCTTCCCAGTATTGTCGCTGATCCCTCAGAAATATCAAATCTGTTCATATTCCGAATAGGAAGCTCAAAGCGATACTGACCGCAAATAATCATGTTTCATGCTACTGCATATTTTCCGCGCAAATGCTTAATTTCCAGCCCGGAACATCTTCCCAATAGGAACTCTCTTTCTCAAGGTCGAGCAGCATTAATGCATTCTGCGCGAGATATTGAGCAGGTAAAAAGAGAGTCCAATGACCTTCGTCTGTTTCAATTCGCAATGACGTTGGTGTTGTCGTTGATTGGCGCTGGTTATTTAAAAGTACGGATAAGCGCAAAATTTGAATCAACGGCATAAATTGTTTACGTTTAAACAGGTTAAACTTTGGTATCTCATCGTATTTAATCCCACGACGATGATTTCGTACCAAGGTAGCCAGTAGTAACTGTTGCTCTTGGCTAAATCCGGGTAAATTAGTATTTTGCAGGATATAAGCGGAGTGACGGTGCATACCGCTGTGATTAATACTTAATCCCACTTCGTGAAGCATTACCGCCCAAATTAAAATAGATTCTAATTGTGGATTGGCCTGCTTAGGGTTCTGTTGGCTCCATTGATAATAGAGTTCCTCCATGGTTTTTAGAACCCGCTTGGCTTGTTCACGGTCGATATTATAGTGTTCAGCAAGACTTAACGCTGTACGTTGGCGAATATCTTGATGACGGAAACGGCCTTCCATTTCATATAATACCCCTTCACGTAAGGCGCCATCAGAAAGCCGTAGCTCTTTAATTTCTAAGGAATCAAAAACGGCGATTAGGATTGCTAACCCCGGTGCAAATACATACTTGCGTTCCGCAGATAATCCTGGAAGATCCAACGATTTAAAGGTCTTATATTTTAGCGTTAATTGCTTAATTGCTTCCAAACGTTCTCGCGTAATGAGGCCGTCTCTATCACCCATTTCAACGATCACGGCATGGGCTGCCTTGATGGTTCCTGATGCCCCCATTGCCACATCCCACTGCTGTTTTTTAAATTGAATAGCCGTGCTTTCTAATTTTAAACAAGCTGCAAGATAAGCGCGATTAAAATTTTCAGGTGAAATGATTTCGTTAGGAAAATAGTTGCGTGCAAAACTGACACACCCCATTCGACGGCTTTCAATCAGCAATGGCTCAAATTTTTCACCAATCACTAATTCGGTGGATCCACCACCAATATCAATAACCAGTTTGCGACCTTTTTCTGGCTGGGTATGTTCGACACCCATGAAAATTAAACGGGCTTCTTCTTGACCTGAAATAATCTCGATTGGGTAGGGGATGATGGCTTTAGCACGACGTAAAAATTCTTCAACGTTTGTCGCAACCCGTAACGAGTGGGTGCCCACAATACAGACATTTTCAGGGGTAAAACCCTGTAAGCGCTCAGCAAACAGAGCAAGACAAGATAACCCTCGCTCCATGGCTTCTTCGCTTAATTCATTGGTATCACTGAGACCATCAGCAAGGTGCACCCGTTTCTTTAAACGGGTAAGTACTTGTAATGCCCCATTGACGATACGCGCAATGACCATGTGAAAACTATTTGAACCCAAGTCAATCGCAGCAATTTCTTGCGGTCTTGGGGTAGATGAAGAGGTTATTGGCATAATATCAAACTCGAGTTTCTGGCATTTCAAGCGCTTTTAAAAATTCATAAACAGCTAATTGAGCGCGTATTTTGCGCTTATTGCCGCGAGGGACATAATTATTACTCAGTTCTTTATCAACAAAACGTGCTTTGACAGTATCGCTGAATTGGAGTTCGAGGATATCTAAAACGAGTTGTTTCAAGCGCGGGTCAACCAAACGAACGGCCACCTCAATGCGATAGTCAATATTGCGAGTCATCCAATCGGCGGAGGAGATAAAGACTTTTTCATCCCCGGCATTGGTGAATACGTAGACCCGATCGTGTTCAAGGAAACGATCGACCACACTCGTCACGTGAATATTTTCGCTATAGCCTTGTTGCCCTGCAACTAATGAGCACATTCCTCGGACTAATAAGCGAATTTTCACACCCGCATTTGAGGCATCATACAGTTTGTCGGTTAATTCTCTATCAACTAAGTTGTTAATTTTCAGTGTGATACCACTAGGCAGCCCAGCATTGGCATTGGCAATTTCTTGATCGATTAGCTCCGTAATTTTGGTCCGTGTATTTTGTGGCGATACCATTAAGTTATCAAAGGTCACTGGGCGATATGGGTTTTCAATAAAGCTAAAGACGCGGCGAACTTCATTAGTGATTTGTTCGTCACAGGTCAGTAGTGAATAGTCGGTATATAAGCGCGCTGTTTTTTCGTTAAAGTTACCAGTTCCGATATGGGCATAGCGGACAATTTGCCCCTCTTCCATGCGGGAAATAATAAACAGCTTGGCGTGAATTTTAAGTCCCGGTGCAGAGAAGATAACGTGAACACCGGCTTCAGTCAGGCGTTTTGCCCAGTGGATATTGGCTGCTTCATCGAAACGAGCTTGTAACTCCACCACGACGGTCACTTTTTTGCCATTATGAGCGGCGTGGATCACGGAATCAATAATGCGGGAATCTTTAGCCACACGATAAATATTAATTTTAATCGACAGAACATTAGGGTCAAAAGAAGCCTGACGAAGTAATTCTAAAGTGTGTTCAAAAGTGTAATAAGGGTAGTACAGCAACACATCACGTTCACGAATGGCATCAAAGCCGTTACGGAAATTGTCAAACCAGCGGTGACGTAAACGCGGCAAAGGTTTATTCAGTAGATTTTTATTCCCTTCATTTGGGAAGTTAATGAAATCTTTAAAGTTATGGTAGCGTCCACCTGCAATAACTGAATCATCACTGGATAAGCCCAATTTTTCTCGTAAAAGGGCGACCATCTCGTCCGGCATATCTCGTTGATATACAAAACGTACGGGCTCCGCGGTGAGGCGCTGTTTTAATGTGGATGACATTATTTCCAGCAAGCTGGACTCCATTTCGGTGGCAATGTCATATTCCGCATCTCGGGTCATCTTCATCGAATAGGCATTGAGTTTGTCATAATCGAAGAAGCCTTTAAAAATCTCATCAAGGGTGTAACGTAATATATTATCAATCAAAATCATAGATTTGCGACGTTTTGGCATTTCTGGTGGCAGATTAACAAAACGTGGAACCTTATCCGATGGGATCTCTAGCAGTGCATATTGCACATTGGCACCATTAATAATTTCAACCGCAAGATAGGTGTAGTCGTCTTTTAAGAACTCAACTAAGTTGGTATCTCGGTTAATTAAAATGGGGGTAATGTGCTGACGCAGATTTTGTCGAAAATATTGACGCAACCAAATCTGTTGGCGTGGAGAAATTTGACGTTCATTGATTAAAAAAATCTGATTACGCGCCATTTCTAGTAGCAAGTCGTTATATAAAATATCGAATTCTTGCTCTTGTTTTGCGACTTTGGATTGGATGCGCTTGAGTAGATGGCGAGCCCCGCTAGCGGAGCCTCGCTCTTCATTAATTAAAATACGGCGTTTTACGTCGGCAAAACGGACTTTATAGAATTCGTCTAAGTTATTGGAATAAATGCCCAAAAAACGCATTCGTTCAATCAAAGGGTTACGCTTGTCAGCGGCTTCTTGAAGAACTCGTTCGTTAAAAGAGAGCCAGCTGAGCTCTTTTTCATGATAGAGGCGTTCTTGGGACATTGTTGCTCCGTATTCGACTGATAATATAGGTTAATGCGTGTAGAGACTGATTATCACCTGTCACTTACTTGCCGTAAGACTGTGGCATATTACTCATTTGTAGCTTGCTGCTTCATTGCAAAATATTGATGCTGAAATATGCACATACGGATTGCAGTATGATAACGACCATTCACAAAGAACTCATCAATAAGCTCGCCTTCAGTATGGAAACCGAGCTTATTATAGATATGAATAGCTTTGATATTTTCTTTATCGACTATCAGATACAGCTTGTATAAATTGAGCACCGAAAAGGCGTAGTCCATTGCGAGTTTTGCTGCTCGGCTCGCATAACCTTTACCTTGATAACGCGGTGCGATAATAATTTGAAATTCGGAACGACGGTGAACATAATCAATTTCAACCAATTCGACTAAACCGACTTTTTCACTATCGCATTCTACGATAAAGCGTCGTTCAGATTGGTCATGAATATGTTTATCGTAAAGATCACTTAACTCCACAAATGCTTCATATGGCTCTTCGAACCAATAACGCATGATATTGGCGTTATTATCGATTTGATGGATAAATGCTAAATCTTCACGCTCAAGTGGGCGCAATCTGAACAGATGAGCTTGCCCGGTCGTCATAAAACACCTCAGTTTATTGTTAATTTTAGAACTCGTTAAGGATAAAACATCAATCACTAAGTCAATTGACCATCCTTATATTTAGAATACCACTTATTTACAATAAAATAATGACAGAAAGCAGGGTGTTATTCTTATTGGTGAATATTAGTTCACTTAATTACAGCGTAATCGCTTCTGTATATCGAACAATGAGTTCTTTCTGATAAACATATGTAAATAAAAAGGGCGGAGATTTTTTCTCCACCCTTAATATTGCACTTTCTAGGCTGCTATTCGGCAATTAACCCTGTGATTGGTATCGCTTTACCATCTAAAAAGGCTTTACCATCCCCCATGACTAGTCGATTAGCAATAAACCACTCGACCACTTGAGGATAAATAATGTGCTCTTGTAGTTTGACTCGTTCGACCAAATCATCCTCGGTATCTGTTGAATAAACCGGTATGCGACCTTGCAAAATAATCGGACCGCCATCGAGTTCTTCCGTGACAAAATGCACGGATGTACCGTGTTCTTTATCGCCATTTTCTAAGGCCCTTCGATGAGTATGTAGCCCCGGATATTTTGGTAATAAAGAAGGGTGGATATTGAGCATTTTCCCAGTGAAATGTTTAACAAATTCGGGGGAGAGAATGCGCATAAATCCAGCCAAAATGACTAAATCAGGTTGGTACCGTTCAATGGTGTCTAACAATGCAGTATCGTAGGCTTGGCGATCGGCAAATTGTTTGGAGTCCACACAAATGGCGGGAATACCCGCCTTTTGTGCTCGCTGTAAACCGTAAGCATCATTTTTGTTGCTAATCACAGCAACGATTTGCCCGCTGATTTCACCACATTGGCAAGCATCAATCATTGATTGTAAATTACTGCCGCTGCCCGAAATCAATACCACGATGTTTTTCATTAGCGAATAACAACCTGCTCTTCACCGGCTGGCAATGCGCCAATAGTACCGATTTGCCACGCATTTTCCCCTAAAGAGGTCAGTAAATTTAGGGCAGATTCAACTTCAGTTTGTGGCAGGGCGATGATGATACCGACGCCACAGTTGAATGTACGGTACATTTCGTGAGTGGTGACATCGCCTGCCTGTTGTAACCATTCAAATACAGCAGGCCACTGCCAACTGTTACCATCAATAATTGCTTGGGTATTATCCGGTAATACGCGAGGAATATTTTCCCAGAAACCGCCACCTGTAATATGCGCAATGGCATGGATATCATTTTTGGCGATGAGTTCCAGTACATTTTTCACATAAATTCGGGTTGGCTCAAGGAGATGATCAGCGAGAGATTTTCCTGCTAATTGGGTAGTTTCTGGATTGGTTTTGCTCACTTCCAAAATTTTTCGGACTAATGAATAGCCGTTAGAATGTGGGCCACTTGATCCTAAGGCAATTAATGCATCGCCAGCGCTGACTTTTGAGCCATCGATGATTTCAGAACGCTCAACAACACCAACACAGAAGCCTGCAACATCATAATCTTCACCGTGGTACATTCCTGGCATTTCAGCGGTTTCGCCGCCAACTAATGCGCAACCTGATTGCTTACAACCTTCGGCTATGCCTGTAATGACGCTAGCTGCGGTATCCACATCTAATTTCCCCGTAGCATAATAATCGAGGAAAAATAGTGGCTCTGCACCTTGTACGATTAAGTCGTTCACACACATAGCGACGAGGTCGATACCGATGGAGTCATGGCGTTTCAGATCCATAGCAAGACGCAATTTAGTGCCTACGCCATCAGTGCCTGAAACTAAAACAGGTTCACGATATTTCTGCGGAAGGGAACATAATGCGCCAAATCCCCCCAGTCCTCCCATAACTTCTGGACGGCGAGTTTCTTTCACCACACCTTTGATACGTTCAACCAATGCGTTACCCGCATCAATATCGACACCGGCATCTTTATAGCTGAGAGAGGTTTTATCAGTCACTACGGCCCCCAAGGCAATTGCATTTTGGAAAAAATAACATCATTTGCAGATATTCTATCAGGCTCCGCAAACGTTTGCGATAGCTTTCTGAGTGAAATGTTTGTCAGAATAAAGGGATATCCAGTGATAGATCGCCCACTAATTTATGGAGAACCTATAACAAAAAATATTTGGTGTATACTATTCGAACAAAGAAAGTTTGTTTGATTAGACTTTGACCTAAATCAATAGGTTCCTAGTGGCATATAATAAAAAAAGAGGTATAATCCGGCGATTTTTTTGTCCGGTGACGTTTAAAAAGGTAGGAGAAACCCATGAAGATCGTTGAGGTAAAACACCCTCTCGTTAAACATAAACTCGGCCTGATGCGAGATCACGATATAAGCACTAAGCGTTTTCGTGAACTGGCCTCAGAGGTTGGTAGCCTACTAACTTATGAAGCAACCGCAGACCTAGAAACTGAAAAAGTTACCATTGATGGTTGGTGTGGTCCGGTAGAAATTGAACAAATTAAAGGTAAGAAAATTACGGTAGTCCCAATTTTACGTGCTGGTATTGGCATGATGAACGGCGTTCTGGAAAGTGTTCCAAGTGCACGTATCAGCGTAGTGGGTGTTTACCGTGATGAAGAAACATTGCAACCTGTCCCATATTTCCAAAAATTAGTTTCAAACATCGATGAGCGTATGGCTCTGGTTGTTGACCCAATGTTAGCAACAGGTGGTTCGATGATTGCAACTATCGACCTATTGAAAAAATCCGGCTGTAATTCAATTAAAATATTAGTTCTTGTTGCTGCTCCGGAAGGTATTGCTGCATTAGAAGCTGCTCACCCTGATGTTGAACTGTATACCGCTTCGATTGATCAATATTTAAATAAAGATGGTTACATCGTTCCGGGTCTCGGAGACGCGGGCGATAAGATATTTGGTACTAAATAAATAATTAAGCCGACTTGATAGTCGGCTTTTTTTTGATAAAAAAATAATACTCACTACCATGATAAGAGGATAAAGAGAGATGACACGCCGCACGATAAGTGTTGAAGAAAGACCACCTTTATTACAAACCATCCCATTAAGCTTTCAACATTTGTTCGCCATGTTTGGGGCGACGGTAATTGTACCTATTTTATTCGGGGTTAACCCTGCAACTATCTTACTGTTTAACGGGATTGGTACACTGTTATACCTGTTTATTTGTAAAGGAAAAATCCCAGCGTATTTGGGCTCTAGTTTTGCCTTTATTTCACCAGTTTTAATTTTATTACCTTTAGGTTATGAGCTCGCTCTTGGTGGGTTTATTATCTGTGGGGCGCTGTTTTGTCTTGTGGCACTCATTGTCAAAGTGGCCGGTCGCGGTTGGATCAACGTTATGTTCCCTCCTGCGGCAATGGGGGCAATTGTTGCAGTTATTGGTCTGGAATTGGCTCAAACGGCAGCGGGAATGGCAGGATTATTGCCAAAAGAAGGCGCACCCGTTGACTCATCGACATTAATCATCTCACTTACCACGTTGTCTGTGACGATTTTATGTGCAGTGGTATTCCGTGGTTTCCTGTCGATTATCCCAATTTTAATTGGTTTCCTTTCTGGTTATGCACTGTCGTATTTTATGGGGATTGTCGATTTCACTCCGGTGATTGAAGCACCTTGGTTTGCGATTCCAACGTTCTATACGCCACGTTTTGAATGGTTTGCTATCCTGACTATTTTACCTGCGGCATTAGTGGTTATTGCTGAACACGTCGGACATTTAGTCGTCACTGCGAATATTGTAGAACGTGATTTGATGAAAAACCCAGGTTTACACCGTTCGATGTTTGCTAATGGGATTTCTACTGTATTATCGGGTTTCTTTGGTTCAACACCAAATACCACTTACGGTGAAAACATCGGGGTCATGGCGATCACTAAGGTCTATAGCACTTGGGTTATTGGCGGTGCGGCGATAATTGCTATCTTACTGTCCTGTATCGGTAAACTTGCGGCGGCTATTCAGTTAGTACCCGTTCCAGTCATGGGCGGTGTCTCCTTGTTACTGTATGGGGTTATTGGTGCATCGGGTATTCGTGTATTGATCGACTCTAAAGTGGATTATAACAAACCGCAAAACCTGATTTTAACTTCGGTGATTCTAATCATCGGCGTTAGTGGTGCAGTGATCCATATTGGTCAAGCTGAACTGAAAGGTATGGCACTGGCGACTATCGTGGGTATCTTGATGGCATTATTATTCCGTTTTATTACCTTCGTACGCCCAGAAAAACAGTTCATTACTTCAGAAGTGGATGTTGTGGAAGAAAAGAAAAATAAATAAGCGGTAATACAAAATAAATTGCCGGAGTGGCTAAAGCTCCGGCAATTAACGTTCTGAGTGTTCATCTATCCTTGGTATTTATGATAAACTTATCGGCGTTAATTGAATTGTACAATCAGAGGCGCTTCTGAACACACCATCTCAGCTATCACTACCACTCTATCTTCCGGATGATGAAACCTTTGCAAGTTTCTATGCGGGGGAGAATGAAGGGTTGCTGTCAGCGCTTAAAACAGCGATTAACCAACCTCATGGCAGTTATATTTATTACTGGTCTCGAGAAGGCGGCGGTAAAAGCCATTTACTACATGCGGCTTGTGCTGAACTTTCAGAGCAAGGTATTGCCGTCGGTTATGTTCCTCTCGATAAACGGGCCTATTTCGTACCTGAAGTTTTAGAGGGTATGGAACACTTATCCCTTGTCTGCATTGACAATATCCAGTGCATTGCAGGTGATGAAGAGTGGGAAATGGCCATTTTCAATTTATATAACCGCATATTAGAGATTGGGCGAACCTGTTTGCTGATTACAGGGGATAGACCTCCTCGTCAAATTGATTTAAAACTTCCTGATTTAGCCTCTCGTTTAGATTGGGGGCAAATTTATAAACTTCATCCGCTGAGTGATGAAGATAAAATCCATGCATTACAGTTGCGTGCTAGTATTCGTGGGTTTGAATTACCTGAAGATGTCTGTCGTTTTGTTTTAAAACGGCTAGATAGAAAAATGGGGACGCTATTTGATATTTTGAATAAGCTTGATCATGCTTCTATTGTTGCGCAGCGTAAGATGACCATTCCCTTCGTAAAAAATATCCTAAAGTTATAAAAGTTTGGCAGCCAATCGACTGCCAAATATTTCACTTATAAAATCTCTAGTACTTGCTCCGGTGGGCGACCTAATTTCGCTTTTTTGCCTTTAACAACAATAGGGCGCTCAATTAATTTTGGATTATCATGCATGGCTTTAATGAGTTGCGCTTGAGTTAAGGTTGTATCTGCTAATTTCAACTCTTTATATAACTCTTCTTTGGTGCGCATTAGTTGGCGTGCATCACTGAATCCTAGCATTTTCAATAGGTTTTCAATTTCTGCAACTGAGGGCGGTGTTGTTAAATATTCAACCACCGTCGGCGTAATACCTTTGTCTTGCAATAAACCCAAGGTTTCACGGCTCTTTGAGCAGCGTGGGTTATGATAAATTTTAATTGAATCTGTCATGATTATTGGTCCTTACGGTTTTGCATTACTATCACGTTCTTTCAGCTTTGTTAGCTCATCAATGCGCGCATCAAATCGTAGCTGATCGTAGCTACCTAAACGGCTTCTACGGCTAGCTTCACTCAAATAATTAATGGCAGTGTCATAGTTACCACGTAGTGCCATACCTTCTGCATAGGCGGCAAGTTCCGCATTGCGATCCCCTTGTTTAGCCGATGCTTCTGCCAACAAATCCCATCCTATCGGGTCATCTGGGTAATCAAACGTATATTTATTTAATAGCTTGCTGGCATCTTGATATTGACCGCTATTCACGTACGCATTGGCTAAGTTAACAATAAATACCGTATTTTTTGGTGATTTTTTCAGGGCGTTTTGTAGGCGGGTTACTGCTTTTCCAACCTGCTTTTGTTCAATGTCTATATCTGTCATTGAGTCAATAAACCATGGGTTATCTGATTGTTTGGCCAATAATTCTGACAGGATAGCGCCTGCTTCGGCATATTTTTTATCTTGTGATAATTGTAAAGCTTGACCATATTTGGCGGCCAGTTGTTCTTGGGCATTGCCTTTACTGTAATTATCCAAGATTTGGTCTAGTGCAATTTTTTGGTCGGCGCTATACATGGACAAGATACGTACTCGAGCCAACATAAAATCGAGAGAGGATGGCGCGCTAACTTTTGGATATTGGTTAGAACGGTTGCGTGCATCCGCTAAACGGCTATCAGGCAAAGGGTGAGTAAGTAGGATTTCAGGTGGCTTTGACATATAGCGCGTTTGGTCTGACATTATTTGCATAAAATCAGCCATCGCATGTGGGTCAAAACCAGAGCGGCGTAAGGTCTGTAAACCGATACGGTCGGCTTCTTGCTCATTCGCTTGAGTGAAGCTGATCATCCCTTGTTGCATACCTGCCATGGTCCCTGTTAAGGCGGCAAAACCAGCTTGTGGGTTTGCCATTACGAGTAGCAATGAGCCAATGGTTCCTGCAATAGCCAGTGGCGTAGTGGCTTTTTGGTCTTCCATCATTCGCGCCAAATGGCGCTGAGTCACGTGAGATATTTCATGCGCCATAACAGATGCTAGCTGGCTTTCATTTTGGCTATAGCGGAATAGGGCGGAGTGCAATACGACGTTACCACCAAAATAGGCATAGGCGTTAATATTTGGGTTATTGACTAAATAGAACTTAAATGGAGTTTTAACTGAATCCGCATTGGTCACTAAACGTTGCCCAAGCTTGTTAATATATTGGGTAAGCAGCGGATCATAAATTAAAGGCGTACTGCCTCGAATTTGGCGAGTAATTGCATCGCCCATTATGATTTCTTGGTTGATGCTCAGTGTACCGCCAGCTGTGGTACCAATATCTGGTAAGGTATCTTCGACGGAACTATATGCAGGTAATATAGCGCCATGGATCAGCGCAGACATGAATACAGCCAGTAATGGATATTTCAATTTTTTAGTCATGGTGCATATCTTCACTTATCACCTACAGAAAACGCGAATTAATTAGGAGATATGATAGCAAAAGCTATCGTAAAATCTGTTATTCGGTATAATTTTCTTCAATTTAGGAACTGTCCTTGTTTGACCTTCCCAGGAGCCAATAAATGTTAGAGATGTTTTTACAATGGTACCGTCGGCGTTTTGCTGACCCGCAAGCAGTTGCATTGTTTAGTCTGCTAGTCATTGGCTTTTTGGTCATATTTTTCTTCAGCAGTATACTGGCTCCATTATTAGTCGCAATTGTCTTTGCGTATTTACTTGAATGGCCAACTCATTTGCTTCAACGTATCGGTCTTTCCCGTGTTTTATCGGTTAGCATCATTTTGACCTTATTTGCGGGAATTAGTGCCATGGTGATCCTAATTATTGCACCTACAGCATGGCAACAAGGGATGAATTTGGTTGCAGATTTACCAAACATGGTCACTCGTTTTAGTGAATTTGCACAAAAACTGCCGGAGCAATATCCCGCTCTCGTTGATGCCGGGATCATCGATATGATGGCAGATAATATTCGTAGCAGGTTGTCAAATGTTGCGGACTCAGTGGTTAAAGCGTCAGTTGCTTCATTGATTGGTATTTTCACTCTTGCAATTTATTTGGTTCTGGTTCCATTGATGATATTTTTCTTATTGAAAGATAAAGAAAGAATTTCGAAAAGCTTTCTAAAACTATTACCTCGAAATCGTTTATTAGTCAGCAAAGTATGGCTAGAAATGAATCAACAAATCACCAATTATTTACGTGGTAAAGTCACGGAAATGGTTATTGTTGGGGTCTGTACCTATATTGGGTTTGCTTATTTTGATTTGCGCTATTCAGTACTTTTATCTGTGTTGGTTGGGGTTTCTGTCTTGATTCCTTATATCGGTGCTGTAGCGGCGACAATTCCTGTCGTGCTCGTGGCGTTATTCCAGTGGGGAGTGGGTAGTGAATTTTGGTCGTTATTGATTGTCTATCTGGTTATTCAAGGCTTGGACAGTAATATTGTGGTGCCATTACTCTATTCAGAAGCTGTGAATTTGCATCCATTAGTCATCATTTTATCCGTGGTGATTTTTGGTGGATTATGGGGCTTTTGGGGCGTGTTCTTTGCTATTCCGTTAGCGACATTGATTAAAGCAGTCATTAACGCGTGGCCTCAAGATGTGAATGATGTTGAAACACCAGATAAAAACTTATCATAGAAGTCAAAAGTAAGCAGAAAAGAAAAAGGTTGCCTAAAATATTCGGCAACCTTTTTGTTTAATTAGGCGTGAGCGTTGATATACGCTAGAACGATTTCATGGTGATTACTGGTTTTAAAATCGTCAAAAACATGTTCAATGGTGCCGTTTGCATCAATAAGAAAACTAATACGGTGAATCCCATCGTAGGTTTTCCCCATAAATTGTTTTTCACCCCAAACACCGAATTGCTCACAAACTTGATGATCTTCATCGGATAACAGAGTGAAGTTTAATAACTCTTTTTCAGCGAAACGAGCCAATTTTTCTGGTTTATCTGTACTAATACCTAAAACCTCGACACCTTTTGATTTTAGTGTATCCATCTCATCACGCAGGCCACAAGCCTGAACAGTACAACCTGGGGTCATTGCTTTAGGATAAAAATAAGCTAATACGCGTTGCCCCTGATAATCAGAAAGATTGATGATCTCACCATCTTGGTCAGGAAGGCTAAATTGAGGCGCCTTATCACCGGCTTTCAATGGGTTCATTGCATATATCTCCGTTAACTCTGCATTTTGGGATTGTTAACAATACTGATGTTGCCTTTGGCACTTAGCATTGTACATAGTTGTTGAAATTTATTCTTTATAATTATGCCATTATCATCCAGAGGATCATGGGCTGTAATTTGGATTTCTAATTGAGCGGGCATATTTTCATTAGCAGGCTGTGTTTTTGATACTAGTTCAGCAATATTACAGTGTTGCGTGGTGAGTAAATTTGTGAACTGTTCGACGATGCGAGGAGCATCATCTACAACAACATTGATCGTTACAGTTGAAGGATAGTAGGTTTTTTTCACGCTGTGCGTTCTTTTCATCACAATCAGCAGATCAAGCTCAGCACCTTTGGTGGGTAAGATCGCTTCTAACAATGTGATAGCGTTCCAACTCCCTGATAACATCATGATAAATGTAAATTCCTCGCCAAACATAGCGAGTCGGCTATCCTCAATATTACAATCACACTCGCTGACAAGACGTGTAATCGTATTCACGATGCCCGAACGATCTGTTCCCAGCGCAGTAATAACAAGAAATTGCGGTTCAGTCTTAGGCAAAGTTTGTTCCTTATTTGACTAAATTATGGTCAGAATGGTGTTGACCCTAGATGAAGCTAAGGAAACCATAAAATTGTGAGTCTGCCAAGTAAAGTGATTCACTCTTGCGACAAATACTGCTGAATTATTACTTCTATTTAAGTTAATGTCATTGGCATTAACAAAATTCATTAAAATCTTGCGTTTGGGTGGTTTTATTCTTTGAAATGAAAAAGTAACATGGGAACTCATCTATTTAGGGGATATCGTGATGGCAAATCAAAACGCACACTACAAAGATTTTTTAACGGGAAGTATTGTTGCCGTTATTACACCAATGGACTCAGCTGGAAACGTTGATAGAGCAAGCTTGAAAAAGCTGGTGGATTATCATGTAGAAAACAAAACTACAGCCATTGTTTCTGTAGGAACTACCGGGGAGTCGGCAACACTTAACCATAAAGAACATGTGGATGTCGTTAAAGCAACCCTTGAGCTAGCAGATGGGCGCATTCCTATTATTGCGGGCACTGGCGCCAACGCAACAGCAGAAGCAATTTCGTTAACTCAAGAGTTTGAACACAGTGGCGTAGTTGCTTGCCTGACGGTAACTCCTTATTATAATAGACCGTCACAAGAAGGTTTATACCAACACTTTAAAGCGATATCAGAAAACACCAGCTTGCCACAAATTCTCTATAATGTACCATCACGTACTGGTTGTGATTTATTACCAGAAACTGTGGGGCGCTTGGCGAAATTGGCGAATATTGTTGCAATTAAAGAAGCAACAGGGAACTTAGCAAGGGTTCACCAAATCAAAGAGCTGGTTGATGAAAATTTTGTCCTGCTATCTGGTGACGATGCAACAGCACTTGATTTTATGCAACTTGGTGGTCAAGGGGTAATTTCCGTCACTTCCAATGTGGCTGCTGCGCTGATGGTAAAAATGTGTGACTTAGCGCTTGAGGGCAAATATACTGAAGCCCGTGAATTGAATAAACGACTGATGGGGCTTCATCATCAGTTATTTGTTGAGCCAAATCCAATACCAGCGAAATGGGCATGCCATCGTCTTAACCTCATCGCTGATGATACGTTACGGTTACCAATGACACCGCTAACAGTATCAGGGCAGCAAAAGGTTGAGGATGCCATGAAGCTCGCTGGCTTACTGTAAAATTTAGGGAATTTTAATGGCAACATTATTGCAAAAATCGAAGGTTATGAAGGTTGCTGGCCTGTCACTTGTCGTGTTACTGGCAGCCTGTTCCAGCGATCAGCGCTATAAACGTCAGGTCAGTGGTGATGAAGAATATCTTAGTGCTGCGCCATTGAAAGCATTGAATGTGCCTCAAGGAATTACATTACCTGCGGCGAATGGTGAATATGATCTTCCTAAGACTACATCCACTGGCGCAGTAGGTAAGGCACTTGATATTCGTCCTCCTGTATTGACGATTTCACAATTATCCGGCTCTCGTACTGAGAATAGCGCTGAAGCAAGTCGTTTGTTGCTAGAAAATACACCTGAAAATAGTGCGTTATGGTCACAAGTTGCGATGATTTTAGAGCAACGCGGTATTCCAGTATCCAGTAAAAATGATGGTTCTCGTTTTATCGAAACTGACTGGATTAAGTGGGATCGTGCGGATGAAAACGTGCCATTAGAAAGTCGACATAAAGTGACTGTTCAACCGGAAGGTGGCATGATTGCCTTAACTGTGACCAATTTAGGTCTACGCCAAGGTAATGAGTCAGTGACTGATGCAGTTGAAGTTCAACGCTATAATAAATTGTTATTAAACGATTTAACTGATGCTCTTTATGCCTTACGTGACACCTCAAGTAAAAATAGCCTACAAAGCGCGTATGGCATTATTGATGTGCAGACCGGCAGTAATGACACGGGATTACCAGTTGTTATCGTACGCGCACCATACGATGCAGTTTGGGAGCGTTTACCACATGCATTAGAAAGTGTTGGCATGAAAGTGGGTGATCGTAGCCGCTCAGCGGGTTCTGTGATGGTGACTTACAAAGGGCTGAGTAGCTCTGAATGGCAAGCGTTGGGAATTGATGATCCTTCGGTGCCAGAAGATGACTATAAAGTCCAAGTGGGTGACTTGAATAACCGTAGTAGCTTACAGTTTATCAATACTAAAGGTGTGCCATTAACTCAGAAACAAAATGATGAGATGGTTGCTGCGCTGAAAGCCGCTTTTAGTAAAGCTCCAACTAAAAAATAAGTTTATTTAGCTTATTGGTTCATAAAGAAACGCTATCCGATTGGGTGGCGTTTTTTTTTACTCAAACGCTCAAATAAAGTGAGCTAAATGTAATAAAATCGTTTAATTATCACTCTAACGGTTAATGTATCCAACGCTATTTTTCGGATATACTTCAGTCAATATGGGTGAACAAAGAGGATAGAGTCGTGGATAATAACGCATCAAAACTAACGACAGATAGAGATAATAGTTCGATGCCAAGACAAATATCAGGGGCTGAGTTTAATTATAAACTTAGGGATCCTCAGAATAATCAGGCTCATACCGAAAGTTTTATTCGGGATGGTGTCGTGAATGTTGATTTACCAGGTTATGTTATTCCGAAAGGGTATCGGCTAGTTAAATCACTTAAAAAAGAACAATATAGATTGTTATCAACTGATGGGATCCCTGAAACAGTTTATTTACTTGAATTGAGATTCCGCACAGATATCATATTTGGGGAAACGACATGTACCCAAATTAAAGTTTGGCGTACGGTATCTCATCTACATCAAACTAATATTGGAGATTTGCCTCGTATATTCTTCATCCATTTGTTGGATAGTCATAGCATTATGGTTACGGATGAAGAACACACTCGTGATGGGCAACGTTTTTGGGAAATTATGATTTCATGGGCATTCCATCAAGACTATTATATTTATGCTTCAGATGGAACCATTGAAGACAGACCATTAACTCAAATTCAAAACGAAGCAGAGTTTTTCTCTCAATGGGTAAACCAGCTGTGGGGCACGGATATTGACGTTTATACTCATAAGTTGGTGGTAATTAGTAAACATCCATTACTGTAGTTTCGTACTATTTCATTTTAATCACCTAAAAATTCTCACGACAAACCAATGGACAAAAAATCAGTATTCACGGCTAAGTAATCGTTTGCGTCCGCACGTAAATTTTATTATCATAATTGGTAGTTAATTATAAAATATTGAATATCAGTAAGTTAGGCTTAAGGTGTAAGTTTATCGATAACTGACTGAATCAGAGCAGAAAATTAACAATGAAGACGGTTTTTTTACAGGTTTAATTCTACTGTTACTTATCTGAATCTGCTGTGCAGGTTGGTTTCTATTTAGTTTAATCACATCTCTGGAGTGTGTAAGATGCAAAAGAAAGCTGAGTTGTATCGTGGCAAGGCAAAAACTGTCTATACCACAGAGGATCCGAATTTATTAATTTTGGAGTTCCGTAATGATACATCAGCACTCGATGGGGAGCGTATCGAGCAATTTGACCGCAAGGGAATGGTCAATAACAAATTTAACCATTTCATTATGACTAAGCTAGAAGAAGCAGGCATTCCAACACAGATGGAAGCGCTGTTATCTGATACTGAAGCTTTAGTTAAAAAATTAGATATGGTACCCGTAGAATGCGTTATTCGTAACCGTGCAGCAGGCTCCTTAGTCAAGCGTCTTGGCGTTGAAGAAGGAATGGTATTAAATCCACCTTTATTTGATTTATTCCTAAAAGATGATGCTAAACATGACCCAATGGTCAATGAATCTTATTGCGAAACTTTCGGTTGGGTAAGTAAAGAAAATTTAGCGAAAATGCGTGAATTAAGCTACAAAGCTAACGAGGTATTGAGCAAAATTTTTGCTGATGCAGGTCTGATCTTAGTCGATTTCAAACTTGAGTTTGGCCTATTCAACGGTGAGGTAGTTCTAGGCGATGAATTCTCTCCAGATGGTAGCCGTTTATGGGACAAAGAAACGCTAAATAAAATGGATAAAGACCGTTTCCGTCAAAGCCTTGGTGGGCTGATTGAAGCGTATGAAGAAGTTGCTCGTCGCATTGGCGTAAAACTTGATTAAGTTCACGAAAACAGTGACAAGATAGCCTGCTATGCAGGCTATTTTTTTGTCATGAGATGTGATGCCGAGCTAAAAAAGCGTCACTCCATGACTTGGCATTATTCTCAATAGGTAATTGTAGGTGTCGGCTTAGTGCCTGCAATGTGGGGGCAGGAAGTCGTGAATCGGGTTGTAACTCTGGATGGTATAAAACATCAGCAACAGCGCCATCAGCAATTAAGCAACCTTTAGATAAATGCACTGCGCGCTGAAAATTCCTAGCCACAAAATCCAAATCATGGCTGATGGCAATGACTGTAGTGCCTTGTTTACGTTGAAGCTGTAGCCAATTTTCAAAACAGCCTAGCCAATGAGCATCAAAATCGCGACTGGGTTCATCAAGAAGTAGAAGCTTTGGTGCTACCGCTGTTAAACAGGCTACAGCGACCATACGACGCTGCGCTGAATGTAAATCTAGAGGGTGCTTATCAGAAACCTCGGTAAGATGACAAATATCGAGGGCCTGTTGAAGACGCCGTTGGCTTTCTGTATGGGATAGTTTTAACCGGCGTAAGCCAAAACGGATTTCTTCTTTAACGCTGCTGTGAAATATCTGTTTTTCGGCCTCTTGAAATAAGATGCCAATCTGTTGGGCTCGTTCTACCGCGCGGTAGTGGCTGACAGATTGATGTTCGAAATTAACGTCTCCCTTTGTGGGAGATAACAATCCCGCGATTAAGCGCAAAAGTGTTGATTTTCCCGCACCATTATCGCCAACTAAAGCCAACCATTCTCCCGATTTAACCATCAATGATAATTGGCTGATTGCGTCCTCTGCGTTCGGCGTCCAGCGAAAACTAAGGTCATTAATTTGTAGCATAGTACGCTCTCATTCTTTGTAATAGTTGTTGCTCATTACGAGGAATTCCCTGATCCCAAACCCCGCTTTGAATGAGATAGCCAATAACTCGCCATGCATCAGGCATATTAATGGTACGTTGTGCAGGAAGAAAAACCTGCTCAATATCGCCTATAGCGACAGATTTTCCTTGCTCTAATAGCATGAAATTATTGCAAAAGTGGAGAGCTGGAAGTAAATGGCGTTCAAATAGAACGATACAACAGCCAGTCAATTGAGAATATTGCTTTAGTTGAGATAGCAGGCGCTCGGTTGCCGCAGGTGTTAGGCGACTAAATGCTTCATCTAACAGAAGGAGTTGAGGACGCATGGCAATGGCACAGGCTAAGACAACGCGTTGAGCCTCACCGCCAGAAAGCGTTGCAGGATGGCGGGTACGTAAACAATCACAGAAGGTTAATTCTAAAGCATGTTCGACCCGTTGCTGAATCTCTTCAGGTGATAGCCCGAGGTTTTCTGGTCCAAATGCAACTTCTTGTTCAACAGAAAAAGTGCAACCCGACAACTGTAGTTGAGGGGATTGTTGGACCCATTGTCGGTTTGCGGCTAAGTTAACGAGAGTCCCTTGGCCAATTTCTTGTGAAAGTACTAACGACGTGCCAGATAAAAGTCCGCTTAGTTGGTCAGGATACCAGCCTGCTAATAGCTGAGCGAGGGTACTTTTTCCACTCCCATTACCACCCAGAATACACAGCCAATCTCCTTGCGCTAATTGTAGGTCTAAGGGGCCAAGCAAAGGTGTTTCAGAGCCTTTAGGTGTAAAGGTCATTTGTTTAATATTTATAACCATATCGCCAAACCTCCTTCAATAAAAAGGAGGAAGAACATTCCAATACGAAGCCTTTTTTGAAAAAGGCTGTCTACTGGCGGATTTAACGTGGTTCTATTTTTCGTGTAGCGGAAAGCTCGCATATCTAGAGCCGCACTACGAACAGTGAGTTCAGATAAGGCATTACTTGCCAAAGGTAATAAAAGGGTGGGCAATGAGGTTAATCTTTGCCAAAAATTGCCATCTAGAGGAACGCCACGGGCTAACTGAGCTTCACGAATACTGGAAAGTTGCTGGCGCAATTGCTCCACTAATAATAGAGGACCCGCCAATAAGTATGCGAAGCTAGCGGGAAGTCGACTGGCAAATAATGCACGGATAAAGCGTTCAGTGGGAACATATTGTAGCCACAATTGGGATGCACTAATGATAGCTAACAAACGAAACCATAGTGCCATCGCTTTTTGTTGCTGGGTGATTGGCGGCGGTGAACCTGTCAATAGTTCACTTAACCAACCCCCATGAATCAGCCATAGTCCCGCAGCCATCGGTAGCATAATCCAGGCAATAAATTTCCAGCGGTAGAACGAGGCTGAGCGTAAAATCACTGCGGCAAATGCACCGAAAGCAATCAAGATGAGTGCCCAGCCTAGGGGCAACATGAGTGTGCTGGCACTAAACCAGAACCAGAGTGTTAATGATGTAAAAGGGTGCATGACGAACCCCTAGCGAACCTTGGCCATATTGGGGAAGCCGCGTTGGACGCGTTCAGGTAAGCGGCGCACTAACAGCCACGCGATGATGGCAGAAATAATTTTGTCAGCAATATTTGCACCTAATACGGTAATAGCAACGGATTCGAGTAAACCATCACCGATGGCATACAGATAGGCTACAAAGAAGTCAGCGCCGCTGCCAGTGGTACCCGAAAATAGATAAGTTCTGATAGGAACGGCAACAATCATGAGTGCTAAGGTAATAATAATTGCCGATAAGATCACGCGGGGCAAAGTTCGAAATCCTCCTGCACGAGCCAACAATCCTGCACTAAGACCAATCATCATCGCCACGGGTGCGAATGCGGCGGCGATCGGACTGCTGATTAATCCCCAAAGCAAGTTAGTGAGTAATCCACTGAATACAGCGACCCAAGGGCCCGCAAGTAAGGCACAAATGAGCGTACCAATTGAATCAAGAAAAATAGGCAGTTTTAGCATTGAGCTTAATTGCCCAGCAATCATATTGATTGCAATAGAAAATACGATGAGAGCCAAGGTACGGCTAGAAATAATGGACGAATTTGCCATGATAGATTGATCCCTTAGAAATAAAAATTAAACCCAATAATGAAAATTAACGTTCAGTAATCACCAACTCTTCATACCCAGAAAGTGGGCAATGCTCTCGGGTAAACTGAACGTTCTCTAATTCACCGATAACTAATTCAAGCGTGGTTCTGACAGTACAGCCGGGCATCATATGACCGCCACTCATGTGTCCATTTTCATCGGAAACAGCGAGATGAAGATGTTCCCCTTCGGCATCTAGGGTGCCAATTAAAGAAACAATTTCATATTTACCCGAGGTGAAGTGGGTATTTTCTTGTCCTGCAAAGCGTAATGCGACATCGGTTAAGCTTCCGACACAGCCAGCAATAAATGCGGCATAAAGTTGATGTTGCTTAATTTTTTGTCGCAAGGTGAGAACGACGTCCTCTCCGGGACACAAACGAAGCGCAATAAAGCGGGCGTTTGAATGGTGCGCTAAAGGTTGTGACATAGCTGCAATCCTAGCTAATAGGTTTATAGGTTTCCATAATCTATTATACGAATTGCATTAAGGCTGTCTGGAGAGTAATTTTTTTTCGAGTCTTTTTAGCTTAAATAGCTATAGCTTGAAAAATATCGACTAAAAAAATGGTTAAGGTCACTATGAATAGAATCTAGAGTGTTCTATATCCTAATTATTTAACTTAAGTTGCTATGTGCAGGGTGATTTAAAGCATAAAAATAAGTTAGTTTTAGGATAAACTGCAAATATTGCTATTTAAGTTGGTAAAATTTGCTTCTTTAAAATCAGATCAATAACATACACAGCAAATTTGTCCTATCTACATTATTTGTACTGAGTGAAAGCTGAGCACTAATTTTACAGGGGTACCCATGAGTCAAGTTGACCCAACACTGATCATTTTATTGGTTCTTGCGGGGCTGGGCATTATCAGCCATAACATGACAGTGACACTCGCAATGCTATTTCTCTTGGTTGTGCGGATCACTCCGCTTAATCATTTTTTCCCATGGGTTGAAAAATATGGTCTAACGATCGGGATTTTGATCTTAACTATTGGTGTCATGGCTCCGATTGCGAGTGGCAAAATATCAGCTCACGATGTCTTTAACTCCTTTTTAAACTGGAAGTCGTTATTGGCGATTGTCATCGGTATAGCGGTTTCTTGGCTAGGTAGCCGAGGTGTGGCATTAATGGGACATCAACCCTCAACAGTAGCTGGTTTATTGGTAGGAACGGTTATTGGTGTTGCACTATTTCGTGGGGTTCCTGTTGGGCCATTGATCGCAGCAGGGATACTCTCTCTCTTGATTGGTAAGTCATAGATTACCGATGGATATACCATTAGACGCAATTGTTCAGCAACTACAACGCAGCGGATACCGCCGTTTATTGGTGCTGTCAGGAGAAAGTGATTGGGTAGAATCACAGCTGGTACAATTCAGACAGCAATTACGTGGTGACTGGTTGTGTGTATCTGCGGATTTACCTGACAGTATTTTACCTGAAAAAGCACATTTACTGTTGGGGCGAGAATTTACTCACGCCATTTTTGATGCCCGATCAGGGTTACATTCTGAAGCACTTGCTATGCTTGCGGGAACGTTGAAAGCAGGTAGTTTATTGGTGCTATGCACGCCAGCTCAACAGCATTGGGCTCAGAAAAATGATACAGATAGCCTGCGTTGGAATGAGCAATTAGGCATTATTCCAACACCGAATTTTGTACGCCATCTTCAACGAACAGTGTTATCGTCCCCTGATGTGCTGCTTTACCAACAAAATGTTGGGTTTTCCTATCGTTCATTACCTGATAGCCCAGAATGGCATCCTCCGACGGGGGAACCAACAGTTCAACAACAGCAAATACTCCATCAATTATTATCTGCGCAACAGGGCGTTTGGGGTATTATTGCTGCCCGAGGAAGAGGAAAATCGACCGTTGCTGGAATGCTGATAAATCAATGGCAAGGCGAGTGTTGGTGCTGTGCTCCAGCTAAAGTGACGATAGGCACATTGGAATCTTTCGCTAAAAAAGCCTTAAATTTTTGGGCGCCTGACGCACTATTAAAATATTGCCAATCAGGTCAGCCTATTGATGCAGACTGGCTAATTATTGATGAAGCCGCTACGATCCCAACTCATATATTGCGCCAGCTCATTACTTATTTTCCTCGAGTGTTAATGACAACCACGGTTGATGGTTATGAAGGTACGGGGCGGGGTTTTATGGTGAAATTCTGTGATAGCGTAGATAATTTTACCTCACTAGAATTGAGTGAACCAATCCGCTTTGCACCCCATGACCCTCTAGAAAATGTGATTAATCAAGGTTTGTTACTTTGCGAGCCAACGCCAATTCCTTGGGTTGATGCTCCGGTGAGAGTCTATTCTATTAATCAACAGCAACTCACTCATAATCTAAATCAGCTTCAAGGGTTTTACGGATTACTGACTGGAGCTCATTACCGAACATCCCCGTTAGATCTACGGCGTTTATTGGATGCTCAACAGCAACACTTTGCCATTGCGAGTGTGCAAAATGGGCAGCAGCAAGCTCATATAGGCGCACTGTGGATGGTGGATGAGGGCGGATTAGATACGTCATTGAGTTGGCAAATTTGGGCTGGGCAGCGTCGACCTCGAGGTAACTTAGTCGCTCAATCACTTGCGGCTCATAGTTATTTTCCTACTGCGCCACAACTAATTTCTCGGCGGGTTATGCGTATCGCAGTAGCATCTTTATATCGTCGTAAGAAAATCGGGTACCAATTACTTCAGCAACAGATTGAGCAGGCAAATGCTGATGGGGTAGATTTCTTGTCGGTTAGCTTTGGTTTAACGCCAGAATTACTGGCATTTTGGCAATCTGCGGGTTTCCATCTGGTGCGTATTGGTAGCCATATTGAAGCTAGTAGTGGCTGTTTTACTGCAATGGCGGTACTGCCTTTATCCGCAGTTGCTGGTGAACTTTGCAATAAAGGGCAGTATTTATTGCAAAGAGATAATTTCTGGCGCACTGATTTGAATGAATTTAGTCTGAAAATATCCGCTGACCAACGCTTAATAGAGGAAGATTGGCTAGAATTGATAGGTTTTAGTGACTATCACCGTTCTGTTTCCGCGAGTTCAGCGGCGATACAGCGATATTTAAAATGGCTTCAGGGGCAGCAACATGCACTATCGACTTCTGTCCTGAGTCTTCATTTTATACAAGGTTTATCAATTGAACAGATTGTTCAAACATTAAAACTGACAGGGCAAAAGCAATGGTTAAAGCAAGCAAGAGCAGAAGTTGGGCAGTGGCTGGCAGAATATCAACCTGATCAGCTTCAAGCTCTTAAGCAGAAAGTTAACGCTTTTTGTCTTTAGGCCAGTCCTCATCCTCATCATCCCACAAGTGGTTATTGTCTTGGTGAGGTGGAATTTCAGGTTTGTCTTCTAAATATTTTTTAGGATCTAGTCGCATCATTTCTTTTACTGAATTCCAGATAATACCGACGAGTAAAAGTAAAATGATCCACCAGTAATCTGCGAGCCATTGCATATTTGCCTTCTTATATTAATCATAATACTGTGTAGAACAGCCGAAAGGTGAGTTTACAATAATGTTAGTGGAGCCATTTAACCATGTTTTGTGTTTTTACGGGAGAGCTGGGATGAATATAAAAAAAATCATATTCATTACCGTAGGATGGCTTGCTGTCGGTTTGGCTTTTTTGGGAGTTATTTTACCCGTCATGCCAACAACCTGTTTTTTATTGTTAGCGGCATGGTGCTTTTCGCGTTCTTCACCACGATTTCATAATTGGCTACTATATCGCTCATGGTTTGGTGGTTATTTACGTCATTGGCAAACCTATCGCGCTTTACCTAAAGGTGTAAAACCGAAAGCGATGGCATTGATCACGATAACTTTTACATTTTCAATTTGGGTCGTCGGGTTTTGGTGGCTAAAGATTGGATTATTTATAGGAATGTGTTGGTTACTGATCTTTATGTACCGGTTACCAGTGGTTGATGTTCCCTCGTCAGATCAGGATAAAACCGCACCGTGACGGAATTAAATTTCACTCAGCAGCATAACGCTGAGTGAAATGAAAACAGGTTTATTCAGGAATTTTTATATAGCGGTTAAAAACAGAGTCTAAATTAGCTAATAACCAGCTTTTTCCATAAATATCCTCTTCGATAAGCACTTGTCTAATTACTTCAGGTGTTAACAACTGCTCTGCCTGATGCGATAAAGGCCAGTAACTAATATGCCAAGGTTCGTAAGCCACTCCGCCATCTTTCGCGGTAAAAGGGCGATAAAAATCAAAGGTTGCCATATTTTCACTCAGCCACTCATTGAGTTCTGCTAAATAACCGCCAGCTTCGTATTCCCAAGGCTCTAATTGCAGTGTTTGCCCTGCTGGAATACGCAAAGGGTCATAAACATCAATTTCGGTTCCCCAATGATGGCGGCTTGCTCCCGGTAAAGCTGACCAATGTAAAATAGCTTCACAGCGCTCACCTTCAGTCAGAGTGGAAATATCTAAAGGTTGACTATGGGCATCAAGAACAGGGCGCTTACCTGTGAATTTCTCATTCCAAATTAACTGTTGACGGGAGAAATCTCGAAATGCGCTTGCTGACTGTAATTTAAAACCCGCTCTTGCAGCCGCTTGTTGCATGGCTAGAAAGGCTTTAGTCGCATTAAATTGTAACATGTGGTTACCACCTAATGTCACTAAATGGTCGGTGCAACGGCCTGTTAGCATGTCGATTGTGATCATAAGATCAGTAACTCCATGATGCGTTCATAAACCAGTGCTAATTTTTGTAGGTCATCAACACTGACACACTCATCCACTTTATGGATAGTGGCATTTAGTGGGCCTAGTTCAATAACGTGCGTTCCCATCTGGGCAATAAAGCGACCATCGGAGGTTCCACCACTGGTGGACAGTGATGTGGTGCGCCCCGTCAATTCTTGAATCGCTTGTACAGTGGCACTGACCAATTTACTTTCACCGGTTAAGAATGGCTGCCCAGATAAGACCCAGTCTAAATGGTAATTCAACCCATGACGGTCGAGCATTTCGGTAACGCGTTCTTTAATGATGGTATCTGTAAGTTCAGTACTGAAACGAAAATTAAATTGAACGTTAAGTTCACCAGGGATCACATTATTCGCCCCAGTGCCTGCCTGAATATTTGCAATCTGCATGCTCGTGGCTGGGAAATATTGGTTACCTTCATCCCACGTTGTGGTGACTAATTCTTGTAAAAAGTGAGTTGCTCTATGCACAGGGTTATCGGCAAGATGTGGATAGGCAACGTGCCCCTGTATTCCAATAATGGTTAAATTGGCTGTTATGGAACCACGGCGTCCATTTTTAACTATATCCCCAAGTGCAGATTGACTTGATGGTTCACCCACTAAGCAGTAATCGACAGGTTCATGACGTGCCATTAAGGCTTCCACAACTTTGACTGTACCGTGAGTTGCTTTGGCTTCTTCATCTGATGTAATTAAAAATGCAAGGCGCCCGGTATGATTAGGATGTTTTGCAACAAAACGTTCAGCAGCAACGACCATGGCAGCAATTGAACCTTTCATATCGGCTGCGCCACGGCCATGAAGATGTTGATTGATAATGACCGGAGTAAATGGTTCTGTCTTCCATTTGTTGGGGTCTCCGGCAGGTACGACATCAGTGTGGCCTGCAAATGCTAATGTTTTTCCATCTTGACCACGATAAGCCCAAAAATTAAGCGTATCGCCAAATGGCATTTTTTCAACAATAAACCCGACGTTATTTAAGCGTTCTATTAATAAGTCTTGGCAACCTTGATCATCAGGACTGATAGATGGGCGAGAAATTAATTCTTTGGCAAGTTGAATAACAGGGCAATCCATTCTATCACCTTCTATTGTGTGAATTTTTGATAATCATCGACAGAAAATCCCACTAAATAGCGGTTATCTGCGGATATTAAGATTGGACGTTTGATCATCGCTGGTTCTGCCAGTAACACTTTTTTTGCGCTAGCTGCATCAACAACCGCATTTTTTTCAGTATCACTCAGTTTACGCCACGTAGTGCCTCTTTTATTGACTAATATATCCCAGTCAATATGCTGTAAAAAGGTGGAAAGCAGTTCATCACTGATGCCATCAACACGATAGTCATGAAATTGGTAATGGATACCGTTATCTTCTAGATAGCGACGGGCTTTTTTTATGGTATCGCAGTTTTTAATCCCGTACATAACATAAGGAGAAACAGGGGTGTTGGACATGTCATTTTCCTCTGATGGCTAACAATGTGTGCCATACATAATGCTGGAAAATACAAATATGGTCTACCCCTTTGAATAGAAAAGATTAATTAAAAAACTAATTGATATAATAATTAATATTGAGACGTTAATATTCATAATACTATATGGATGATTAAATATTATTAATGGCGATTATATTAAAAAATATATTATTTAATATGATTATTTTGATCGCATGTATATTAAGCTAGCCTCTAACCTTGAACGAACACGTAATTTTTTTAAAACATTTCGAATATGGACTTTGACTGTTTCCTCTGAAATAAAAAGTAGCTGAGAGATTTCTCTGTTTTTTAATCCAGCAGCCATCTCGTGTAATATTTCACATTCTCTTCGAGTTAATGTTGAGAGTGGATCTTTTGATTGATGTCGAGTAATTAAATGTTGATATACTTTTTCACTAAAGACGTGATGCCCTTCGATGGCTTTTTTCATACTATTAATCAGCATGTCGAGTTCACTATTTTTTAATAAATAGCCTTGAGCACCGGCGTCTATTGCGGAGTAGATATCGGTTTTCATTGTAGACAGAGACAAGACTAATAGGTAACTGTTAGTGCAATGCTTGCGTAGTAACCTAATTGTTTCAAAGGTTTTATTACCATGGATTATGGTATCTATCAGAATCATTTTAGGCTGTTTTGTAGTGGCTATATTTAAAGCTTCTTTACAATTACAGACTTCATCAGTGACGTGAAAATCAGTTGCAGTATTTATCAGTTGGGATAGTCCAAACCTAATTATAGGGTGTTCATCAATGATCATAACGGTGTGATTAGACATAGAGGGTTCCTTTTTTATGTCTTGATATTTTTTAGATTAACAATTGTTAATCTAGTTTAAATTCAATTAATTTAAATTCTATGAGTTTCTAAAGTCTTAATTCAGATGTTAATTATTTTTGTATTATCATAAATAAATGAATGGATTTTATAAGTTCAAGTATTTTTAATGATTAATGGATGTTTAGAGCGTTTTAATAATACATTAATTTCGAAAGAATAATAACTAAGATAGAGAAAAATAAATTGCCTTTTAGGAATGCTATTAATAAATATTAATAGCATTCCAGCATCCGTATAGGGTTTTTACTTTAAATTTTTTAAGAAAAATGTATAGAGTTCATTGTAATTGAGAGATTTTTCTGGAAATCATAGGCATGATCATGATTTGCTAACAAGATGTGTTTATACTGTGATGGCTGTTACCTTACCAATTTTGAAAGGACTTGATGATGGATGATAAGTTAAAACAAAGTGCTCTCGATTTTCATGAGTTTCCACATCCTGGGAAAATTACTGTAGTCCCCACTAAACCTTTAACCACTCAGCGCGATCTCGCACTCGCTTATTCACCGGGTGTTGCTGTGCCTTGCCTTGAAATAGCGGAAGATCCACTGAAAGCATACCGTTATACAGCGAAAGGTAACCTTGTAGGGGTTATCTCCAATGGAACGGCTGTTCTTGGTTTAGGGAATATCGGTGCCTTGGCTGGTAAACCGGTCATGGAAGGAAAAGGGGTATTGTTTAAAAAGTTCTCTGGCATTGATGTTTTCGATATCGAAGTTGATGAAACTGACCCTGACAAATTAATTGATATTATTGCTTCACTTGAGCCAACGTTTGGCGGGATTAACTTAGAAGATATAAAAGCACCCGAGTGTTTTTATATTGAGCAAAAATTGCGTGAGCGGATGAATATTCCCGTTTTCCATGATGACCAACATGGCACTGCAATTATTTGTACCGCCGCAGTAATTAACGGATTGCGTATTGTTAAAAAAGATATTGGCGATGTGCGCTTAGTGGTATCAGGTGCAGGCGCAGCTTCAATTGCTTGCATGAATTTATTAGTTGCATTAGGTCTGAAACGCGAAAATATCACGGTATGTGACTCCAAAGGGGTTATTTACAAAGGTCGCGATGAAAAAATGGATGCGACAAAAGCGGCTTATGCGATTGACGATAATGGCCAACGTACATTAGCGGATGCCATCCCTGATGCTGATATTTTCCTTGGTTGCTCGGGACCTCGCCTTTTAACGCCAGAAATGGTGAAAACCATGGCGAAAGATCCATTAATTTTAGCTTTAGCGAACCCAGAACCAGAAATATTACCGCCGTTAGCAAAAGAAGTGCGTCCAGACGCGATAATTTGTACCGGTCGTTCAGATTATCCAAACCAAGTGAATAACGTGCTGTGCTTCCCGTTCATTTTCCGCGGTGCATTAGATGTCGGTGCAACAACGATTAACGAGGAGATGAAGCTTGCGTGTGTGTACGCGATCGCTGATTTAGCACTTGCAGAGCAAAGTGAAGAAGTTGCTTCCGCTTACGGTAACCAAGACCTATTCTTTGGTCCTGAATATATTATTCCTAAGCCGTTTGACCCTCGCCTAATTGTTAAAATTGCCCCTGCTGTTGCGAAAGCGGCAATGGATTCAGGTGTGGCAACACGCCCAATCGCAGATTTAGATGCTTATGTAGAAAAACTGAACCAGTTTGTTCATAAAACAAACTTATTCATGAAGCCAATCTTCTCCCAAGCAAAAAAAGAAGTGAAACGCATTGTATTAGCCGAAGGGGAAGAAGAGCGCGTACTGCATGCGACTCAAGAATTAGTTTCTCTCGGTTTAGCATTCCCAATTTTGATTGGTCGTCCAAGCGTTATCGAAATGCGTATTCAGAAACTGGGCTTACACATTGAGTTAGGAAAAGACTTTGAAGTCGTCAATAACGAAAATGACCCACGTTTCAAAGAGTATTGGCAAGAGTATTACCAAGTGATGAAGCGCCGTGGCGTATCTCAAGAAATGGCTCGTCGTGCCGTCATTGGTAATCCAACCATTATCGGTGGGATCATGGTACTGCGCGGTGAAGCGGATGGTATGATCTGTGGCTCTGTCGGCAGCTATAGTGAGCACTATAATATCGTCAAAGACTTGTTCGGTTTCCGCGAGGGTGTACATGCGGCAGGGGCAATGAATGCGCTGTTATTACCAACCGGAAATACATTTATTGCCGATACGTATGTGAATGAAGATCCAACGCCAGAAGAGTTAGCTGAAATCACGATTATGGCTGCTGATACTGTTCGTCGTTTTGGTATCGAACCAAAAGTCGCATTACTATCTCGTTCTAGCTTTGGCTCTTCCGATTGCAGCTCAGCACAAAAAATGCGTGATACTTTAGCGTTAGTGAAGGCTCGTGAGCCTAATCTAGAAATTGATGGTGAAATGCATGCGGATGCGGCATTGATTGAATCAATCCGTAAAGATGTGATGCCTGATAGCCCACTGAAAGGTTCGGCAAACTTGTTGATCATGCCAAATATGGAAGCTGCACGTATTAGCTATAACTTATTGCGAGTCACCAGCTCTGATGGTGTGACGGTTGGTCCAGTACTTATGGGTGTTTCAAAACCTGTTCATATTCTGACTCCAATCGCTTCTGTTCGTCGTATAGTTAACATGGTTGCGTTAGCGGCAATTGAGGCGCAAACAAATCCACTTTAATGATTGATTAATAATCAAATCATAATATAAAGGCTTCCATTATTCGTAATGGGAGTCTTTTTTATTTGAAAATGATTCTCATTATCTGTATTTTTAATGACTTCAAAATTAAAAATATGGAAAAGATAATGATATCAGCAAGTTCTTTGAATTTATTCAGTAAAAAGTCTTCATTTCTTGGTTTGGGAATGTTACTTCTTTTCAGTTTCACACAGCTAGGATGTACAGCGGCTAAACCAAAATCTGCATTTCAATTGGCTCCGGAACTGACTCAGACGGGTAAAATTATTGATTTAGCATCAGGGCAGCCAATAACACCTCAGCAACTGATACAGCAACTTGCCGAATCATCTCGGGTCGTGGTTGGTGAGAAACACGACAATATTCACCATCACCACATAGAACAATGGCTTGCTCAAGAGTTACCCAAGGTTCGCCCTCAAGGTGCGGTATTGTTAGAGATGTTCACTCCAAATCAACAAGCAAAAGTGAGCAATGTACAAAAGCAGATGCAGGGTAACCCATATATTCGAGATGAAAAATTACAAGAAGTATTGCATTGGAATAGTGGTTGGCCATGGGAGCAATACGGAGAGTTAGTTAAATATTTGCTCACCCAGCCTTATCCTGTCTTAGCGGCAAACCTCAACCCAGATGAAATTAAGACAGCGTACAATAATCCACCAACACTCAGTGGTAATCATTCAACTCAGCCAATTGTCCAAGAACTGATCCTTGCCACCATTAAGCGCTCCCATGGGGGAGAAGTCGATGATGACCAAGCTAATAAAATGAAAGTGATCCAGCAATTACGTGATAGAGCCATGGCGCAAAGTTTATTAAATGCACCTGAACCTGCGCTCTTATTTGCTGGTGGATATCATGCCACAAGGGCTATTGGTGTCCCTCTGCATGTGCAAGATTTAGCACCTAATGAGCCTTTGAAGGTATTGATTATTTCTGAAGAAGGAGAGGAAATTGACCATTTACATGCTGATTATGTGTGGTACACACCTAAATAATTGAGGTCCCTCATTAATTCAATGATTTTAAAAAGGTTAATTTTGTGAAGTAATTGGCATAATTATTAATAAATAATTTCCATTCGCATTCGTTATTAATTATCATTTGCATTTTTGTGAATATACGTAAGATAAACATGAGCACAATAACGTTTGAAAGTGGATATGTGAATCGAGCCACCAGAGTGGGAATATGGCTCATATTGGCAATAGCTTTGCACATTGCCATTGTGGGCTTATTTATTTGGAACACTCACAATGTGCGCTGGGACGAATCATTACCTGCGCCATCGGTGGTAATGGAGCTCTCTATCGAAGCACAGGCTGAAAAATTAACCGAAGTGAATATCGGGCAAGTTCAGGAGCTTTCCGTTGCGAGTGAATCCCATCAAGCCCAAGCGGAAGAGGTGGATCTCCCGGCATTACCGAAGAATGACCAAGCAGAAGTTTTGGTGACGCAGACGGTCAATAAAAAACCAAAACCTGAGGTTAAAAAACAAAAGCGTGAACAGCAACCGACAGAAGAAAAGGTACAAACGACAGATTCGAAAGCTCATGATGCACCTGTAACGAGTGATGCAGCAGCGCCTTTACAGAGTCATCAAATTGCTGCGGAATTTAATAGCCAATCTCAATCTGAAGATGATGCAAGGAAACAGTGGGAAGCACAGGTGCTGGGAAAATTGAATAAATATAAGCGCTACCCAGAAGATGCGGGACGTCGAAGTCGAGTGGGTAAACCCGTGGTTATTTTTACGGTCGATCCTCAAGGAATATTACTCGATAGCGAGTTAATGACATCTTCAGGAACACGTTCTTTAGATAGGGAAGCACAGCAAGTTTTATCAAGAGCGGCGCCATTACCACTTCCACCGTCAGAAATATTAAAAAATGGTCGGGTGACGGTCAGAATGCCTATTGATTTTACTCTTAATGAAAAATAGATTGGATAAACTATGCGTAACAAAATCGCAAAATTTTGTGTAATTACACTTTTGGGTTTATATGCAGCCATGAGCGCTGCGGAGGATAGAATGCCAGCTCCAATAGCAAAAAAACAGCCTTACACGATCACAACCCATGGGGATGTTCGTGTCGATAATTATTACTGGCTAAGGGATGATAAACGTGAGTCCCCTGAGATTATTGAATATCTAAATCAAGAAAATGCCTATACCGAGCAACAACTCGCATTAGGTGAACCACTAAAAAAAGAAATTTATGACGAGCTATTTTCTCGAGTAAAGCAGGATGATGAATCGGTTCCTTATAATTTTAATGGTTATACCTACCGTTCAAGAGTGGTGTCGGGTAAAAATTATCCAATTTATGAACGGCGTCCAATTGACAGCCAAGAAGAATGGACGGTATTGGTTGATGGTAACCAGCGTGCAGAAGGTGTGGAATATTATCGTATGGGGGCGTTGGCTATTTCGCCAGACAATACAACGTTAGCCATTGCAGAGGACCGACAAGGACGCAATGATTATGGCGTTTCTTTCCGTAAGATTGATGCCCCACAATGGCAAGAAAATGTGCTGGTGAATACTTCCGGCAATATTGTTTGGGCGAATGATAATCGTACGCTGTTTTATGTGAATAAAGACAAACAGACATTACTGCCTTATCAAGTTGTTAAGCACCAATATGAGACTAAGCAATCTGACGATACTGTCGTGTATGAAGAGAAAGATGATACTTTTTACGTCAGCTTAGCTAAATCGACGTCAAAAGATTATATTCTGATTGGGATCACCAGTACGGAAACGTCGGAATATCGTTTAATTGATGCCAATAAACCTAATCTTGAGGCTAAAATTTTACAAACACGTCAAGTGGGTGTGGAATATTATCCAGACCATTTTAATGGCAAGTTTTATATTCGTTCTAATCACCAGCATCCATTATTCGGGTTATACATCGCTGATAGCGAAACGGCACCATGGGTGAGCTTTATTGCCCCGCGTGATGAAGTGGATTTAGAAGATTTTTCATTATTTAATAACTGGTTAGTTGTCGAAGAACGCCAAAATGGGTTGGTCAATATTCGTCAAATTAGCTGGCTAACCCACAAAGAAAACTCAGTCACTTTTGATGACCCAACGTATATGGCATGGATTAGCAACAATCCAGAGCCAGATACTGACACATTACGTTATGGTTATTCATCCATGACAACACCGTCTTCAGTGTATGAAATTAATATGCTGACTCAAGAACGTACTCTCTTAAAGCAAGAAGAAGTGAAAAATTTTGATAAAGCCAATTATCAAAGTGAACGCATTTGGGTGGAAGCTCAAGATGGAGTAAAAGTTCCAGTTTCACTGGTTTATCGTAAAGATTTGTTTAAAGCAGGTAAAAATCCATTATTAATCTATGGATATGGCGCTTACGGTTATGGTATCGATCCCTCATTTAGCTCTTCTCGTTTATCTTTACTGGATCGTGGATTTGTTTACGCTATCGCGCATATTCGTGGTGGTGGCGATTTAGGCAAAAACTGGTATATACAGGGCAAAACAGTTCATAAGATGAACACGTTCACTGATTTTATTGATGCAACCAAGGCATTGTTATCTCAAGGTTATGGTGAGCAAGGCCATGTCTATGCGATGGGCGGAAGTGCCGGTGGTTTATTAATGGGTGCCGTGGTTAATATGGCCCCAGAGCTATATGAAGGTGTTGTCTCTGCTGTGCCATTTGTAGATGTGGTGACTACAATGTTAGACCCATCAATTCCGTTAACCACGGGGGAATATGATGAGTGGGGTAATCCTGAAAATGAAGCCGATTATTGGCGAATTAAGGCCTATAGTCCGTATGACAATATTAAAGCTCAGCAATATCCTCATATATTAGTGACTACCGGTTTACATGATTCCCAAGTGCAATATTGGGAGCCCGCAAAATGGGTAGCTAAATTAAGAGATGTCAAACAGGGTAATTCATTACTGTTGTTGGAAACCAATATGAATGCAGGGCATGGTGGAAAATCAGGTCGTTTTAATGCATTGGATGATATTGCAAGAGAGTACAGTTTTATTCTTATGCTTGAAGATAAGCCAAAGTATTTCCCAAATTTAAAATAATAATTTACCCATAAGGTAATTAAAGGTCAGTAACATTATTTATCGCATATTGTTGCTGGCCTTTTTCACAGAAATTTATTTATTCTGTGTTGGCAGTGTGAGCGACTGTTTAATCAGTACGTTTACAGGAATGGTTTATGAACAATAAAATAATAATTATGGTAGCGGGTGTTATTTCCACTAGCTATCACGGTATCGCTTTGGCTGAAAATACTCAGCCACAAAATAAGCAGCAAGATGATGTGGTTAATTTTAGTCAATTGAAAGTGTCTGGCGCACAAAAACAGACTCCATTAGTGAAGGCATTGGAAAAACCGGGGGCGTTTAGTGCGGTTGGAACCGAAAATAAACTCCAATCTATGGATAAAATTATTCGTTCCATGCCGGGAACCTATACCCAAATGGATGCAAGCCAAGGCACGATTAACGTCAATATTCGTGGACTTAGTGGTTTTGGGCGCGTCAATATGATGGTGGATGGCGTTACCCAGAGCTATTACGGAATATCACCCAGTAAATATACTCATGGAATGCAGCCAAGTAATGATTTTGGATCATTAATTGACCCTAACTTTATTGTTGAAGTTGAAGTTGAAAAGGGGCAATTAAATGGTAGCAATAGTATTAACGCATTAGCAGGAAGTTCAAATTTTAGAACTATCGGCATTGATGATGTTATTTTTAAAAATAATCTTTGGGGGTTACGGAGCAAAGGAAGCTGGGGAGATAATGGTCTTGGTTATAATGGGATGGTTTCCGTTGCAGGGAAAACATTATTAAATGAAGATGATGGTTATTTAGGCGGATTAATTGCTGTTAGTGGGCATAATATTCCTGGAAGCTATAAGAATGGTGATGGTTTTGATACGGATGAGTTTGCTACCGATCCAACATTTAAACAGAAACCTCAATCCCAACTAGCAAAATTAAAATATAAGCCAAATGACAGCCATGAATTAGAATTTAGTGGTCGTTTTTTACAGAATAAATTAACTAGCCGAAAAATTAATAGTGAAGATTATTATCTTAAATACAAATATACGCCAATAAACGAACTTATTGATGTAGAGCTGTTAGCGAGCCATGGATATAACACGCAAAAATTCCAAGGTGATCCCATTGGTGGAGCGCTAAAGAATGCAGAGTCTGAAAATAAATCAGACAGTATTAATCTCTCCAATACTAGCCATTTTTCTTATGGAGATGCAGATTTTAAATGGCAATTGGGTTCGAAACTCATGAAAACCAAGTACCAAAAAATTACACAACCAGTTGAAGATCCAAATACGATTATCTATAACCCTTTTTCACCTAGTGGCACACAAGATATTGCGAGTCTGTATACCCAATTTGAGGCGAAGTACGATATTTATACGGCGACTTTTGACCTCAATTACCTTAATTACAGAGTTAAAGGTTATAAGCCAGCTTGTGATGCAACGGAAAAATGCTTCCCACAAGAGGCAAGTACATTAGATCTACGAGAAAGTGGTATTAATCCTGGGATATTGATTTCAGCTCAAATTATTCCGGAGTTTCAGCCTTTCGTGAGTTATGCTCATTCGATGCGTGCACCTAATTCCCAAGAAGTCTTTTTTTCACAAAATGGAGGGCAGAGTATGAATCCGTTCCTAAAAGGGGAAAAATCGAAAACTTGGCAAATTGGTTTTAATAGTTTTAAGCCTGATTTCATAGTGGAAGGGGATCAATTTAATCTGAAAGCTCTATGGTTCCATACACATATTAAGGATTACATTACCAGCAAATCATTTATGCTGTGTCGTGCAACTTCACAGGAAGAATTTGATTGGTGTTTAATTAATGATGATGTTTGGAATAAAGAAAATCCTGATATTTTTCAACGTGCAGACATGTACGTGAACGATCCTCGTGATGTTAATTTACGAGGTTATGAGCTGCAAGCTAACTATGATGCAGGGGTATTTTATTCGATGGTTTCCTATACTCAGGAATCAGGAAAGCAACCAGTTTCTATCAATAGTACCTCGGTGTTTAGTGCAGGCGATTTTACTCAACTTCCTGAATATTATGTCACTTTAGATACTGGCGTACGTTTATTTGATGAGAAGCTCACAATAGGTTCTGCAATTACATGGACGGGGCCTTCTAAGCGCATTAGCCCGATACCTGATGGAGATATGAATGGGGATGCAATGACGGAAAAATATGAGAAACAACCCACTATTGTCGATCTGTACGCAGACTATGAAATTAATAAAAACTTTAAGTTAATGATGACCATTAATAACCTGACAAACGAAAATTATACGGATGTTTTAAATCGTGCAAATTCAGGTGCCATCATGGAGGAGCGTGGTCGAAATAATGAGACAGGAAGAGGGCGCAGTTATATGCTTGGTGGGCAGGTGCGTTTTTAATCAATAAATAAATTAATTCTCACTTATCTAGCCAAAATCCAGCTAGATAAGTGAGATAAATAATCACTTCGTGACTTTTTTTACTTTAATCTTCTGAATGCTAGTTACTTGGCTTTCAACCCAGCCATCATTCAGGCGTGTTTTCAGTTGTTGCCCCAGTTTTACTTGGCTGGTTTTTTTCAACACGGCGCCTTGTGAGGTTTCACTGATACTAAAACCACGAGCTAAGGTAGCTAGGGGGCTAACTGCTTCCATTTTAGAACAGGCAACGGCGAAACGCTGGCGATAGTCAGTCACTAGACGGGTTAACATATTTTGTAAATGATACTGAGTCTGCTGCAATTGACGTTGTTGGTGCTGTAATTTTGGGCGCAAGTCATTTTGGACTAAGCGTTGTTTATTTTTCTCAAAACGCCATGTGGCAGATTGCAATTGACGGTTTATGGCGAGATTCAATTTTTGTTGTAAGCCATTTAATTGATTCTGTTGCCGTGCAAGGCGCAATTGAGGGTGTTGCTGTTGTAACCGATGCTGTAAACGAGCAAAACGCTGTTGCTGCCCCGCTAAGTAATAATCCAGCGCCATTTCAAGATGCTGCTGGCTGGATTTGAGCTGGCGTAACATCTCAGTCTGATTACGGCTAACTAACTCTGCTGCTGCGGAGGGGGTTGGAGCGCGAACATCCGCGACATAATCTGCAATAGTGACATCGGTTTCATGCCCAACGGCGCTAATAATTGGTAATCGACTATTAAAAATTGCTCTAGCGACGATTTCCTCATTAAATGCCCATAAATCTTCTAATGAACCGCCACCACGCCCGACAATGAGTACATCACATTCGTTACGTAAATTAGCAAGCTCAATGGCGCGAGTGATTTGTGCAGGGGCTAATTCACCTTGAACGGCAGTAGGATAAATAATCACCGGGAGTGAAGGATCTCGTCGACGTAAGATATTTAAAATATCATGCAGAGCTGCGCCGGTTGCTGACGTTATTACACCCACACATTTTGCCGGAGAGGGTAAAGCTTGCTTATGAATGACGTCGAATAACCCTTGAGCATTCAATGCCTGTTTAAGTAGCTCAAAACGCTGCTGTAGCAATCCTTCACCGGCAGGCTGCATACTCTCAATGATTAACTGATAATCGCCCCTAGGCTCATACAGAGTGACTGTGGCACGGACTAATACCTGTTGCCCATTTTGGGGACGAAAAGCAACCCGTGTATTTTGCCCACGAAACATTGCCGCGCGAACTTGTGCTCGATCGTCTTTAAGGGTTAAGTACCAGTGCCCAGAACTCGGTTGCGAAAAATTCGATATTTCGGCGGTTAACCAAATTCGTCCCATTTGGGTATCGAGTAATTCTCTTACCGTTTGGTTGAGCTTACTGACAGAGTAAATTGCGCTATTTTGTTGAGTCGACATGTGAGCTAGATCAAATTCTAAAACAATGACTTAATTGACTGATACTAACGTAGCCGACGGACTTATCAAGTTTTTTTTGAAAAAAATGCTGGAAGCAACCGATTACGGTGTGTATAATGCCGCGGCAATATTTTATACCTTTCATAACGCTGCCTGGTGGGATATTGCCTATGTTACGCATTAAAAAAGAAGCACTAACTTTCGACGATGTTTTACTCGTTCCTGCACATTCAACTGTACTGCCAAATACGGCAGATCTGTCAACTCAACTGACCGCAAAAATCCGCCTGAATATTCCTATGCTCTCTGCAGCAATGGACACTGTCACCGAATCTGATCTGGCCATCGCACTGGCTCAAGAAGGTGGTATTGGTTTTATCCATAAAAACATGTCTATTGAGCGCCAAGCTGAAGAAGTTCGCCGTGTGAAAAAACATGAAAGTGGTGTTGTCACTGACCCTGTGACAGTCACGCCAGATACGACCATTCGTGAAGTTCAAGAGATGGCTCAGCGAAATGGTTTTGCTGGTTATCCTGTGGTTACTAAAGATAATTCTTTAGTAGGGATCATCACTGGACGTGACGTTCGTTTCGTCACAGACCCTGACCAACCGGTCACTGCGGTTATGACACCGAAAGAGCGTCTTGTTACTGTGAAAGAAGGTGAAGCACGTGAAGTCGTTTTACAGAAAATGCATGAGCATCGTGTCGAAAAAGCCTTAGTGATCGATGACAACTTCCACCTGTTAGGAATGATCACGGTAAAAGATTTCCAAAAAGCAGAGCGTAAACCTAATGCGTGTAAAGATGAGCAAGGTCGTCTGCGTGTGGGTGCGGCTGTGGGAGCAGGTCCTGGTAATGAAGAGCGTGTTGACGCATTAGTTGCCGCGGGTGTTGATGTTCTGCTGATTGACTCTTCACATGGTCATTCCGAAGGCGTATTACAACGTATTCGTGAAACTCGCCAAAAATATCCTGATTTACAAATCATTGGTGGTAACGTAGCTACTGCTGAAGGTGCGAAAGCGTTAGCGGATGCTGGCGTTAGCGCAGTGAAAGTCGGCATTGGTCCAGGTTCAATCTGTACAACTCGTATCGTAACTGGCGTCGGTGTTCCTCAAATTACAGCGATTGCTGAAGCGGCCGAAGCATTAGAAGGTACTGGTATTCCTGTTATCGCTGATGGTGGTATTCGTTTCTCTGGGGATATTTCTAAAGCTATTGCTGCAGGTGCTGCGTGTGTGATGGTCGGCTCCATGTTTGCAGGAACGGAAGAATCACCGGGTGAAACTATTCTGTTCCAAGGTCGTACCTATAAAGCATATCGCGGAATGGGTTCTTTAGGAGCGATGTCCAAAGGGTCTTCAGACCGTTATTTCCAATCTGATAATGCCGCAGACAAGCTGGTTCCTGAAGGTATCGAAGGTCGTGTTGCTTACAAAGGTCGCTTAAAAGAAATCATTCACCAACAAATGGGTGGCTTACGTTCATGCATGGGTCTGACTGGCTGTGCAACAATCGATACGTTAAGAACAAAAGCAGAATTTGTGCGTATCAGTGGTGCGGGCATCCAAGAAAGTCACGTTCATGATGTGACTATCACGAAAGAGTCTCCTAACTACCGTTTAGGACAGTAACAGACTGATTTCAGGGTGGCTCTATCTGCGGATAGGGTCACCGCATTTTATTTTTTGACTTGAATTTCTGGAATTCTCCTCAAATGACTACAAATATTCATAAACATCGCATTCTTATTCTTGATTTCGGCTCGCAATATACTCAGCTGATCGCCCGTCGCGTCCGCGAAATTGGCGTTTACTGTGAACTGTGGGCATGGGACGTTACCGAAGAGCAAATCAAAGAGTTTAATCCTAACGGAATTATCCTTTCTGGTGGTCCAGAAAGTACCACTGAATCAGACAGCCCACGCGCACCTGACTATGTATTCAATGCTGGCGTTCCTGTATTAGGTATTTGCTATGGCATGCAAACCATGTCTATGCAATTAGGTGGTGCGGTTGAAGTTTCTGGTGAGCGTGAGTTTGGCTACGCGAATGTCGAAATTACTGAGCAGTGCGAACTGTTCCGCGATATTCAAGATGCGATTAATGCTGAAGGTAAACCAGTGTTAGATGTATGGATGAGCCACGGTGATAAAGTCACTGCGATCCCATCTAGCTTCAAAACCATTGCAAGCACCCCAAGCTGCCCATATGCCATCATGGCAAATGAAGAAAAACGTTTCTACGGTGTTCAGTTCCACCCAGAAGTGACCCATACCCATCAAGGCTTAAATATCTTAAAACGTTTTGTTCTGGATATTTGTCAGTGTGAAGCTCTGTGGACTTCAGCGGCGATTATCGAAGATACCGTTGCACGTTTAAAAGAACAAATTGGTGATGACCATGTTCTATTAGCGCTGTCTGGTGGTGTTGACTCCTCTGTAACGGCTCTGTTGTTACACCGTGCTATCGGTAAACGTTTGACTTGTGTGTTTGTCGACAACGGCTTACTGCGTTTGAATGAAGCAGAGCAAGTAATGGAAATGTTTGCAGGTAAATTTGACCTGAATATTATCCATGCTAAAGCGCAAGACCGCTTTATGAACGCATTAGCGGGTATTAGTGATCCAGAAGAGAAACGCAAGAAAATCGGCCATGTATTTATCGAAGTCTTCGATGAAGAGTCATCTAAGCTGCCTAATATTAAGTGGTTAGCTCAAGGGACTATCTACCCAGATATTATCGAATCAGCCGCTTCTGCAACGGGTAAAGCACACGTCATCAAATCTCACCATAACGTAGGTGGTTTACCTGATGATATGAAGCTGGGTCTAGTTGAACCATTAAAAGAGCTGTTTAAAGACGAAGTCCGTAAAATTGGTCTGGAATTAGGTCTGCCATACGACATGCTGTATCGCCATCCATTCCCAGGTCCAGGTTTAGGTGTTCGTGTACTGGGTGAAGTGAAGAAAGAGTACTGTGACTTGTTACGTCGCGCTGATGCTATCTTTATCGAAGAACTGCATAAAGCCGACCTATACAATAAAGTGAGCCAAGCGTTCACCGTATTCTTACCAGTTCGTTCCGTCGGTGTGATGGGCGATGGTCGTAAATACGACTGGGTTGTTTCCCTACGTGCCGTTGAAACTATCGACTTTATGACTGCTCATTGGGCGCATTTGCCATATGACTTCTTAGGCCGTGTTTCTAACCGTATTATCAATGAAGTTAGTGGTATTTCCCGCGTAGTCTATGACATCAGCGGCAAGCCACCAGCGACCATCGAGTGGGAATAAACTAGTTATTGTTGATAACAGTTTTTAGTTGTCGATAAGCCTAAAGGCATCAGTAAATTACTGGTGCCTTTTTGTTTTTAGGAGTGACTGATAATGTTAGGTACTTTATGTCCCCTATGATGGATATAAACATGGATTAATAGCTTAAAGTCTATATTAATGGGCGTTAAATATGGGAAAACTTTTTTCTAGGAACAATGGCCCCTAATGAATAACATAGTCCTGTTAACCCAGCGAGGCTTAACGGTAAAATCATGACACTATCATTTTTTAGTGGATTATCTAGGTTAAACATAATAACGATTAAAAATAAATTACTCGCGAAGGTGGCAGCGGTGTAGATAACAGCCACCTTTTGAGGTAAACGAATTAACGGAAAATCCTCAGCAAACTTATCAAAATGCTCCCAAATAAGGTGAATCACTAAATAAGTAAGAATAAGTGTAAAGTAAAATATGCTGAGTGCTTGTGTTGTTTGTGGATGGAAAAACTCAATCATATTTTATCGAGATATAGATAAAAATAACGCTGAGTATAGCCGCTAGAATATAAATATTAGTGGTCGTTAAAATCAGTGATGGAACGATAAGCGATATAGCACCATTGAGTGCTAGGGCTGAACCAACTCCTCCTGTAAGAGGATTCATTATCTTTTGAATTATCCAATTCATAGTTTTCCTCACTTTTTGTTAAAAGCAGTGATCGTTAAATAGCTAACAAGGCGTTGTTACTAAAACAAAGGGATTAAACCGCAAGCACTCCAGCACAAACGCACCCAGAATAATAATTTCCAAAAAATAAAAACATACCCCGAACAAGGTAATTTAAAGCAGAAAAAACGATTATGAGAGCAGCCTCGTAAAAACATTATTGGGACAGTTTAGAGGTACTTGTATTGCGGTAAATAATATATGAGAAAAGAAATCCTAGAATAAAGGTTGGTTATAAATTCATTAAATGTGGTTTTTTATTCAAAAAAATTCCAATTATTGCTTGTTCAATTAATTCAGATTGTTATTATCAATAGCCTATATACATAGAAAGTATATGTTCACTCCCCGTAATCATAATAATAAAGGTGAGGGGAAACTCACTGATCCACGGCTAAGGATAAAAACGTGTCATTTCGTCTTAGATATCTTGCTTTTCTGCCTCTGCTGGTCGCAACAGCATGCCAACAACCAGTTAAAACCAACATCATTGAAACGTCATCTGCACAAATTCAACCTGCGGTAGTTAATAACTCGTGGATAGAAATCTCGCACAGTGCATTGGATTACAATATCAAGAAAGTACAAGCATTATTAGGCGATAAAACGGGAATGTGCGCCGTTTTAAAAGGAGATGCTTATGGGCATGATCTGACGCTAGTGACTCCTGTAATGATCGAAAATAACGTTCAGTGCATTGGGCTAACAAGTAATTCAGAATTGAAGCAAGTTCGTGATTTAGGTTTCAATGGTCGTTTAATGCGTGTGCGTAACGCCACAGAAAAAGAGATGGCTCAGGCAACAGAGTTTAATGTAGAAGAGCTGATTGGTAATCTTGAAATGGCGCAGCGTTTGAATGCAATTGCTGTGAAGCAGGGGAAAATTATACCGATTCATTTAGCCTTGAATTCAGCGGGAATGTCCCGTAATGGGTTAGAGGTTGGAACGTCTACAGGATTACAACAAGCTAAATTAATTTCAGAACTTCCAAACTTAAAAATAGTTGGGATTATGTCCCACTACCCTGAAGAAGATGCTGCTCAAATTCGAAAAGATTTGGTGAAATTTAAAAAACAATCTCAGCAAGTACTCGATATCACGGGATTAAAGCGTGAGGATGTGACACTGCATGTGGCGAATACTTATGCAACTTTAACCGTACCTGAGTCGTGGCTGGATATGGTTCGCGTCGGTGGGATATTTTACGGAGATACCGTTGCAACTAAAGACTACAAACGAGTAATGACGTTTAAATCAAATATAGCGGCAGTTAATCACTATCCAAAAGGTAATACAGTAGGTTATGACAGAACCTATACATTAAAACGAGACTCTGTATTAGCGAATATTCCGGTAGGTTATGCTGATGGCTATCGTCGTGTATTTAGTAATGCAGGGCATGTGCTGATTAATGGGCAGCGAGTGCCTGTCTTAGGAAAAACATCAATGAACACGGTAGTGATTGATGTGACTGATATTAAAAATGTTCAGCCGGGAGATGAAGTCGTCTTTTTCGGAAAGCAAGGTGTTGGTGAAATAACTGCTGAAGAGGTCGAAGATATCAGTGGGGCGCTATTTACCGAAATGTCCATTTTATGGGGTGCGACTAATAAGCGGATTTTAGTAGACTAATCCATTTTACGTTGAATATTAGCCCGCTCTTGTAGCGGGTTTTTTGTTGTGTATGGCGTCAGATAAATTGTCATTTATATCGATATCCGATAAGTGCTGTTTAACCGAATTGTTATCGAATCCTTTGTGTCAATATGTTAGCTTGGGATTATCTTTTCAATCTGAATAATATCAGACAATAAATAGTAGAATTAGAGGGATGTCTTTTATGTATCAAGTTGATTTACATGCACATACCATCGCTAGCACCCACGCATTTAGTACCGTTAACGAATATTTTGCAGAAGCAGCTGCTCGGGGAATGAAGCTGTTTGCCATTACTGATCATGGTCCAGAGATGCAAGATGCTCCCCATGAATGGCATTTTGGTAATATGCCGATATTGCCACGTATGGTTAATGGTGTTGGTTTGCTGTATGGAATTGAGGCGAACATTAAGAATAAGTTAGGTGAGACTGACTGTAATGAAAAGATTGCGCGCCATTTGGATATTATTCTAGCCGGATTTCATGAGCCAGTGCTGGAGCCTCAAAGTCTGGAAGACAACACTGAGGCAATGATTGCGACTATTCGTAGTGGTAAAGTTCAGATTATCACTCACCCAGGAAATCCAAAATATCCTATTGATATTAAAGCAGTTGCTCAAGCTGCCAAAGAGTGTAATGTCGCGTTAGAAATGAATAATTCTTCCTTTTTGCACTCAAGGGCAGGCAGTAAGATGAATTGTATTGAAATTGCAAAAGCTGTTAAGGCAGCTGGCGGTTGGGTCTCTTTAGGTTCAGATTCTCACCATGTCAGTTATTTAGGGCGTTTTGATGAGGTGATTAAGATGTTGGAATCTATCGATTTCCCAGAATCACAAATTTTGAATACGACACCTCGTCGTGTTTTAGACTTTTTAGAGTCCCATGGGCGAAAGCCAATCCCAGAATTTATGGATTTTTAAAAATACATAATGTAGTTAATTAGCCATTCAATATGAATGGCTTTTTTATTTAATAGATGGTCAAACATGATTTTCAATATTATAATTAAATGAACCTTAAACGGATGAGTGAATTTAGAGGCCAAGTAAATTAAATTTATAATTCAAATAAATTGGAATGAAGTAAGTATTTAAAATAAAAAAATTAACATTAATACGTGTATTTTTTATTTCATTGATATTTATAGATAAATTTTTTTGAATTTCTCACTTTCGATAGTGGGAATATACTTTTAAAATTAAATAAAATATCAACAAAATTCAAATATTCCCTTCCTAAAATAACCTATAAAAAACTTAAGAATCTTTAATATTCTCCTCTTGTGTGGTGACCTCCAGTCGTGATTTATTAGCGTGGCAAGAACATTCTTGCTTAATAAATTTTAAGGTACATAGTATGAAAAAGTTATTAGCAATTACCACAGTATTGTCATTAGCTGTTTCTGGTGCTGCATTTGCAAATACCACAGCAAAAGTTGAGCATGTCAACCATGGAGCTAAAACTCATCAAGTGACTAAGATGGAACATGGTAAGAAAGAATTTAAAAAAAGTGAGGCTAAAAAACCGGGTGAATTAGTAGCACCTGTAGCGGCTAAAGCCAGTAAGTAATTTCGCTAAACCCCTCTAGATTACGTCACGGTGCCATGGGGTATAATTCCATGGCGCTGCTGATCCGGTTGTATGGTATACTGCGCATTATTTTTAAATTAGTGTATCAATATGAATTATCAATGCCCCCTGTGTTTTAGTCCCCTAAATTTAACCAATAACAGTTATCGTTGTGACGCTAATCATCAATTTGATTGCGCTAAAGAAGGTTACGTTAATTTGTTACCCGTTCAACATAAACGTTCAAAAGATCCTGGGGATAGTGCAGAGATGATGATCTCTCGTCGCCAATTTTTGGATGCGGGGCATTACCAACCAATGCGCGATGCTGTGGCAGAAAAATTGATGCAGTATTTGCCAGTAGACTCGAAAAATGTGTTAGATATTGGCTGTGGAGAAGGGTATTACACCGATTATTTTTTACAGACGCTCATCGCTAAATCCTCAGCAATAAAAATGTATGGGTTAGATGTTTCAAAAGTGGCGATTCGTTTTGCTGCTAAGCGTTATAAATTGGTGAATTTTTGCGTGGCATCAAGCCATCGTTTACCTTTTTCCGAGTCGAGTATTTCCGCCATCATTCGTATTTATGCGCCTTGTAAGGCTGAAGAACTTAGCCGCGTATTAACGTCTGGAGGAATCTTAATTACAGTGACGCCGGCAGCAGAACATCTGCAAGAATTAAAAGCATTGATCTATGATGAAGTGAAATTACATCCAGTGAAAGATGAAGAACTACCGGGCTTCAAATTGATGGATGAAACACGTTTAAAATACGCTATGGATTTAGTGGGTACAGAAGCTTTTGCATTATTAGAAATGACGCCGTTTGCATGGCGGGCTTCAGAAGAGGTGAAACTTGAGCTTCAACAATCTAAAAATAAGCAATATACGGCTGACTTTTTAATTCGTGTATATCAATATAGCGAATAAAACGTGATGGCTCCCCCTGAATAGTTCAGGGGGAAAAAATCTATTATGGGGCGTACATAAATAATTCGAGATGCTCAAATAAGATATTAAAACCAATTCCAATCAACACAAAACCGCCAAGAATTTCCGCTTTTTTACCTAATAATGGTCCGACATAGCGACCAATCATCATACCAATTGTTGCCATAATCATGGTAGTTACACCGATAGTCATTGCGGTATGAACTATATCAACTTGCAGGAATGCTAGGCCTAAACCGATTGCCATGGCATCAAGGCTGGTGGCAATCGCTGCGAGAACAAGATTCCCTGCGCTGTGGCTTGATGCTTTGGAGCAGCACTCTTCATCTTTGGTTGTGACACTTTGCCAAATCATACGGCCACCCAGAATAAAGAGTAGGGCAAAAGCGATCCAATGATCCCAACGAATAACATATTGGCTAGCTAAAATACCAATTCCCCAACCAATAATTGGGGTAATGGCTTCAATAAAGCCAAAGATAAAACCAGTGCGGAGGATTTCGCGAAAGCGCGGTTTATGAAGAACAGCACCTTTGCAAATGGCGACAGCAAATGCGTCCATGGATAGTGCGAGGGCTAGGATGATAGTAGCGTAAAGACTCATAGAAACAATCTCGGTTGGGTATTTCCATATACACATAAATTACCCCCAACCAAAAGGCGTATTTATGTGTCTATGGTCTTGCCAACCAACTTAATGGCATCCGCACCACGTTTAAAAACAAACGAGTATGTTGATACGGATTTTCTGGAATCAATATATTTCCAGAACAGGCTACTCCCCAATGACGTGGGATGAAAGATATCACAATTTTTAATAAAGGCAAAATTTAAATTATTAATAATGCCATATCCATATGAGAATAATTGTCATTTTCAATATTAATAAAATTAAGGTTAATTAATCAGTTAATTAACCTTAATGTTTATGCCAATATATAATGTGGTTATTTATGATTAATAAAAAAATCATAAATCTTTTGTAAATCATCAAGATGCTTGACTTGAATGTGAATTTTACTTTTTTCTAATCCAACAATTAAAATACCGTTTTCTGATAAATTCATTGTTTTAATTCTATTATATAAAATAAAAGCATTGGCGAAATAGAAACCATTTTGTTTAAAAAATACTTTTGGTGTTCTAATGAATGCCAAATATATCGCCATGAAAATAGTAATCATTAATAAATAAGTGGTTAATAAATTACCATGTCGAACAATATTTGTATAAATCACAATACAAATTAGAACAATGAATATAATGGCATCTGCTCGGTGTTTGCGTTTTAAATTTACCTTTAGCAGAGTTTTGCCTTTCAGTAACCCCTGAATGAATTCATCATAGATTGCGTATACAAGCATGATCAAAATGATAATGACAAGGATTGAATCATTTAAGGTCATTTGAGTACCCATGACTAAGTGAACGAGCAGTAGAGCTTAAAATTAAAAAAGGGAGGCTGCAACCTCCCTTGTTAACTATTTAATGATTTCTATGGTGCTAAGAAGTTTAACCACGCACCCAGAATACCTAAGCCGAAGAAGCCGATAATGATCCATAAAGCGTTAACTTTACGACGTAGCAGCCACATACAGGCAAAGGTCAGCAGAAGAGGAACTAAGCCCGGCATCAGTTGGTCAAGGATCATTTGAACAGTGGTAATATCTTCTACCCCTGTTGTTTGGTTCTTAATCCGTGAGACCTCAAGAGGAATATTGACGTGGGTCCATTTGTTAACCAAAGCCCCCATGACAAATAGACCTAAAATTGACGCACCTTCTGTCAGCTTTTGAAGGAATCCGCCGCCAATATCTTGAACGATATCAATCCCTTTTTTATAGCCGTAGGAAACACCATAGTACAGAGTGAGTAAACGAACTAAGTTAAAGAGAACGAAGAACAGCAATGGACCAAGCAGGCTGCCGGTCATCGCTATACCCGCACCGAGAGCGGCAAATACAGGGCGTACAGTACCCCAGAATATTGGGTCACCTACACCAGCCAACGGTCCCATTAAACCGACTTTAATACCGTTAATCGCACCATCATCAATGGCTGCACCATTAGCGCGCTCCTCTTCCATCGCCATGGTAACACCCAAAATTGGTGCTGCGACATATGGATGGGTGTTGAAGAACTCAAGGTGGCGCTTAATGGCTTGTTTACGGTCGTCATTATTGTCTGGATAAAGACGACGAATCACAGGAACCATTGAGTAGCAGAAACCCAATGCTTGCATACGCTCGAAGTTCCAAGAGCCTTGCAACAAGTTAGAGCGTAAAAATACGCCGCGAATATCGCTTTGAGTTAGCTTTTTCGCTGTTGGTTTTGTTGTGTCTACCATGATTACGCTCCTCCTAGTCTAGCTCGTTGTCGAGATTGTTATTGCTGCTTTGTACTACAACAGTTTGTGATTTGTTGTATTTAGGACTGAGCTGGATGTATAGGATAGCCATCACAGTACCAATGACACCAAGTGCAACAAGGTTAAAGTCGGTAAATGCGGCAGTGACAAAACCTAAATAGAAGAACGGCATCAGGTAGCCAGCACGCATCATATTGATCACCATTGCGTAACCAACAACAACAATCATACCACCCGCAATATTCAGACCATCAGTCACGACTTGAGGTATAGAATCAAGCATTTGTTGGACTTCTGATGTACCCACCGAAACAGCGACAACGAGAGCAGGAATTGCGATACGCATAGCTTGAAGTAGCAGAGCTGAAATGTGAATCAAGCTAATGGCGGATAAGTTACCCTTAAGCGCGGCCCGGTCTGCTGCATGTTGGAATGCAACGGTAATGGTACGAACAATAATAGTCAGAACTTGACCTGCAGCGGCTAGCGGAATTGCAATCGCAATACCAGCACCGATGCTTTGTCCACCGGCGATAACCAAGATGGTTGAAATGATAGATGCCAATGCTGCATCAGGGGCAACTGCCGCACCAATGTTCATCCAGCCTAAGGCTATCATCTCAAGTGTACCACCGATGATAATACCGGTTTTCATATCACCCAGAACGATACCAATAAGCGTACAGGCAACGAGAGGGCGGTGGAATTGGAATTCATCAAGGATCGATCCCATACCGGCGATACAAGCCACGATGAATACCATTACTATTTGAACAACGGTAAGTTCCATTGTTTAATCTCCTGTAACCAACAAGTGTCTAAGACTGTTTTTGAGTAACGGTTCAATATGAACGAATTTCTAAAATAATTATTTTTTAAGTTTATTAATCAAATCCATCATGCGGACTTTACTGTCTGAAGCGACTTTACGAACTTCTAGCTCAATCTTTTTGTCGTTCAGATAATTAAATGCATCAATATCTTTTTGGTTGATAGAAACCGCATTGGTTACCATCGTTTTACCTTCGGTATATGCCATGCCGCCAATGTTGATTGAGTCAATCTCAACACCTTGCTCAACAATTCGCTGAACATCAGTTGGATTGGTGAACAGTAGCATGACACGCTCACCTGCATATTTCGGGTTGTTATAAACTCGAACACATTTGTCTACGTCAATAACATGGGCAGTTACACCAGGTGGCGCCACTTGTTTTAGTAGAGTAGAACGAACATGATCTTTTGCTACTTCATCACTTACCACGATAATACGCTTAACACGCATTTCTTTGGTCCAGCGAGTCGCAACTTGCCCATGAATTAGACGGTCGTCGATACGAGCTAGTGCAATAACCATGTGCTCACCCGGACCGGCAATAACTGCTTGAGGAGCGGGTTCATTCTTGACTACTGGTGCTGGGGTTTCTGTAACGGACTCTTTAAATTTGAATGGACGGATACCGCCACGACCAGTTTCTAGTGCTACTGTAATTAACTCATCCATAGATGGGTTATCATCGCGGCACATGAAGGTCTCTACAAGCATAGGAACATTGACGCCAGTAATGATTTCATAGTTGTCATGCTCGTTCACAATGCGTGTAGCGGCATTGAATGGGCTACCACCCCAAGTATCAACTAGGAACAACACACCTGCTGAGGTATCAAGCTCAGTCAATTTTTGGGTGTATTTATCAAATAGGGTGTCAGCATTTTCACCAGGGACAAAATCAATAAACGAAACATTTTCTTGCTCGCCTATTAACATCTCGGTGGTTCGGAGAAGCTGTTCAGCAGCGACTCCGTGGGTTCCAATCATAATAGCTATACTCACTATTTTTCCCTCTTAACAGATAAATCGAAACGTAATTTGCGGATTGTATTGAAGCTTAAAACTTGGATTCCTCTGTATTAGTTTCCCTGCACCATAATAGTAGCTGAATAAATTCAAACTAAGTGGTTAGCTAATAATTTAATAAGTACAATTATTAGCGGATTGACTGAGTGATCATAACATTAGGATTAATCTAAAAAACTTGTTTCGCGTCAGAAAAATAAAAATAGATCCAAATATTACCGATAAATAAATCTTTAATTTTTTTCTTTGCGATATTATTAAAATTATAATCTAAAAAATAATAAAATAATGGATATAAGCTCTGTTATCGGTAACAGAAAAGGTGGGCGTTTTATATTCAAATTAGTGTGTGGGATGAAAAATAAGCGATTTTTGATGGAGGGAATAGAATTTATAGCAATAAATAGTGAGAGAAAGAGAATAAAAAGATATGAAAAATCAATAAAGATAGCGTTGATAAAACGACCATAAACGATAAAAATCGAAAGCTGAAACGAGCAAAGCTGTTAAATGTAAATCGTCGAAAATAGAGCGTATATGCCAATAAATAACTTATTTTAAATAATTTAATAAGTATGAGGGAAAAGAGAACATTATGATAAAAAAATAAAACCCTTTCACACCGCATATTGGTAAGTGAAAGGGCTCTAAGGGAACGGCTAGATATTCAGAACTAATTAATCACATTGGACTTTAATTGCTAAGCCACCGCGAGAAGTTTCACGGTATTTAGCATTCATGTCTTTGCCTGTCTCATACATGGTCTCAATAACTTTATCAAGAGATACACGAGGTTCACTGGTTCGACGAAGCGCCATACGTGCCGCATTGATGGCTTTCACAGAAGCAATAGCATTACGTTCAATACAAGGAACTTGGACTTGTCCAGCTACAGGGTCACAGGTAAGACCTAAGTTATGTTCCATGCCGATTTCAGCGGCAATACAGACTTGCTCAGGGCTTCCACCAAATAACTCAGTCAAACCTGCCGCAGCCATTGAACAAGCTACACCAACTTCACCTTGGCAACCTACTTCAGCACCTGAAATCGAGGCATTCATTTTATATAAAATGCCAATTGCACCAGATGCTAAGAAATAGCGCAGGTAAAGTTCAGGGGTTACAGGTTCAACACAATGGTTGTAGTACGCCAATACGGCAGGAACGATACCACAAGCTCCGTTTGTTGGTGCTGTTACAACTCGTCCACCTGCGGCATTCTCTTCATTGACCGCTAATGCATACATATTGATCAAGTCAATCACGTTCATTGGGTCGTTGGAGAGTTTGCTGGATGATGTGACTAAGCGATTAAGTGCTGGGGCACGGCGAGGTACACGTAGTGGACCGGGTAACACGCCTTCAGTATTTAAACCGCGTTCAATACAAGCTTGCATGGTGTGCCATACGTCAGCAAAGTAAGCATAGACTTCGTCACGAGTGTGCAGATCTAGCTCATTTTTCATCATGAGGCTTGAGATTGATAAGCCGGATTCTTTGCATTTTAGTAATAACTCTTCAGCAGAGTTAAATGGATAAGAAACTGGTTTGCTATCTGTTGCAGTTTGACCAAAATGCTCTTCATCAACGATAAAACCACCGCCGATAGAGTAGTAAGTTTTGGTATAAATTTCCTTGTCACCTGTGAAGGCATGGATAGTCATACCATTTTCATGTAACGGTAGGTTATCCTGACGGAAATTCATGCCACCCTCTTTAGGGAAGTCAACAATATGCGTACCATTTGCTAATGGTAGCTTCTCGGTTTCTTCCACATTCTTGATAAAGGATGGAATAGATTCGATGTCAACAGTGGCTGGCAGGTTACCCGCAAGCCCCATAATAATGGCGATATCGGTATGGTGACCTTTACCTGTTAAGGATAAAGAGCCATAAACGTCAACGGCAACACGAGTGACGGTTGGTAATAATTGTTTATTGACCAAATCATCGACAAATTCTTTCCCAGCCTTCATTGGTCCGACTGTATGAGAGCTTGAAGGGCCAATGCCCACTTTAAACATGTCGAAAACGCTTATCACGCAGGACTCCTTAAAGAAAAGATGTAGATATAGTGATTTATTTTAAAGGGCGCTACTTTACTGTTATTTCGTAGTGTTAACCAGTAAGTTTAAAGTATTTTTTAAAATAAGGTAGTTACATAAGGTGTATTGCTCAGAAATAGCACTAATTGTATTTCAGAGTCTCACAAAGTGATTTAAGAAAAGAACTATTCTCTGTTGAAGATAATCGATAATTGGAAAATTGCTTGGCTTATTCTACTGAATATTACGTATTTTAAAAATATTACACTATCGATGGGGGATCTTCATAAATTAGTCCAATTGTAATGCTAGTTGATGAAGAATAGATGCAGTCAGTCCCCAGACTAAGTAATTGTTATACCAATAGAAAAAAACGCGATTTTCTCGACCAGTACGTTTGATATCAACATATTTATGTTTATGAAGAGCAAGTGCATCAAATAGCGGGATCTCGAAAATTGATGAAACCTCACTGGGGTTCGCATGGTAATGAATATTATCGGGGACTAAACCAATAATTGGCGTGACTTGATAACCCCCAATACTGCTTAATGGCGTGAGTTGACCTAATACTTGCACTTTTTCAGGTGGAATGGCGACTTCTTCGTATGCTTCCCGCAATGCTGTTGCAATTAATGTTTTATCTTCTGGATCGCGAGAACCTCCCGGAAATGCTACTTGGCCTGCATGGGAACGTAAAAGCGGAGAACGCTGTGTGAGTAATAAGGTTGGATTGGGTTTATCAATTATTGGCAATAGGACTGCCGCCGCTTTACCCGCCTTAGTAGCGGGTTGACGGGACTGAGGTAATGTAAACTGAAAACGACTAATAAAGCTATTCAGTTCGGTCATCGTTATCCATTTTTCCTAGTTTTGGTAAAATCAGGCGTAATTTATCAAACGTCTCTTGATACTCTTTATCTGCTTGACTATCTGCAACAATTCCACCGCCTGCCCAGCAATAAATCTGCTTTTTATAAGTCAGTAGGGTGCGGATTGTGATATTGGTATCCATATTCCCATTGAAACTAATATAGCCTATTGCACCACAATATCCATGTCGGCGATGAGGCTCCAGCTCTTCAATGATTTGCATCGCGCGTATTTTTGGTGCTCCTGTGATTGAGCCTCCTGGGAAACAGGCACGAAGCAAATCGGTTGCACAGTATTGTTCAGCTAATGTTGCTGTAATGGTACTGACTAAATGATGTACAGCAGGGAATTGCTCAACTTTAAATAGCTCAGGAACTTTCACTGTGCCAGGTTTTGCAACGCGCCCAATATCGTTACGTAATAAGTCGACAATCATCAAGTTTTCGGCACGATCTTTAGGTGAATTGGCCAATTTTTCTGCTTGAATTTTATCTTCTTCAGGATCGTCCAAACGTGGCAAGGTTCCTTTAATTGGGCGAGTCTGAATTTCACCTTTATCCAATAAAATAAAGCGTTCAGGAGAAACACTGATGATGGTATTTTCGGGTAAGCGAATAAAAGAGGAAAATGGTGCACGGTTGCTTTGATTAAGCGTTAAAAAGGCATTCCACTCATTTCCTTTATATTTAGCTTTAAACCGCTGTGCTAGATTGATTTGATAACAATCGCCATCACGGAGATATTGATGAATATGGGCGATATTTTCATGATATAGGGCTTCAGTCATGTTGGAATTCCACGAAGACGTTAGCTCAAATTGATTTTTCCGCGGTATTTTTTGTGATTGTAGCCACGCTAGACGTTGTTCAACATCATCATAGCTGAATAATGTCACGGTTTGGGCTTGGTGGTCGACAATTAATGCCCATAAATATATACCAACGGCCATATCAGGAAATTGCAGTTCAGATGTTGCTATCGCAGGAAGTTTTTCAATTCGACGACCTAAATCATAACTCCAAATTCCCATAGCCCCACCATTAAAAGGCAGAGAATTATCGGTTAATTCGGTAGTTTTGTATTTATCTATAAGTTGTTGTAGTAAAGCAAAAGGATCTTGCTGCGATACTTGCTCTTGTTGGCCTAATTCTTGAATCACAGTGTTTAGATCACGAGTTAACAGCGTTGCAATAGGGTCTGCAACAATTATATCGTATCGGTTATGTGAATGTTCAGCGTTGCCAGAATGAAGCAACATTGCCCATGGCTGGTGTGCAAGAGGGGCAAAATAGTTTAAGGCTGCATCAGGGCAGTAAGGTAATTGTATTTTATTAATAATCATATCAATAAGTAAAAATAGAGTTCTTCAAGTGAATAATGCCAGATTACCATATAATCTTACCTTATTAAGGTAAGAGCTGTTAAAATTTACCGAAAAATCTTAATGTATAAAAATGAGTCAATGACTAAAAGAGGTTAATTATGTTTTCTGGTATGCCAGCACTTTCCCATGAAGAACAACAAGAAGCGGTTGAGAAAATTCATCAGCTAATGTCTGAAGGTATGAGCAGTGGACAAGCAATCGCATTGGTAGCACAAGAAATTAGAGAAAAACATCAAGGTAAAGAGCAAATTATTGCGCGTTTCGATGACGAAAATTAATAAAATATAAACATACTATTAACATTCAAATGTAATTCTGATAAATTTAGTATTAGTTAAGTCATTTTGCTGATAAGTATTATTTTGTAACTAAACTCAAAGTTGCAGTATTAATCGATATATTTCAGTTATGGCAACTAAAACGGATCTAAATTTAGCCTACATCGAATAGGCACCGGAGGATGGTATGAGTGTTAATAAAAAGATGGCAGTAGTTTTAGGAAGTTGCGCTTTAGTATTTAGTTCTTTTGCATTCAGTGTTAACACGGACGAAGGTAAAGCGGCTCCATTTGTTAGCTGTGGAAATTTAACTGAGCCGCAAGTTGCCGCGCAAGTAAAAAGTGATTTTATGAATAACCGTTTACCGCGTTGGACAGAAGAGAAGGCTGCGGTCGGTAAAAAAGCAGTAGCTTGGGTCAATGATAGTGAAGTGACCAAAACGGATGATGGCTATATTGTCCCCCTGGTTGTCAGAGGTTCAAAATCTGATCTCCATTACCGTGTTGCAGTAAATTGTAAAAAATAATACAGTGACTTATAACACCAGTAAATAATAGTAACATTTAAGTTTTATAGCATTTTAAAAGGAGAAGATAATTCTCCTTTTTCGTCTATCAATATAAAATAAGGTTATCAATCTATTAGTTAGCTAGCGACTTTTTGGCTCATAAGGTAGTCGAGCGAAGTTCATAGATAGTTTACGATAGTGTACTAATCGTTCTCTAAAATACTCCCTGAGATGTTCAGGTTGCTCCCGTTCAACCACTTCTGGAATAATAGGAATATTATAACGTTCTTTGAATGCGACGCCGGAAGCAAGCAAATCGATGTTGATTTTGTCCATCTCGTCTTTAGGTAGCGAGGCAAGATTGTAACTCATTTCAAATCCTAACGGTTAATATCAATAAGTTGAATTGTAGCAACTGCGACTAAAAAAATCTTGATGGATTTAACCTTTAAATATTCTTATCAAAAAATCTGAAATGGGATTAATTGGCTTTAATTGATCTTGAATCTTTATATCAAAGATAAATAAGAGTGATTCGCGTTATTTTTACAAAATATTATTGATTATCAATAAATTAATTTTTGTTTCAGGTATGTTTTCCTAAGTCATTTATTATGTTACTGTGCTTAAATAACCTCATGAATAAATCATTAATAAGGTAAAAATATGTTAAAAGCTGACATGATTGACGCGTTAAATAAACAATTGAATCTTGAGTTTTTCTCTGCGAATTTATATTTACAGATGAGTGCATGGTGTAGTGATAAAGGCTATGAAGGTGCGGCAGCATTTTTGAAAGCACACTCACAAGAAGAAATGGAACACATGCAGCGTTTATTTAATTATCTTAGCGATACTGGTGCATTACCTCGTTTAGGCCAGATTTCTGCACCACCGGAAGATTTTAAATCTATTGCTGATGTTTTTAGCCAAACTTATGAACATGAACAATTAATTACTTCTGAAATTAACAAACTTGCTCATTTAGCGATGACGACTCAAGACTATTCAACATTCAACTTCCTGCAATGGTATGTTTCAGAACAGCATGAAGAAGAAAAACTGTTTAAATCTGTTCTGGATAAATTGGGAATGGTCGGCGAATCAGGTAAATCTTTATTCTTGTTAGATAAAGAGCTGAAAGGAATGGCGACAGCTTCTCATATTTAATTTAATGATGATTTTAAATATAAAGCTCCATATCAGTAATGAATGGAGCTTTATTTTTTGAGAGTGAGTTTTATTCGCATTTTGTGTGAAAACTCACAAGCTAGGAAATTAAACGTTTTTTTCAGCGGATAAATAGAAATTTTTCCGTATAATGATTGGTCTTTAAAGTAAATTCACCTGAAAATTAAGGGGTTACTATGCCTATCAAACATATAAAGTCTTCTTGGCGTAAACTGAGCGCTGTCGCGGTTCTGTTTTTAGGAATGTCACTTCAGCAAGCTTTTGCTCATGCCCATCTAAAAGATCAGCTTCCGGCAGAAGGTGCGGCAATAGAACAGGCACCAGAATCGATCACTTTAAATTTCTCTGAAGGCATTGAAGTTAACTTCACTAAAGTGAATGTAATAGGCCCAAATAACCAAGCGGTTAAGACAGGCAAAGCATCGTTAGATCCAAGCAATAATACGCGCGTGATCATCCCAGTAGAAACTAAGTTAAGCACGGGTAAGTATGATGTGCAATGGAGTGTTGTTTCTGTTGATGGTCATAAAACCAAAGGAAACTATAGCTTTACTGTGAAGTAACATGTCACTGGAAGCCTTTTATACCTTAACCCGCTTTGTCCATTTTATTGCTGCGATGTTGATGTGTGGCATGTCAATATTCGCGGTGATGCTCAGCCGTGGGCAATTTGGCGATCTACTTCGTGGCTATTTGAAAAAAGGCATTGTATTTAGTGCCATTATTACCACGATTAGTACTTTTTGTTGGATGGTTTCCCAAGCAGGTTTGATGGGAGATGGCTGGGATGATGCGTTAAATATCGAAATTTGGCAGGACGTTTTTGAGACTAATTTTGGTCATATATGGCGTTGGGAATTGATCTGTGCTGTTGGTTTATTCGGCGTGTTGTTTATTCGTTCAATTAAAGTAAAACTTCATTTAATCCTCTTCCTTTCTATTATCATATTAGGGCTTCATGCATTTATTGGGCATGCAGCTATGTATGAGGGAAGTGTTGGTGTTTTCCATCGAGTTAATCAGTTTATACACCTTATCAGTGGCGCTTATTGGTTTGGTGGATTATGGCCATTTTTGATTTGTATCCAATTTATCCGTAGTAAAAAACACTTAAAATCAGGATTAGAGCAGCAAATTACGGTGACGATGAAGCGATATTCACAAGTTGGGCATTTTGCTGTTATTTGCGTCTTAGTGACCGGTATTGTCAATAGTGTACTTTTGGTACCTGACTGGCCATTAACGCAGATGACATCGGAATATCAAACTTGGTTATGGTTTAAAATCAGTTTGGTTGGCTTAATGGTTCTTTTGGCACTTATTAATCGCTATGTAGTTGTACCAAACTTACAACGTAAAGGCCGCTTAAACTATTTAATTATGAATAGTTGGGCCGAATTATTACTAGGAACTATGGCTATTTTAGCGGTAGCTATTTTTGCCTCTTATCAGCCTATATAGTCTAGGCTAATATCTATTTCTTCTTGTATTCAAAGGTTATTTTGATGAAACACACATTAATCGTTTGTTCGTTATTACTCGGCTGTACAGTTAGTTCAGCTTTTGCTGCGCCATTAACGTCTGTAAGTAAAAAACAGTTTGGTGCAGACTGGCCATTAAAGCGTGAGGAGGTGATGCTGGAGTGTCGGAGTAATGGTGCACTAATAGTTATCAATCCATCAACATTGATGCAGTACCCTTTGAACGATATCGCACAGGACTTAATGGAAAAAAAACAGATCCAAGCTCAACCCATTGATGTATTACTTGCACCATCAGATTCGAAAAAAACCACTGAAGAGCGTATCTTACCATTAAAACAAGCAGCACAAAAATTATGTGAGTAAACAATAGTTTAATACTTATCTGATATTTTTAATTTTAATCTGTAATTAGATTAATCGATGGTATTAATCTGTAACTTAAATAATTTCAAGCTACTAGCATTTCGTCAGTGATATCAAGGGAATGATTTTTGAACAATTTTAGTGATTGTTCGGATCGGTTTAACTTATCATGCAAAGAGCTAAACTTTAGAGAATCAAACAATAATTTGTGTTAAAAATATGTAAATAAATTGATAATTAAAGTGGTAAGAACGTGCTTTGGAAGCTAGTATTAGATTGTACTTTGTTACGTCTCAATGGCAATTTTAGCGCACGGCTCTGCCAGAGCCATTTCCCAAGGCCCGGTAATCGGAATCTACCAGGCCTCTTTTTTTGCATATCATTTCCCATCGAATCATCTCTTCAAGAGCAACGTTGCTTACCATCTGCATTACACGAGTAAACATCAGCTTCATTAGGCAACTCTCATCACCCAATGATGATTTTCTTTATCGTAACGTTGACGATAAAGGAGTACCGGTTTTTCATCAATTGTTGCAGGGATACTGGTATGTTCATCCCAGCCATCTAATTGCATACAAAACTCGGAATCAGAATCGCAAGGGATACTGAGGGTATCATGATATTTTTCAGGCATAACCGCATCATTGATTTCATAGGAAGATATTTTCAATTTAACTATGCACATAATAATTCCTCTTTACTTGTTATTTTTACAATAAAAAACCTGCCCAACGGAATTAAGCATAGTATAAATGGAATCTATTTCCAAAATATTTTTTTATGAGGGCTGGGGCGGGAATGGCGTAATGCTGAAAACATTACGCCAGATAGCGATTATTTTTTAGGAATAGGGGTTCCCCAGTCTAACCAATCAGCAGGAGGTTCTAATTTCAGAATGAAATGCTGATCTGCTTTGGCGCGAGGCGCTAAAGGTACTGTTGGTGGTGTTGCCAATGAAATGCCACCACGGACAAACTGTTTAAAGGTACCACTTTTTACCACGCCGCCTGTCAAGCCAAATGCGAGATTATAGCCAGAAGATAACCAGAATTGAGTATTATCACGGATTAGGTATTGGTATTCTTTGCCAATACGCGTTGCAACATAAACACGATCGGAAAGCTCTCCCAAATATAACCCTGTGACTGTACCAATTTCTAAGCCTCTGAATAAAATTGGTGTCCCAACTTGGATTGATCCCGCCTCAGAGGCATCAAGGAAGATAGTTAAGCCATCTAAATAACGAGAATCAGTGATATTTGCAGTTTGCAGCTCAAATTGGAAACGACTCTTATTACTCCGTCCTGGCTCGGCACTGATATAAGGTTGGAGTAGTGTGTCGAGGTTATTGAAGCCTGATGGTGACAACTCAGGCGTCACAATCGCGAAACGTGTACCTATTTTTGTGAAGTTTGCGACATATTCAGGATATAAAATAGCCTTAGCTCGGACTTCGCGATTATCGGCAGACAGTTTTAATGATTCGATTTGCCCAATATTGATACCCAAGTAACGAATTGGCATTCCTTCAGATAATTTAGATGCATCGAAAGTGGTGAGTATCACTGCGCTACCAATCGCTTTCGCAGCTGTTTCTGAAGGATAAAGAGTATGCTGACGAGAAGAGTCAGGTGTGCCGACTTGGATATTATCAAAACTAATTGCACCACTAAATGCTCGGCTCAATGGTGAGGCTTGTACCGTTAACCCATTTGCATTTAATTGTACTTTTGCACCACCCTCAGCCCAAAATACACTCTGCGGCGTGAGTAAATGACGATATTGACCAGATATATAGATGTTGACGGCAAACCCATCATTATTAGGTTTAATCGAAACAATTTTACCAACTTCAAATTGGCGATAAAGGACAACTGAACCTTGTTGAATATCGGGTAATGTTGAAGTATTTAAAGTAATAGTAGTAGGGGGTGCTGCACCTAAAATTCCCGCTTTAGCATTGTCATCTGTACGGTATAGAGGAAAGGCTACGGGTAGGTCATCTTTACCTTTACCTGGGATGATATGTAGCCCTCCATCAAGCCATTCCTGGGGGGTAGCTCCTTGGAATTGCACACCAGTCATACCAAGCTGTACATCCACTCGGCTATTCGCAACAAATTTACTATCATGTTTAACTAGGTGCTTAAATTCATCAAAAACGGTAATTTGGAATTCGACATTGTCATTGGATAAGTGACGCTGTAACACTTGGCCGACTTTAATGCCACGATAAATGACGGGTTGTCCAACATCAACCCCAAATGTATCTAACGCGGTAAGCTTAAGCTGCAAGTCTTCTTTTCCCTTTTGGTCTAAGGGAATAATGGCATCTTTACTGTTTTGCAAAACATAATGCTGCCCCTCTTGAGCCGGAAGACTATTTGCGGGAGAGTCAAAAGAGATTGCGCCATTAATTACCGCGGAGAGACTTTCCATTTTAATATTAGCGCCAGAATTGAGATTAAAGCCACCTTCAATACCAGAGGCATTCCAAAACTGGCTATCTTGGCGAACCAAATTGACATAGCGTTTTTTGATAATAGCGGCGATTGATACGCCTCCATTATCCGGTAGAAGTGAATAATCAGAAATATAGCCTACAGGAACCTTACGATAATAAATTGCAGAATTTTCATTGATAGAGCCGAGGTCACTTGCGGTCAGGTAAATGAGTAATTCACCTTCATTAATATTGCGCTGGGGCTGAGCATCTAAAGCAACAAACCGTTCTTTGGGGGAGCCTGTGCCAGGCTGCATCCCAATATAGTTGCCTCCAACTAATGCATCTAAGCCAGATACGCCAGCTAGCGATGCTTTTGGCGTTATGAGCCAGAAGCGAGTGCCAGTTGTCAGTGCTGAACGCATATCTTTATTAATTCTGGCAGTGACTATGATGCTTTTCATATCATCACTGATAGTCACGGTTTGCACCATGCCGACTTCAACACCCTGGTAACGAATAGGGGTTCGGCCAGCAACGACTCCCGATGCCGATGAAAATTGAATGGTGATTTCGGTACCACGTTCGACCCATTGTTGGAATAGTAGCCAGCCCGCGATCAGAATGGCAATAATCGGTAGAAGCCAAAAGGGTGATATTCTCACTCTTTTACGCGTGATAGCTTCTGGAACCTCTTCATTAGGTTCACTTTTTTGCTTTTGATTTTCCATAAGAATCCCAAATTAATCGACTGTCTAACCACTCAACGGCAAGGATAGTTAAAATAACAGCGGTACCAAAATATAAGGCCGCAGGTCCCATTGTAAATGACATCAATAGATCGCGGTTGACGAGTGTCATCATGAGTGCAATAACAAATAAATCTAACATTGACCAACGCCCAATCCATGAAACAAATTTAAGTAATTTCATGCGTAAAACAGGGTCAGTATGACTGTTTAATTGAATCGAAAATAGTAACAGTATCATGATGATTATTTTTACAAATGGCACCAAAATACTGGCAATAAACACAATCATTGCAATCGGCCAATTTCCAGAGTCAATCAACGAAACAACCCCAGAATAAATGGTGTCTTCCATCCGTTGCCCATTCAAATAAAAAATTGAAATTGGCAGAAGATTAGCAGGAAACAATAGCACCATGGCGGCGATCAACGCTGCCCAGGTTTTTTGTAAACTTAATGGTTCACGATAGTGAAGTGGTCGATGGCATCGCTGACATTTCCCTTTTTTATTAGGAGATCCGGTAAAGTGACAAGCGGTACAGACTAATGCATGAGGCGCATTAGCCTGCTCTTTCATCGGATAAAGTCGCCGCCACAATTCATCAAGATTAATGTGAATCAAGATAAGTAAACTCAATATGGTCATTGTAGTGAAGGCTATAAGGCCATGGCCAATATCCACAGTGGCATAATCCTGCATTTTGATTGCAGCAATTCCTAATCCAACGAGATATACATCTAGCATCACCCACTCTTTTAAATGTTTCATCACTAATAAAACAGGCCGCATATTCATGCCTAAGTAGCGAGCTAATACTAAGTATAAGATAGAAATGGGCAATAATAGCGGGGCGGCGATAGCACAAAAAGCGACTATGCTGGCGGTAAAAGGGTCACCTTGCTGGCTAATTAACCTAATTCCTTCCAATACATTGGCATTTATTTGTGTACCAAAAAGATGAATTGAGATGAGCGGTTGCCAAAAAGCAATAGGCGCGAGCATCAATAAAGTAATAGATAATAGTGATAGTCGACGTAGTGACCAAGAACGGCCATCGTTTAATTGACTAGAACATTTAGGACAAACAATGACTTGTCTTGATTGAAAGGGGGGAGTCATTATTTTTTGGTTGCAATAGCAACATCGTTGCAAAATCATGGCAGTATGATTAATGTGGTTCATATGTGCTCATTGTATTAATTAACTTGCATGTAATCTAGTGTAAAAAAATTTACGCAAAAGTGACAACTTGCTAACCTTGGGTCTACGCTTACTAATGTTTTTACTTATTTACGTATTACAAAAAATATATGGATAAAAAGAAGTATTATCTCGAACTTTCAGATAGTTTGTCTGCACTACTTGCTGGAGAGTATGATTTAATTGCCAGTTTAGCAAATACCAGTGCATTATTATTTGAACGCCTATCAGGTGTTAACTGGGTTGGCTTTTACTTGAATAATGGACAAGAATTGGTTCTTGGTCCATTCCAAGGAAAAGTTGCCTGCGTACGCATTCCATTCGATAAGGGAGTTTGTGGATTGGCATTTACCCACAACCAAACTCAACGAGTGGAAGATGTGCATGCATTCCCCGGTCATATCGCGTGTGATGCAGCAAGTAACGCTGAAATCGTTTTTCCTCTAAGGGTAAATGACCAAATTATAGGGGTTTTAGATATAGATAGCCCAAATATTGGTCAATTCAATCAAGAAGATGAAGAAGGGCTTCAATACCTTACAGACCAGTTGTGCCAACACTTGGCTATGTGTTCTATGCCAAAATATTACTAAATATTAGTATGTAAAATTAATAGGAACGTGGCAATTGTCAGCAACACGATTATAATGTCGGCTTGTTCATGCCCGTGAGGTTGGCAAAATCGTTGTTATCAGGAAATTTCATGGAAAATCAACCTAAGTTGAATAGTAGTAAAGAAGTTATCGCATTTTTGGCAGAGCGTTTTCCACGCTGTTTTATCGCTGAAGGCGAAGCACGTCCGCTTAAAGTCGGAATTTTTCAAGATATCGTAGGAAGTTTGACCGAAGAAGATGGTATTAGCAAAACGCAATTACGTTCTGCGTTACGGATGTACACATCTAGCTGGCGTTATCTCTACGGTGTTAAAGAGGGAGCAAAGCGTGTTGACTTAAATGGAGATGACTGCGGTGAATTAGATGCAGAACACATTGCCCATGCTCGTCAACAGTTAGCTGAAGCCAAAGCAAGAGTTCAAGCTCAGCGCGCGGAGCAGCAAAAAACGCAAAAGCGTCCAGCTGCAAAAAAACCGAGTGATAAAGCTGCACGCAATACTGATGCGAATAAAGAGAACTCTTCTCGTCGCCGTCCATCAGACAAAAAAGAACGCCCACAAAATACAGCTCCGACAAAATCTCGTAGCAATGAAGCTGAACAGAATTTGAAGTCAGTGACTGATATCAACACACTTAACGTCGGTCAGGCGCTAAAAGTTAAAGTTGGTTCCAGCATGATGGATGCCTCTGTACTGGAAATTGCCAAAGATGGTGTTAGGGTTCAATTGCCGTCTGGTTTGGCAATGATTGTGCGCGCGGAACATTTAAAGTTCTGATACGGAGGTCACTCAGGTCATGAACAAATTACTTAAAATTGCTTTTGTCGTTAGTCTCGCAACTTTCGGCACTGCAATAGCTAATACTCAAGCAGTGGCTCCGGTCACTGCTGCCCAGTTGCCTGTTTTAAAGCAGAATACACAGCATGGTACTGTTAGCGAAAGGGTAACATCACGTTTCACTCGCTCACATTATCGTCAATTCGACTTAGACAAGGAGTTTTCTGGGAAAATATTTGACCGTTATCTGAACATGTTAGATTTCGGGCATAATGTTTTACTTCAATCTGACATCGACCAATATGCGAAAGATAAAGCGCAAGTGGGTGAATGGCTTGAAGATGGCAAGTTAGATAAGTTTTATGACCTGTATAACCTTTCTCAGCAACGTCGATTTGAACGTTTTCAATATGCGCTTGCGCGTTTAGACCAACCGATGGATCTAAATGCGCACGATTCTATTGAAGTTGATCGCTCTAAGTCGCCTTGGCCTAAAGATAAGCAAGAGCTAGACCGTTTGTGGGATCAAAAGGTCCGTTATGACTGGTTAAGCTTGAAGTTGTCAGGTAAAGATGACAAGGAAATTAAAGAAAAATTAACTAAGCGCTATAAATTTGCTTTAAAACGATTGACACAAGCGCAAAGTGAAGATGTATTCCAGTTAATTATCAATGCGTTTGCCAGAGAAATTGACCCGCATACAAGCTATTTATCTCCGCGCAGTACTGAACAATTCAATTCAGAAATGAGTTTATCTCTTGAGGGTATTGGTGCGGTTTTACAACAGGATGATGATAACACTACGATCAATTCCTTAGTGGCAGGAGGTCCAGCAGCTAAGAGTAAAGAGTTGAAAGTAGGGGATAAAATTATTGGTGTTGGTCAAGTCGGTAAACCGATTGTGGATGTTGTCGGTTGGCGTTTGGATGATGTTGTTGCATTAATTAAGGGACCGAAAGGTAGCCAAGTTCGTCTGGAGGTTGTTTCTGATACTAAGGGGGCGAAGCCACGCATAGTCACCATAGTGAGGGAGCAGATTCGACTCGAAGATAGAGCCGTAAAACTGACAATCAAGCAGCAAGGCAAAGAGAAAGTTGGTGTATTAGATATTCCAGGTTTCTACGTCGGTTTAACGAATGATGTAAAAGCTGAACTCCAAAAAATGGCGAAAGAAAATGTCTCGGCTCTAATTATTGACTTGCGGGGCAATGGTGGCGGAGCATTAACGGAAGCAGTGGCATTATCTGGTTTATTTATTAATAAAGGTCCTATTGTTCAAGTTCGTGATAACAATGGTCAAGTGCGTCAAGATGCGGATGATGATGATGTTATTTACTACAAAGGGCCATTAGTCGTTTTAGTTGATCGCTTTAGTGCTTCAGCTTCTGAAATTTTTGCTGCGGCCATGCAGGATTACGGTCGAGCATTAATTGTGGGAGAGCCAACCTTTGGTAAAGGAACCGTTCAACAACACAGAAGCATAAGTCGTGTCTATGACCAAATGTTGAAGCCAGAATGGCCATCTTTAGGTTCAGTGCAATATACCATCCAAAAATTCTATCGTGTTAATGGTGGTAGTACTCAGCGAGAAGGTGTTACTCCTGATGTTGTGATGCCTACAGGACAAGACCCTGCTGAAACAGGGGAAAGCTTTGAAGACAATGCATTACCTTGGGATAGCATTCCTCCAGCAAATTACACGAAAGCTGGAGATATAGCGCCAGATTTGTCAGCCATCAAAACTAAACATTTAGCGCGTATTAACGTTGACCCTGAATTTAAGTATATTGATGAAGACATTGCTCGTTATAAAACGTTGAAAGAAACTAAAAACTTGATTTCTCTTAATTATGCTCAGCGTTTGAAAGAAGATAATGAAATAGAAGCCACCAAGTTAAAGCGCATTAATGAACGTAATGTGAAGCAAGGTAAGCCGTTATTAAAATCTATTGATGATTTACCTAAAGACTATGAAGGGCCAGATCCATACTTAGATGAAACAGTTAAAATGGCAATAGACCTTTCTAATCAAAACACTAAGATGCTTTCAGGTACAAAATAATAAAAATAAGTTCGAAATAAATAAGGCCAGCATATGCTGGCCTTATTTTTTAATTTATTGATATATAACGCATTGCTTTTATTAGATATTCTTCCAATGATGATACCTTGGCTTTTATGCAAAAAAAGTGGTTGGTTTTCTTTCTCTTTTTTAAATATATCCTACACTTCAGTTGAATGTTCCTTATTAATGAGGCAAAACAATGAGTAAAACGCTGGTTGGCTTATTCGCTGTAGTGGCTTGTTTGATTTCATCTATTGGTACCGCAAGTGCAAGAAATTATCCTTGCTCTGGAGCCAAAGGTGGAATTAGCCATTGTGATAATGGGCAATTTATTTGTAAGGACGGCAGTACTAGCCGTTCAGAACAAGTTTGTACAACTGAATTGAAAAACTCAATTAACAAAAGTGCAGGCATTAGTACAGGTATTGGGGCGGGTGTAGCAAAGCAGGCGAGCAAACCATCTGCGGTAGATTCTATCAAAGAGACGGGTGATAACATGAGTAAAACTGCAAAAGAAAAGGCATCAAAGGCAAGTAGTAAAGCAAAAGATACGGAGAAGGAAACCTCTAAAGCAGTAAAAGGCTCGGCTGATAAGGCTAAAGCTAAAGAGAAGGAAGCCTCCAAAGTAACTAAGGATAAAGCAGATAAAGCCAAGGCTAAAGAGAAAGAAACCTCTAAAGCTGTGAAGGATAAGGCGGATAAAGCGAAAGCCGACAAAGCGAAAGCCGACAAAGCCAAAGCCGATAAAGCCAAAGCAGACAAAGCTAAAGCAGACAAAGCTAAAGCAGACAAAGCTAAAGCTGATAAAGCCAAAGCCGATAAAGCCAAAGCGGACAAAGCTAAATCTTCAGCAAAAACTACAGCTAAAGTCTCTAAAGACAAAGCCGGTAAAGCGAAGACTAAAACGAGCTAAACTAACTTGATATTTTTGCTGGGAGTTGTATGAGCAAAATGTTGTATATCACCTAGATGCCGTCTATTAAGACGGCATTTTTTATTTGTGTGTGTAAAGATATGTTGTTTTATGGTTTTTTCCTGTTAATGGGCTTGAAATAGTGTGAAAAAACCTTATTTATAAAGTAAATTTGTCGTGGTATTGGTTTTTACTAAGGGAACTATAAAAAATGATGAGAATTGCTTTATTCTTGCTCACAAACTTAGCTGTTATGTTTGTGTTCGGGATTATTTTAAGTTTAACCGGGATACGTGGAAGTAGCGCACAAGGTCTGCTGATTATGGCTGCATTATTTGGCTTCGGTGGGGCATTTATCTCATTGCTGATGTCTAAATGGATGGCATTAAAGTCAGTGGGTGGTGAAGTTATCGAACAACCACGTAATGAGATGGAACGGTGGTTGGTGAATACCGTTAGCCGCCAAGCTCAACAGGTAGGTATTCAGATGCCTCAAGTTGCTATTTACCATGCCCCAGATATTAACGCATTTGCAACGGGTGCGCGTCGTGATGCTTCTTTGGTTGCGGTAAGCACTGGATTATTGGAAAACATGAGCCGTGATGAAGCTGAGGCGGTTATTGCTCATGAAGTTAGCCATATCGCAAATGGTGACATGGTGACTATGACCTTATTACAAGGCGTGGTAAATACCTTTGTTATCTTTATTTCGCGTATTCTGGCTCAAGTCGCTGCTGGTTTTATGTCGAATAATAATGACAACGAAAGTGAAAGTAGCAATGGTAATCCAATGGTTTACTTTGCCGTATCCATGGTGCTGGAGATTGTATTTGGTATCTTAGCGAGCATTATTACCATGTGGTTCTCTCGTCATCGTGAGTTCCATGCGGATGCTGGTTCTGCGAAATTAGTGGGTAAAGAGAAAATGATTGCTGCCTTACAGCGCTTAAAAACCAGTTATGAGCCACAGGAAGAAGGGCGTCTGATGGCATTTTGCATTAATGGCCGAGGTAAAGCATTTAGTGAATTATTTTTATCGCACCCACCATTAGACAAACGTATTGAAGCACTACGTTCAGGTCAATACCTGAAATAGTCACCGCGCTAATAAAAATTGAGATACAACGAAAGGGAAATACAGTGTGTTTCCCTTTTTTAATCTGTGGGTATCAAGCTAAGAATAGAATTTTAGGCAAAAAAAAGCCCCCTTCATAGGGATCTGAAGGGGGAGCTAAATGAATAAAGAATGGTTTAATTCGAGATCAAAGATAAAGGATTTTAGATATTGATACTTAGGTTTTTGTGCAGTTTGAAATGCGTTTTACCTACAATAATCCAAAATCGCATTTATCGTTAAATATCTTATTGACGATAACCCGCTTTAATTTGTTCTAAGATATTTTTGTATGTCTCTGCCTGCTTATCGTCTTCCATTGAAGCCACTTCACGTTGCATTTTGATCAGGATTTTACCTGCATCGGCTTGACCAATAGCTTTAAGCATGTGAGTTACTAAATTTTTTAAACAAGTCACTTCATCAGCTAAGGTATTTACGTCTGGCTCTGTTGGAAAATGGGTTTTCATTTATGAATTCCTGTAAGGATAAAAAGTAATTTGCAGATTGTAGCATAGAAGAAACAAATCTGTCGCTTTTCAAACTAGGGGGATATAGGAAGGTAAATGAATTATCCTGCTATGTGGGCATTGAGTGATTATGAGGATTTTCAATCCTTTAAAGATGAATGACTAGTGTGATATTATTCACAAAAATGAACTAAAGGCTATTATTGGCCTTAATTATCATCAATAGGGTGTAGTAAACCATGTCCCAGGTTTCCATAACCACAGCGTGGATACGTGTATTAGCACTTTCCGTTGCTGCTTTTGTCTTTAATACTACCGAATTTGTTCCTGTAGCATTACTCAGTGATATTGCAGAAAGCTTCCACATGACGGTTGCCCACACAGGGTTGATGATCACCATCTATGCATGGGTTGTTGCCGTTATGTCCTTACCTTTAATGTTATTGACGGGCAAGTTTGAGAGGCGAAAGTTATTGGGGATCCTATTTATTATATTTATCCTCAGTCATATTCTGTGCGGGATAGCATGGAGCTTTGAAGTATTGATTATCGCTCGTGTTGGCATTGCATTATCACATGCTATTTTTTGGTCCATTACCGCTTCATTAGCAATCCGTGTTGCACCATCGGGTAAGAAGGCTCAAGCATTGGGCTTATTAGCGACGGGAACGGCACTTGCTACGGTATTGGGGTTACCTCTAGGCCGAGTGATAGGGCAATGGATGGGATGGCGAGTCACATTCTTGTGCATTGGTGTGCTTGCTTTATTTACCATGATTGTACTCTTACGTTTTTTACCACGCTTGCCAAGCGAACATTCTGGCTCCTTAAAAAGCTTACCTATTATTTTTAAACGTCCTGCATTAATCGGTGTATTTGTATTGATTACAGTAGTTATTACGGCACATTTTACGGCGTACAGTTATATTGAGCCTTTTATTCGTGATGTCGCTTTACAGAGTCAAAACTTTGCCACTCTACTATTATTGATTTTTGGTGGCGCGGGTATTTTTGGTAGTGTGTTATTTAGTCGCTACAGTAGCCGTTTTACGCTCACATTCTTACCTGCATCGATTGTCTTACTCACGATTTGTTTAGCGCTATTTATGCCATTAAGTGGCAACGTTTGGACCATTGTCGGTATTTCTATTTTTTGGGGGATTGCCATTATGTGCATTAGTCTGGGTATTCAAGTCAAGGTTCTTGATTTGGCGCCTGATGCGACGGATGTGGCTATGTCTATTTTCTCTGGATTATTCAATATAGGTATTGGTGCGGGCGCGTTATTAGGCAATCAAGTTATTACACATATGGGTATGACTAACATTGGTTATGTGGGGGCGGTCATCAGTATCTTGGCTCTCACTTGGTGTTTGTTTATCTATATCCGTTATAGGACGGTATTTAGTGGCAAACAAGTGTTAGTCACCGATCATTAAGTCTATTTAATTCATTTTGCACTGTATTAATTAAACGTTAGTAGGGTGCTTTTTATTGTGTTAAATTTCTGCAAAATTTTAGATTGATGAATAAATAAAGGTGAATAATGAAAGGACTAGGATTCTTATTAATGTCTATTGTTGCGGAAGTGATTGCCACTACTACATTAAAAGCCTCCGACGGTTTTAGTCGATTCTGGCCCTCATTAATTGTGGTTATTGGTTACGCTATTTCGTTTTGGGGATTATCACAAGTTGTTAAAGTGATGCCATTAGGGATTGCGTATGCTATCTGGTCAGGATTAGGGATTGTCTTGGTTTCTGTGGCTGCGATCTATATTTATAACCAAAAACTCGATTTACCAGCAATTATTGGTATGCTATTAATTATCGTCGGCGTTTTAATCATCAATCTGTTTTCAAAAAGTGGTACTCACTAATGAGGCAAAACAGAGTTTGATATTATTGGAGAAAAGAATGAAAAGGAAAAATCACACTCTGTTAAAAACGGTGATTACGGTGGGAGCGACTACAATGATGGCGATTTTATTGACCGCGTGTAGTAACTCAGAATCGCAAAAAATGACACGGGCTGAAAATTCAGGTGCTCGTTATGCGCAGCAAGTCGTAAATTTAGGACCAGAAGCTCAAGAAGCTTGTGTTTCTGCGGGTGGTTTGCCTTCATTAAACTTAGAGTTGAATGGTGAGAAAACGCCAGTCTGCCAATTTGCCAATGGTCGACGTTGTGCGGTGACGGCGATCCGTAGTGGAGCTTGCATATAAATCAGTGATAAATAGTCCATCAATTAATGAAACGATGGACTATTTATTAAGTGTTATTTTTTGGTAGGGAAAAATAGACTAATAGTGACAATAATACCCACGAGTAAGTAAGCTGCAAAAATACCAATTAGCCACTGTGGCATATCTAAACCTAAAAATGCCCATTGTCTTACAGCACAATCACCGGTCGCTTCAAATACCGATGGAACCCACTCTTGAAGAGGTAGCCAATCAGGGAAGTTGACAAAAAAATCACAAGAAGCAAATGGTGATGGGTACAGCTGTAGCATGGTATGTTCCCATGAAAGCTCTAAGCCTCTCCATGCAGCATACAACCATATACCGATAGCAATCACTTTAACGAGTGTATTTTTAGGTGCAATTGCACCAATTAAGCCTGCCGCAATAATACCCATCAATGCAACGCGTTCATAAATACACATAACACAAGGTTGTAACTTCATAATATGCTGAAAATACAGGGCTGCACACTCAAGCATAAAGGCAGTAAATGCCATGAGTAGCCAAGCAGATCGTCCCTGTGAACAGTAATTAAAAAATCTGAACATAAATAAAATCCCTTAATCAGTGATGCTCCATTTTGCCTTTATCTGAATGATAAAAAAAGCGACAAAATGAGAATAAAATAATAATAGATTAAATTTTACGTTTTATTACAAAAAAGCCGCATTATAAAGAGCCCCCCAGTAATTGGTTGTCCAACTATGGGGGGGCATTTCATTATCATGCGGCTTAAAATAGATGAGTAGATAGGTACTATTAGCGTGGTATGGTGATTAGCCCTATACTTTCCATCCAGTCAGTAGCTGGAATTAACCAAAGTTCTACACCTAATAAACCTGCAATGGTCATCACGATGGTATATGGCAAAGCCATCCATACCATCCGCCCATAAGATAAGCGAATCAATGGCGCTAATGCTGAAGTTAATAGGAACAAGAATGCCGCTTGACCATTTGGTGTCGCTACAGAAGGTAAGTTGGTTCCTGTATTGATTGCTACCGCAAGATGTTGATATTGCTCCATCGAGACTAAGCCTTCATTAGCCGCTTTCATCGCTTCAGTAATATACACCGTTCCTACGAAGACGTTATCAGATACAGCGGATAATAATCCGTTAAATAGATAAAATAATGAAAGCTGTGATGACTCTGAGGATTGAAGTACAAACTGGATAAATGGCGTGAAAAGCTGCTGATCAATGATCACGGCGACAACGCTGAAAAAGACAGTAAGTAGCGCGGTAAATGGTAGCGCTTCTTCAAATGCTTTACCTAAAGCATGTTCTTCGGTGATCCCGCAAAAAGCGGTAGCCATAATAATGACAGAAAGACCAATCAAGCCTACATCCGCCAAATGGAATGCTAAAGCGACAATAAGCCAGATACCAATTATCCCTTGAATGATAAGTTGAGCCTGCTCTTTTTTTGTGCGCTTAGCACTCATTTTTTTATCATGCTCAGTGAGTACTTGGCGAACGGTTTCGGGTAATTCAGCCCCATAACCGAACAGCTTAAATTTTTCGACTAAGAAACAGACTATTAAGCCACAGAAAAAGACAGGGATAGTGACGGGAGCCATACGCAGATAAAAAGTAATAAAATCCCAATCTACATGCTTAGCTATGATGAGGTTTTGAGGTTCTCCCACCATGGTCATGACTCCACCCAGAGCCGTACCGATCCCTGCATGCATCATGAGGCTACGTAAAAAGGCTCTAAATTGCTCTAAAGTTTGTTTTTTCTCAGCGGTATCAATGAAGCTGTCATTTTGCAAATCAGTATTACTGTGCTGACGAGACGCATATTGATGATAGATGGAATAAAAACCAATTGAAACGCTAATTACCACTGCAATGACCGTTAATGCATCTAAAAATGCAGATAAAAACGCACTTGCTAAGCAAAATGATAGCGAGAGAATTCGTTTAGAACGTACGTTTATCAGTAGTTTTGTGAATACAAACAGCAAAAGCTGTTTCATGAAATAGATACCTGCCACCATGAAGATCAATAGCAAGATAACTTCAAGATTATTACTAATTTCATGAGAAATTTGCTTTGGGGTGGTCATGCCAATCAGTACAGCTTCAATGGCTAATAAACCACCAGGTTGAAGCGGATAGCATTTTAAAGCCATGGCTAATGTGAATATGAATTCAACGACTAACAACCAACCGGCAATAAATGGGTTAATAAAATAAAATACAATTGGGTTTATTATTAAAAACAATATGATAACAAGTTTGAACCAATCAGGAGAGTTTCCTAAGAAATTTTTCAAAAATGCTCTTTTTAGACTAAAATCCATTATGATTTATGAACCTCTTTTACTGGTGTTGTGTGACTACACGTTACATACTACTCTTATCTTTTACATAAATTAAGCTTATTCGCTAATAGATAATGCATTAATTATATGAGGTTTTTACGATTAGCCAATGGTTTATTGGAAAGCTAACTATCTCAGATAGTGACAATCTGATATGATTTCTCACAGCCCGTCTAAAAATGTTTGGAATAATAAAAATATGGTTATTAAAGCTCAAAGTCCGGCAGGTTTCGCGGAAGAGTATATTATTGAAAGTATCTGGAACAACCGCTTTCCACCAGGATCAATTTTACCGGCTGAGCGCGAGCTATCTGAGCTAATCGGTGTTACACGAACGACGTTGCGAGAAGTTTTACAGCGTTTAGCTCGTGATGGGTGGCTAACTATCCAGCATGGTAAACCGACTAAAGTGAATAACTATTGGGAGACTTCAGGATTAAATATTCTTGAAACACTTGCCAAACTCGACCATGACAGAGTACCTCAATTAATTGATAATTTACTGGCGGTTCGTACCAATATTGCCGCGATTTTTATCCGTACTGCATTTCGTAATAACCCAGAAGAGTCATTAGAAGTGTTAGCGGGTAAGGATAAAGTAGAAGATAATTCAGATGCGTTTAGTGACTTAGATTACAATATTTTCCGTGGTCTAGCATTTGCATCAGGTAACCCTATCTATGGGCTGATCATTAATGGTCTGAGAGGCTTATATACCCGTGTTGGGCGTTACTATTTTTCTAATCCAGAAGCCCGTCGTTTAGCCCTTAGCTTTTACCAGCAGCTGAGCAATTTATGCCGTGAGCAAGCTTATGACCGCATTATGGACTGCGTTAGAAATTATGGTAAGGATAGTGGGGCAATTTGGCATAATATGCAAAGTGCTATGCCATCAGACCTAGCTAAAAATATCTAAACCGAATAATAGTTATCCGTTCTTTTTGTAAGCCAGTGCTAAATAAGCACTGGCTTTTTTATTATTATGATTGGCTTAAATCATCCATATGGTATTTTTTGGTTTTAAATATTGTAATTTTAATTATTTTTGGATGTTAATTCTTCACTGTGTTGGCTTTCGATATTTGGCGATAAAAAAGTTATTCAGGATATTCTATTGAATTTTAAATATAAAACTCTGTTTAATTTATATCACACGTATAACAATAAAAAGAAAATTAAAAGTAACCAATTGATATATAAGGCACATGAAAAGATTAGGCTATTTTTTGATTGGAATAAAATAGCGAAAGACGAATGAGAATGGAATTTTTGTGGGTTATTTAACTTTTTTGTTAAAAATGTTAATCAACTGTATTGGAAAATAAAAACTAGAATATTATTCTAATCATTAAATACATTTGGTTCTAGAGAGGCTCTATGAAAGTTCTCATTTTAGGTGCGGGTGTTATTGGTGTCACGACAGCATGGTATTTAGCGCAAGAAGGTCATGAAGTGCTAGTGGTTGATAGACAAATGGATGTTGCGGAAGAAACCAGTGCGGGTAACGCAGGGCAAATATCTCCAGGCTATGCAACTCCATGGGGGGCTCCAGGCATTCCGTTAAAAGCAGTCAAATGGATGTTTGAAAAGCATGCTCCTCTAGCGATAAAGCCTGATGGTAGTCTATTTCAGCTTCGTTGGATGTGGCAAATGCTGAAAAATTGCGATATGCAGCATTACACCATGAACAAGAGCCGAATGGTGAGAATTGCTGAGTATAGCCGTGATTGTATTAGGCATCTTAGGGCGGATACTGGGATCAGTTATGAAGGACGGGAAGGTGGAACGTTACAACTGTTTAGAACTACCAAGCAGTTTGATAATGCTGCAAATGATATCGCAATACTTCAGCAAGAAGGTGTTCCTTATGAGTTACTCTCCGCGGAACAATTAGTGACAGCAGAGCCTGCATTAAAGTTTGTACAGCATAAACTGACAGGAGGATTGCGTTTACCTAATGATGAAACCGGAGATTGTCAGCAATTTACGAAAAAACTCGCTAAAATGGCGCAATTAGCGGGGGTTAAATTTAGGTTTGGCTGTCATGTGGAAAATATTTTAACGGATAATAAACGTATCAGCGGTATTCAAATCGATGGAGAAATCTTAGTCGCAGACCGCTACGTTGTTGCGATGGGCTCATACTCTACCGCAATCCTACAGTCATTAGTAAAAATCCCCGTTTATCCCCTTAAAGGCTATTCACTCACCATGCCAATTGTTGACGAAGCACATGCGCCAGTTTCTACCGTTCTTGATGAAACTTATAAAATAGCGGTGACGCGATTTGACGATCGTATCCGTGTTGGTGGAATGGCTGAAGTCGTTGGTTTTAATCTTGATATATTGAAAAAACGCTGTGATACCTTAAAAATGGTGGTACAAGATTTGTATCATGGCGGCGGAGATATCAGTCAGGCTCAGTTTTGGACAGGATTACGCCCTATGACGCCGGATGGTACACCTATCGTCGGCCCGACTGCCTATAGCAATCTATATTTAAATACAGGGCATGGGACATTAGGGTGGACTATGGCGTGTGGTTCAGGGAAACTGCTTGCCGATTTAATCTCTGGAAACACCCCAGATATTGCTGCTGATGATCTATCTATTTTTAGATATATCGATGGTTTTAATACTCAATTGGTAACAAATAATCATTTATCGCCAGCGCGTTAATTGAGCGGTTGAAAATAATTAAATAGTAAGGAAGAGCGATGCCTCGCCCAATTCGTGCGGTTATTCATTTACAAAGTTTAGAACATAATCTATCCGTGATTCGACAGAATATTGGGGCAGCAAAGATTTGGTCAGTACTTAAAGCAGATGCTTATGGGCATGGCATTCATCGGGTTTGGCGTGGGCTGAAAAATACGGATGGATTTGCTGTTCTCGATTTACATGAAGCTATTTTATTACGTGAAGAAGGGTGGGAAGGTCCTATATTGTTGCTGGAAGGTTTTTTCCAACAGGAAGATTTGCAGGTTATTGACCAGTATCAGCTGACAACGAGCGTTCATAGTCACTGGCAATTAACTGCGATTGAGCAAGCGACTCTCCATCAGCCATTATCCGTTTATATTAAGCTAAATAGTGGGATGAATCGTTTAGGATTTACTACGGAAGAATATGTGAGCGTTGTATCCAAATTACAAAGTATGGCGAATGTCAAAAATGTGACGTTAATGAGCCACTTTGCTAACTCAGATATACCTTCTGGAATAGATCAACCATTGCAGAAAATTATGCAATTTGATGGCTTGCATTTGAATACGTGTATCGCTAACTCAGGTGCTGTTTTATGGCACAAAAATACGCATTATGATTGGGTCAGAGCTGGAATAGTGCTGTATGGTGCTTCACCTAGCGGTAAATGGTCGGATATTGAAAAGTATAATTTACAAGCTGCAATGTCTTTGCAATCAGAAATTATTGCTATTCATGAAATTCAAGCTGGTGAGTCAATAGGCTACGGTAGTAAGTTTACTACGACTAAACCGATGCATATCGCAACAGTAGCCTGTGGTTATGCGGATGGTTATCCACGACATGCCCCATCAGGTACACCCGTATGGTGCAATGGAATGCGTTGTTCATTATTAGGGGCTGTTTCTATGGATATGTTAACCATTGATATCAGTGATTGCCCGGATGCTAAATTAGGCTCTCTCGTTGAATTATGGGGACAAAATATCCCTGTAGATGACGTAGCTGAAGCAGCAGGTACAATCGGTTACGAATTATTATGCGCTCTTGCAAGGCGCGTCCCCATTGATTTTTAATCATAATTTATTATATAGATGGGTTATTAATTTGTAATCATTAATGAGAAAGATAGACAATTCACTGAATTTAGCTTTAAATGTGATGTATACAGCGAATTTGCGGTAAGCTTTCCGCGTAACACATAATTTTTGTCAAACCATCTAAAATTTTTAGGCTTAATTTAATATGTCCAAAACAATTAAAGTAACCACACTTGCTCTTGTTCTGAGTGCAATGTCTAGTGCTGCTATGGCAGGAACTTGGTCTGTTGGTGCATCTGTATTAGCACAAGCAACGCCGTATAAAGGAATTAAGTCCAGCGATTATTTAACGCCAGTTCCGATGGTTAACTATGAAAGTGAGGATTTTTACTTTCGTACCTTAGCGGTTGGATACTATTTATGGAACGACAAAGTCGATCAAATTTCTATCGATGCTTATTATTACCCTCAATTCTTCAAACCAAAAGAAAATGATAACGAATCCATGCGTAAACTGGATCGCCGTCGTGATACGGTGATGGGTGGATTTACCTATAAGCACAATGCGGACTGGGGTACATTAAGATTTATTGGTTCTGGTGATATGCTTGGCGTCAGTAAAGGTTTACGTGGTGAAGCCGCTTATTTATATTCATTCAAAAGCAATGGTTGGGCATTAACCCCAGGTATTGGTATTAAATGGGATAGCGAAAAGCAAAACCGTTATGAATACGGAGTTAGTTCTAAAGAATCGAGAAATAGCGGTTTAGCACGCTATCAGCCGGGCTCTAGTTGGACTCCATATGTTGAGTTATCAGGTAACTACCGTTTTGCTGATAATTGGACATTATTTGCGATGGGGCGTGTTGATAAATTATCAAACGAAGTGAAAGATAGCCCAATGGTTAACAAATCATATTCTGCAATTTTGTGGAGTGGTGTGACTTACACTTTCTAAGTTACGTTTAACAACGTTTCTTAAAATAAACCCCAATATGATTTTTCATTTTGGGGTTTTGTTTTTAGTCTTGGGGTCTATTTTCGCGACAAACCATCACTAAAGATAAACGTGCCGGATTTTGATCTTCTGATTTCATGGGATTGTGGATGCGGGCAGTTTCTACGCATACCATCTGTTTATAGCCATTATTTGGCATATCTTGCATACTGCAAGAGAGTTCCGCCCATGGATTCCAGCAAACGACATCACTATGATGATAATGGTGGAGTTCAATCGTTCTTTCCCAGCCATCATCGCGTAATAAGCTGTATTCCTCAGGTTCAGTATAGATACGGTCTACATGCTTATTGAATTTTAGTGGCTCTGAAGCATAAATTTCTCTGTCAGCAACTTTATCAATATAGTGCCCACCTAAGCCATACACAGTCGCTTTTTGAATATCACTAATATTGAAATAACTGTGTAAAGCTGCTGTCGCTTCAAAGTCACCATGGCTTTCTAACTCTAATTCACAAGTTTCCCCGAGCTTCATGCGTAAAATTAACGTAAATGCATGAGGCCACAGCTTACGAGTCGACTCGCTATCAGATAGCGTAAAGGTGAGGATCACGCCACAGTCATGTTCATTATGAGCGGTGAACTGCCAAGGTGAAATTCGAGCAAAGCCATGGCTAGGGCTACTTACAGGACCAAACCATGGCCAGCAAATTGGGATCCCGCCTCGAATTGCAATACCTTCTTGAAAGGCACTTTCTGGGCTTAGCCAAAGGCACGGTTTTTGACCTGAAGGTTGCCAATCAATTAATTGAGCTCCTTGCAAGCTGACAGCGCCGCGTACTTTCGGATGAGAAATAACAATAAGGGGTAATTCCCCAAGTTGGCGTTGGGTAATGTAAGGAGAAAGTTGCTTAATGACAGGTAAAGCAAAAATTTTATCATGCATAGTCTTGCGCCTGTAGTAATTGGTCTGTAGTCATGGCGATAGCTCAGTGGCTAGAGATAACAATATAACAAACTCACGATACTGCAAGTTGCATACAATTGAAGCTCTACACGCATCTTGGAGTATGTTGAGTCAGACTTCAATGGATACAAAAGAGCCGCCAAAAGGCGGCTCAGTCACACTAATAGCTTAACATTTCTTATTTAGAGATGTGAGCAATCAGGTCAAGAACTTTGTTAGAATAACCAGTTTCGTTGTCATACCAAGAAACCAGTTTAACAAAGTTGTCGTTCAGCGCGATACCTGCTTTAGCATCGAATACTGAAGTCAGTTTTTCGCCGTTGAAATCGGTAGATACAACATCATCTTCAGTGTAGCCCAGAACGCCTTTCAGTTCGCCTTCAGCTGCTTCTTTAATAGAATCACAGATTTGTGCGTAAGTTGCTGGTTTAGCCAGACGTACAGTCAGGTCAACAACAGAAACGTTTGGAGTTGGAACACGGAAAGACATACCAGTCAATTTACCGTTCAGCTCAGGGATAACTTTACCAACTGCTTTAGCCGCACCAGTTGAAGATGGGATGATGTTTTGAGAAGCACCACGACCACCACGCCAGTCTTTGTGAGAAGGACCATCAACAGTTTTTTGAGTAGCTGTCGTTGCGTGAACTGTTGTCATCAGACCTTCAACAATACCGAATTTGTCGTTGATAACTTTAGCCAGTGGAGCCAAGCAGTTAGTTGTGCAAGATGCGTTAGAAACGATTTCTTGACCTGCGTAAGCTTTATGGTTAACACCCATAACGAACATTGGGGTGTCATCTTTAGAAGGACCAGTTAATACAACTTTTTTCGCGCCTGCTTCGATGTGTTTACGAGCAGTTTCGTCAGTTAGGAAGATACCTGTTGCTTCAGCAACAACATCAACACCGACTTCGTTCCACTTCAGGTTTGCAGGATCTCTTTCTGCTGTAACACGGATTTTTTTACCGTTAACAACCAAGTGACCATCTTTAACTTCAACAGTACCGTTGAAACGACCGTGAGTTGAGTCATATTTCAGCATGTAAGCCATGTATTCTGCGTCGAGCAGGTCGTTGATAGCAACGATTTCGATGTCAGAACGCTCTTGTGCAGCACGGAAAACGATACGGCCAATACGACCAAAACCATTAATACCTACTTTGATAGTCATAGTATTTCCACCAGCTATTTATTCGTGAATTAAGTTGTAGTTAAAGTTACCAAAACCTTGCCAGCCGTCAAGCGGAATCGTGTCAATTATTGAAAAAAATCAATTCTGAAACCACTATCTGCATATTTGTCAGACACTTCAGCAGCAAATCTAGTCGCACGTATTATCGGGATTGTTCAGCATAATGAAACCATCCATCAGTGATATATGTGAGGAATGTCACAAATCAAAACGTAAAGTTCTAACCTTAATAGTCTAGAATAGTTTTCCTCAAAGTGTTGTTAAGTTTTTGTTGCTTGAAATTGGCGTATTATGGCTTTAGTAGGAATCTTGTTCAAAAAAGTATAGGTAATCAATGTCTAGTAAAAATAAACAAACTATTGATTTGTCAAAGCTTAACCAAATCCAACTGCATGTTACACAGCAGGCCGGTACGGAACCTCCTTTTAGTGGTCAATTATTGCATAACCGTAAAGAGGGTGTGTACGAATGCCTATGTTGTGGTACCCCCTTATTTCTCTCTGATACTAAATTTGATGCGGGTTGCGGCTGGCCAAGTTTTTATGAACCTATTACAGAAAACTCGATAAAATTTATCGAAGATTTTTCTCATGGAATGCATCGAATTGAAGTCCGTTGTGAACACTGTAATGCGCATTTAGGGCATGTATTTCCCGATGGGCCACAACCAACCGGTCAGCGTTACTGTATTAATTCAGCATCGTTAAGCTTTACCGATGATGAAACTGGCGAGAAGACTGATGGATAGGGTGCTGAAGTTTGCTGAATAAAAATATACTGTTTATAAAAACGATTCAGCCAAGGTATTGGTTTATCTATTCAGAATAAAAAGAATGATCATTATTTTGTTTAATTGATTTTGTGAGGCGTTAACGTGAGCGTAGAAATGGATGAACAACAAATAGAGCACTTACTGTCTGTCATGACCACTGAAATTTATCAGCGTTTAGTCACTGCAGTGGAATTAGGTAAATGGCCTGATGGAGTGGTACTTACTCCGGAACAGAAAGAAAACACATTGCAGATGGTGATGTTATGGCAATCTCGTCATAACCATGATCCAGAGCATATGACCGTCGGTACTGATGGTCAAATCACCATGAAGAGCAAGCAAGAATTAAAATCCCTATTCCAGGGAGATAGACTCGCAACACTCAAACCACAAGAAAATGATTAAGTTCTCCATTTTCCCCGCTGATTTAGCGGGGATGAACCATCTTATAGTGCATTGATATTGATAAGCTTTGCACCTGCAGTTTGCATTTCAGCTAGTGCATTATCGCTATCCTCAGCATCTAAATTGACGCCGCGGCAACCCTCAGCGAGTACATCTACTCGATAGCCAAGTTTTAATGCATCCAACACCGTAAATTTAACGCAATAGTCCGTTGCAATCCCAAGAATAATTAAATGGTCAATCTGTTGTTGCTGTAGCCAATCATGTAGCTGAGTTTGGCTCACATGGTCATTGTCAAAAAAAGCACTGTAACTATCGACCTGCGGATTTTCCCCTTTGGTGAATACCGCTTGGATAGCATTGATATTGAGCTCAGCATGAAAATCTGCACCATGGGTACCTTGAACACAGTGGACAGGCCACCAGACTTGAGGGTGCCCATTTAGCTGCCCAAGGGTTCCGACGGGCTGACCAGAATTACTGGCAAAGCTTAAATGATCAACTGGATGCCAATCTTGACTGGCGATCACGACAATATCTTCTTGCTGACAGATATCAATTACTTGGTTGGCAATGTGAATCACATGTTCACTCTGTTTGACAGCCAGTGCGCCACCAGTACAAAAATCATTCTGTAAATCGACTAATAGTAAGGCGGATTTCATTATTTCCTCAATTTATTTATCTGGCTATTCATCTGTATAGCTCAGTTCACCACGAAGATTATTTTGCATTAACTCACGAATGTGCTCAGAAGTGTAATCTTGGCTGAGTAAATAATGTAATTTACTTAAAGCGGCTTCAAATGTCATGTCGTAGCCACTGATAACACCCGCTTCGGCTAAAGCATGACCCGTTGCATAGCCTTCCATATTAACCCGTCCAGAAATACATTGGGTTAGATTGACAACAATAATGCCTCGGGAAGTGGCTTCGCGGAGGATACGTAATAATTCAGGTTGCTGAGGAGCATTTCCGACGCCATAAGAACGTAGAATTAGCGCCTTAACGGGTTGCTGTAAGATATTTCTAACGATCTCAATAGATAAGCCTGGATATAACGTGACCACCCCAATAGGTTGAGGTGTAATTTGATGCGTGATTAGCTCACCGATGCCAATCGGTGCAGGACAGGTGTTGAACGTACGTATATGAATCCCAGCCTCCATGAGTGGAGGGCAGTTTGGTGAAGTGAAGGCTTCAAAACCATCTGCATGAGCTTTAACGGTACGATTGCCACGGTACAGTTTGTTATTGAAAAATAAGCCAACTTCATTAATCGGGTAATTTGCAGCTAAATAGAGCGCATTCAGCAGATTGGTTTGCCCATCGGAACGTAAAGCTTCTAAGGGTATTTGTGACCCTGTCACAATGATGGGTTTCTTCAGATTTTCAAACATGAAAGAGAGTGCTGACGCAGTAAACGCCATGGTATCGGTACCATGTAAGATCACAAACCCATCATATTGATGGTAATTTTCGCTGATATCATTGGCAATATTTTGCCAATCTTCAGGCGTAATATCAGAAGAGTCGATTAAGGGATGGTGCTCACGGATGGTGAATGTCGGCATTTCTGGGCGATGGAATTCTGGCATTTGTGCCAATTGAGCCTGTAAGTGACCAGAAACGGGGATATAGCCTTGTGGCGAGTGGCGCATCCCAATGGTGCCTCCAGTATAGACGACATAAATCGATTTCTTCTGCATTGCTTTACCTAATGATGACAGATGAAGTTCTGTGTATTAATAATTTGGATTATAAGGATTTTGGCCTATTTGAAGGTGATAATCTATGGCTAAAACAATATTTTGCAGATTGATGTTGTGGCAAGAGGGATTTACATGAGTGGAATTCCCCTCTAATTCGAGATTAGAGGGGAACGGTGATCAGTTAATATCGGCGCAGTTTAGGCAAAATGCGTAACGATTTTGAGGATCATTCATTTTTAAGAAAAATTGTGCTTGCTGGCGAATGTCAGTCGCAACAGCCGGTGGTAAGAAACTTTGCAGTACATCCGGCATCATCACTTGAACATTATTGGACAATTCAAGAATTAATTGGTCCATAAATGAGAGCTCAGGTTGCATCCAGTCCAGTTCAATGGAATCAACTTTAGCCAGTTCAGCGGCTTTATTTACGGCATCGTCAAAATCACCAAGTTTATCAACTAAGCCAATGTTTAATGCATCTTGACCCGTCCATACACGGCCTTGAGCAATTTTATCAATTTCTGCTGGTGTCTTATTGCGGGACTTAGCAACTAAGCCAATGAATGTTTCATAACCATTTTCGATGGTAATTTGCATCATATCAGCGAATTCTGGACTGATCCCTTTGGTGAGAGAAATATCGGCTAAGGGTGATGTTGAAACACCATCCGTATATACACCAATAGATTCTAGTGAATTCTCAAAGGTATTAATAACTCCGAAGATGCCGATAGAACCCGTTAACGTGCTTGGACTTGCAATGATGTAGTCTGCAGGTGTCGAGATCCAATAACCACCTGATGCCGCCATACCGCCCATGGAAACTACCACAGGCTTACCTGAAGCTTTGGCGGCTGCCAGTTCATTACGGATCAGATCTGAAGCGCTAACGCTTCCTCCAGGACTATTGACCCGCAATACGATGGCTTTGATATCGTCGTTTAATCGTGCATCACGAATTTGAGCTGCGATGGTTTCTCCCCCAGCAATTCCCGGAGTTTGAGGGCCATCCATAATTGCCCCTTGAACCACGATGACAGCAATATTTCCTGCAGCATTACTGGTTTCGGCAATTTTACTTGAGTAGTCATAGATGCTGATGCTGTTAAACGTTTTATCTTCTTTGTTCCATCCAAAATGCTTAGACAAAATATCTTCAGACTGTTCACGTGTATAGATTTTATCCACGAGTTTCTGCTGTAAAGCATATTGTGCGCTGTCTCCCTTAACGGCACGAAGCTGAGTGATCAACTGTTCTGCACCCGGGAAAATTTGGACGGGCTTAGTTTGGCGGTTATCCGCAAGGGCTTTTAAATAATTATCCCAAAGAGTATTTAGCCAAAGAAGGTTGGCTTCACGCGCTTCTGGTGACATATTATCGCGCATCATGGGTTCTACGGCTGATTTATAAGTTCCCACGCGGAACACATGGCTACTGACTTTTAACTTTTCTAATAAGGATTTGTAATACAGTGTATTCGTAGAGAAACCATACACACCGACATTACCGTGTGGTGCAATGAAAACATCATCAGCAAAACTAGCAAGATAATATTGTGATTGGCTATAACTATCACCGACGGCATAGACGGGTTTACCAGAGGCTTTAAACTGTTCAATTGCTTTTCCAATATAAGCAATTGACGGCTGATCTGCGCCAGCAAGGTTATCTAAGCGCAGTACCATGCCAGTGATGCGGTCATCATCTGCAGCGGTACGGATCGTATCCACAATATCAAATAGAGAATTCTCCTGCATGAGGTTGTTGGATGTACCAAGTAGCTCACGGCTCATGCGACCAAAAGGATCTGGAGAGGAAACCTGATCAACCACAACTCCTTGAAGGTCGACAACAAGAGCACCAAAATAATTTTTTTCTGGTTTATCCTCAGATTGAAGTAGGGAGTAGGAACCAATAACTACAAATACCAATACAAAGAAAATGACATTAAAAATCAGTTCCCGAATAAAGTTGATCGCTCGCCAGCTAAATTTAAATATAGTGGCGAAGATGTCCCAGAGTTGTCGCATTTTATCTCCAGTTGAAGGATATTCATCATAGTTTGCATCATCGGTATGACACACGAATAATTTAGAATATCATCTAATTAATTACTGATTAATACTTAAATTAACCAATAGATTCATTCCTATACAATTGTTCACTAATGTAATACAGGATTATTCATAACAAAACCGTTATGAGCGAGGTACAATGGGTGAATGATATTTTTCACTCGTTGGAAATGATATAATTCAATGAATTAATCCTACTAATGAGCCATACTCTGTTGATTAATAAATATGATTAGTACGCTAAGTTCGATTTCATATCATCAACAAAAGTAATCATTTAAATGGATAATAATTCTGTTCTGCTGATTGCTACATCAGCTTACTCTTAATCGGAGACCAATATGGATGCTTTAACGCTTTTGTTGAACCGCCGTTCAGCTTCAAGGCTGACTACCCCAGCACCGCAAGGTGAGCAATTAGATAATATTTTAGCGGCAGGGATGCGAGCACCTGACCATGGGGCTCTGAAACCATGGCATTTTATCGTCATGCAGGGTGAAGGAATCAAGCGTTTTAGTCAATTACTTGAGAAAGCGGCAATTGAAGGTAAGCTTGGTGAAGAAGTTGAAGAAAAAGCACGTAATGCGCCTTTCCGTGCCCCGTTGATTATCACCGTTATCGCCAAAGTTACTGACCATCCTAAAGTTCCTCAATGGGAACAAATTGTCGCAGCAAGCTGTACAGTACAAGCTATGCAAATGGCCGCGGTAGCTCAAGGATTTGGTGGTATCTGGCGTTCAGGCTCTTGGACTGAAGATGCCGTGGTTCGTGAAGGGCTTGGCTGCGAAGAAAATGACCACATTGTTGGCTTCCTTTATCTGGGAACTCCTGAATTAAAAGCGCCATCTAAAGTTCAGTTACCAGACATGAATGGATTTGTGACGCATTTCTAAAGAGATACAACATGACAGAAAAAATTAGATTGACCCAATACAGCCATGGTGCCGGCTGTGGATGTAAAATCGCGCCAAAAGTGTTAGAGCAAATCCTGCATTCAGAACTCGCTAAATTCCATGACCCGCACTTGTTAGTGGGAAATGAAACCAAAGATGATGCCGCGGTTTATGATCTTGGTAATGGTATTGGTATCATCAGTACGACTGATTTTTTTATGCCAATTGTTGATGACCCATTTGAATTTGGGCGTATTGCCGCGACTAATGCGATCAGCGATATTTTTGCTATGGGCGGAAAGCCGATTATGGCGATTGCTATTTTAGGCTGGCCAATTGCTAAATTGCCGCCTGAAGTTGCACGTGAAGTCATTGAGGGTGGACGAGCCGCCTGTGCTGATGCAGGAATATCATTAGCAGGAGGACACTCCATCGATACACTAGAACCTATTTTTGGTCTGGCGGTTACCGGAGTAGTCAATACCGATTTTGTGAAGAAAAATAGTGCTGCAACCGCAGGCTGCGAACTGTTTTTAACCAAACCACTGGGCATTGGTGTATTAACAACAGCGGAGAAAAAAGGCCTTTTACTGCCTGAGCATCAACATCTTGCCGCAGAAATCATGTGCCAAATGAATAAGTTGGGTGCGGTTGTTGCCCCTCTTGATGGCGTTACAGCAATGACTGATGTGACTGGATTTGGTCTTTTAGGTCACTTAAGTGAGATCTGTGAAGGATCCGGTGTACGCGCTGAGATTTCCTTCAGTCAAATCCCTAAACTTGCGGATGTTGAAAAGTATATTGAAGCAGGTTGTGTACCCGGTGGGACACAACGTAATTTTGATAGCTACGGGCATCTCATCGCACCAATGACAGATATGCAACGTAAGTTACTGTGTGATCCTCAAACCTCAGGTGGACTACTGATTGCCGTAAAACCAACGGAAGTCTCTAAAATTAAAGACATTGCACAGCAGCAAGGTGTTTTGTTACAGTCTGTCGGTAAATTATTACCTCCACAGGACAATGTGCCTTTAATTGAAGTGATAGATTAATCTATGCGTTTGTTTATTGCGGAAAAGCCCAGCCTCGCGCGGGCAATTGCGGATGTACTGCCAAAACCTCATCGTCGGGGGGATGGCTTTATTCAATGTGGTGATGACCAAATGGTGACTTGGTGCATTGGACATCTATTAGAACAAGCTGAACCGGATGCTTATGATCCGCGTTATGCGCGTTGGAATCTGCAAGATTTGCCTATTATTCCCGAAAAATGGCAGCTAAAGCCGCGCTCCGCAGTAACCAAACAATTGAAAACGATTGATACGTTACTAAAACAAGCCTCTGAAGTTGTTCACGCAGGAGACCCCGATAGAGAAGGGCAGCTGCTGGTGGATGAGGTCTTGGATTACTTTAATCTTCCTTCTGATAAACGTAAGAATGTAAAGCGTTGTTTAATTAACGATTTAAATCCGCAGGCCGTTGAGCGTGCGATCGAGCGCTTACGTGAGAATCGTGAGTTTATTCCGCTTTGTGTTTCGGCGTTGGCACGAGCTCGCGCTGATTGGTTATATGGTATTAATATGACCCGCGCCTATACTTTATTAGGGCAACGAGGCGGTTACCAAGGGGTTCTTTCTGTAGGGCGAGTACAAACGCCAGTATTAGGGTTGGTGGTTAGGCGCGATGAAGAGATAGAACACTTTGTTGCGAAAGATTATTTTGAAGTGAAAGCTCATATTGTTACTCCGCAAGATGAGCACTTTGTAGCAACATGGCAGCCGAGTGAATCCTGTATAGATTTTCAAGATGAGGAAGGACGCTTAATTCATCGTCCTCTCGCTGAGCATGTGGTTTCCCGGATCACTGGGAAACCAGCATTAGTCACTCAATACCAAGATAAACGTGAATCTGAAGTGGCGCCATTGCCATTTTCATTATCCGCACTTCAAATTGAGGCAGCCAAAAAATATGGTTTGAGCGCTCAAGAAGTTTTAGATATCTGCCAAAAACTCTATGAAACCCATAAGCTCATTACCTATCCCCGTTCGGATAGCCGCTATCTACCTGATGAACACTTTGCCGGTCGTCACGCAGTATTAAATGCGATTGCAGTTCACCAACCAGAGCTCACTGAATTTGAGTTACCTGAATTAGATAAGAAAAATCGATGCTGGGATGATAAAAAGGTGGATGCGCACCATGCCATCATTCCCACGGCTAAATCCAGCTCTGTTCGTCTTACAGAGAATGAAAGTAACGTTTATCAGTTGGTTGCTCGCCAATATATTATTCAATTTATGGCTGATGCTGTTTATCGTAAATGCACTATTGATTTAGATATTGAGAACGGTAAGTTTAATGCGAAGGCTCGATTCCTTGCAGAGGCTGGTTGGCGTGTGGTTTTAGGGGGCAAAGAACGTGATGCCGAAAACGACGGTATGCCACTACCTGTCGTCAAAAAGGGGGATGAGCTGTTATGTGAAAAGGGGGAAGTGATTGAAAGACAAACTCAACCTCCGCGTCCATTCACAGATGCAACCTTATTATCAGCGATGACAGGAATTGCCAGATTTGTCCAAGATAAAGCATTAAAAAAAGTATTGCGTGAAACGGATGGATTAGGCACTGAAGCGACAAGAGCAGGGATTATCGATCTCTTATTTAAGCGACAATTTCTCTTTAAGAAAGGGCGTTATATTCACGCTTCTCCCGCTGGGCGAGCACTTATTCACGTTTTACCTGATATGGCAACATTACCCGATATGACCGCTCACTGGGAATCTCGGTTGACTCAAATTAGTGAAAAGCAGACACGCTACGATGATTTTATGCAGCCATTAAGCCAAACTTTAGTGGAGCTAATCCATCAGGCTCGACAGTATACTAACTTGCGTGCATTCAGAGAACTACCGCCAGCACCAAACGCTAAAGGCGCTAAAAAAGGGACGAAAAAATCAGTTAGTGCAGGGAAAACAAAAAAATCGAACCAGTCAGCGACCTGAATATATAAAAAGGAGCTAATGATTAGCTCCTGCTCAATTTAAGTATAAATAATGAATAATTTAGGCTTTTGTTAAATCAAATTCAGCCCAAACAGGGGCGTGGTCAGAGGGTTTCTCCATCCCGCGAATTTCAAGATCGATTCCAGTAGCCGTGCACCGGCTTGCTAATTTCTTAGAAGCGAGTAACAAGTCAATACGCAGACCACGATTGTCATCAAAGCCTTTAGATCGATAGTCAAACCATGAATAGCTGTCAGTCGTGTCAGGATGTTGTTCACGGTATGTATCGACCAAACCCCAATCAAGTAATCTCGCTAGCCATTCACGCTCTTCAGGTAAGAAAGAACATTTTCCTGTTTTTAACCAGCGCTTACGGTTGACTTCACCAATACCAATATCCAGATCTGTTGGGCTGATATTCATGTCACCCATAATTAGCAGTTGTGACTCTGGAGTTTGAGTCGATGTCACATAGTCTTGCAAATCTTGGTAAAATTTTTGTTTTGCAGGAAATTTTGTTGGGTGATCTCGGCTTTCTCCTTGAGGGAAGTAGCCATTTACGACAGTTAATAGCCCTTGGTTGGTTTGGATGTCCGCCATAATGATTCGACGTTGTGCATCTTCGTCATCGTTAGGAAAACCTTTTCTAACAGCAATAGGTTCATTTTTAAGTAACAATGCCACACCATAGTGAGCTTTCTGTCCGTGATAAAAAACATGGTAGCCTAATTTACTCACTTCATCGTACGGGAACATATCATCGTGCACTTTAGTTTCCTGTAGTCCAATGACTTCAGGTTGGTGCTTTTCAATGATAGCTGCCAGTTGATGAGGACGAGCTCGCAGTCCATTAATATTGAACGAAATAAATTTCATGGTTATTTATCACCCATTGATTAGACATAACTGAAGTGATTCTATCAGATGCTACCTATAGTGTAACTATTAAATATATTTTGATTATAATTTATTAGTCTGTTTTAAATTATCTAATTAATAAATTAATGGTTCTTAATTAAAAAATAATTGTTTAAATTATAATTGTAATGCTTTAATTTAATTTAAAGTCAATTGGTTATTTATATTTTAATATGATTTAATGGTAGAGCAATAAAAAATAATTAAATGAAACAGTATAATATATTGCTTTGCTATGTAGGAAATTATAAAAATACTTTTATGAAATATTGTTACTCATCAAATGAAAAAAACGCATTTAATTTTTATTTGATGTTAGAGATTATGGGTCAATCAACATGTTATTACTTAAAAATAATCATGATGGTTTACGTTTCAATAAATAGAATGGGGTCATAGATATGTTCTTTTCAAGAAAATTAGAGGCGTTTATGGCAGTTGTTGAGAATGGCTCGTTAAGCAAGGCTGCAAGGGTGATGAACCGCACGACACCTCCCATCGCAAAATCGATAAAAGACTTTGAAACTAGTCTGGGTAAGCGACTTTTTAAGAGAGAAAAATTTGGAATGACATTAACTAAAGATGGTCAGGAACTTTATAATGATCTCAGGGATCTCTACTTGCAGGAGAAAGAAATAACGAAAAAACATTTCTCTGGTTATATTGTTAATGAGGCGAATATTTATTATGACTGGGGTAAGGAAAATCATTTAATAAATTTATATCAAGCAGCACATAAAAATAATGTACAAGTTAATATATTAAGGTTTAACTATGATGAAGTAGATGAAATTGTTGACTATGATGGTAATACTTTAATTTTAAGTTCTGAATTAGTCATCAGTGAGAGATTTTCATTACAAAAAAAAATCGAAAACTCACCATTGGGTATTTATTGTAGAAAAGAATTATATGAAAAATTTAATCATGATGTGAAGACATTACTGCAACAGAGTACATGGTTATGTGACCCATCATTTTATAAAAGTACATTAATGAGTGATTTGCTTACGAAAGTAGAAGCGATAAACAGTAAATCCAGTATCCGACAGATGGACAATATTGGTTGTTGCCAGAGTTTTATTCAGGATGGGGATTTTATTGGGATTATCGACCACTATCCAGAAGATGAATTGGTGGATAAGTCTCTGATCTATGTATCGCTTAATGGGCTTTTAGAGAGAAGCGATTGTTATATTTATAAATCTAAATCACATTCTAGTGTTTTAAATCGATTTATGGGAGTTGTAGACAAACTAGGAGTCGAAAACATCTAGATGGTGGTGGGAGAAGGATTCGAACCTTCGAAGTCTGTGACGGCAGATTTACAGTCTGCTCCCTTTGGCCGCTTGGGTATCCCACCAGATTTTGAATTGCTGTAATCGTTCACAGCGGGCGGCATCATATCAAATGACGCGCCCCTGTAAAGCATTAATTTTAAAAAAATGTTCGAATGCGGTTTTTTTAATCTTAATGCGTGATAAATCAGCAAATTACTATACTTATAGAATAATTGTACGGTTGCCGTATACAAATACCCGTTGTGCTAAGACCCAATATAATGCATGGCTTAGAACATTTTTTTCAACATCACGACCTGCTCGCATCATATCGTCAGCAGTGAAGGTATGGTCCACATTAATAACATTTTGAGTAATGATTGGCCCTTCATCCAAATTATCATTCACAAAGTGAGCTGTTGCCCCAATAATTTTCACTCCGCGTTCATAAGCTTGGTGGTAAGGACGTGCACCAATAAATGCTGGTAAGAAGGAGTGGTGGATATTGATAATTTGATTTGGATAATGCTGAACAAATGCAGGGGTAAGTACCCGCATGTATTTAGCAAGAACTACGTAATCAGGCTGGTATTGGTCAATTTGCGCCGTGAGTTTTTCATCATGTTGTTCGCGGGTTAAGCCTTCATGACTAATATGATGGAACGGAATACCAAACTGCTCTACGAGGTGTTTTAGTGTGTCGTGGTTACCAATGACAGCTGCAATCTCAACATCTAAGCCGTCATAAGCACTTTTCATGAGTAAGTCACCTAAGCAGTGAGCTTCTTTTGTCACTAAAATTACAATGCGTCGACGACCCGCAGAATTCAGTTCGCGCTTAGAGCCTTCAGGAAGTGCATCATCTAAGTCTGCAAGGAGGGTTTCATCATTAAAGATCCCTTCAAGTTCCGTTCTCATAAAAAAACGACCAGTACGGTGATCAACAAACTCATTATTTTGGATAATATTGAGCTGATGCTTATAACAAATATTGGTGATTTTAGCGATTAATCCCTTAGCGTCAGGACAAATTGTTCTGAGAATTTTTTTCTGTACATTTTTGTGTTGCATGGAACTGTCTAATCCTTAACTAACAAAAGTCCAACTATTTGGACTAAGAATAATTGTGCAATTGACACGATTTGATATTCATAGAATTAATAACTATTGCAGCACTTTTTAAATTTTTTACCTGAGCCGCATGGACAGTCATCATTACGCCCAACTTTTGGTGTTATTCCATCGATATAATACCAACGCGTATTAATGCGAAGAAAACGGGAGCGTTCATGAATAAGTTGTTTATGATCGACTTTTTCATCAATAAAGCAAGCCGAAAATTCGACATAAGCCTCATCAGGATTTTTGGCATGAGAAGAACTAATGACTCGCAATCCCTGCCATTGAGTGTGCTCAAAGCTTTTGATGATCTCGTCACGCCATTCGTCAGCATGGCAATCTGGGTGCCATGTTTTAATCAAGTAATCCGCATCCTTGTGAACGTAAGCACTATATCTGGAGCGCATTAATTGTTCCGCTGTTTCTGGGATAGTTTGCTCTTGAATGAAGGGAGAGCAGCAATGGTCAAACGGTTTAGGATTACCGCAGCTACAATTATTTTTTAAAGATTGGCTCATTCTTTTCTCGATAAAATAACTATACTTAAAAAATATAGTCTCTAATGATTTTGTAATATGACTATTGTTGGCACAACAAATTATTAATAAAACTAAGTATGGTAGTGGTAGGTATGATATGAAAAATAGAAAAATACTCATAGTTGAAGATGAAAAAATTTTTTGCACTATTCTTCGTGAGTACCTAGAAAGCTTGGAAACTGAAGTCTATATCGCAGACAATGGCGCGTTGGCATTGGATCTAATTACAGAAAAATACCTTACACCCGATGTTATCTTGTGTGATTTAAATATGCCAGTGATGAATGGTGAAACATTTATGGCCGAGCTGGTGGGCCGGAATATTCATATTCCTGTTATTGTCATTTCAGCAACTACCGATTTTACCCAGTTAGACAGGATGTTCCGTTTAGGGGCAAAAGATGCCCTACTGAAACCGATTAAAAATTTAGATGAAGTAAAGATGACTATTCACTCAGCTTTGTATCCTGAGAAGTACGATACAGAAAGTGTTATGGAGCATGAGATCCAAAATATGTCGAATATCCTTCATAGTGATAAATTGGATATGTTGGCTATTCTAAAGCAATTACAACCACCGGTTAGTCAGATTATTAATGGCTATAGAATAAACTATAGGCAATTAAATGAAGCAAATCGATTTGGACTATTACTGGATATTGCAGCGATATCTGAAGAGCAGGTTGGTTTTTATTGCATAGATACAGAACGCTCTCCACAAGAAGGGATCATGGCTGCTTTTTTGATTAGAGTCGTTTTTAATGATTTATTAAAGAGTGCAGTGAGTCACCCAGATAAAAAATTACCTAACATCGATCGTATTATTCACCAAATAAATCATCTTCTTGAAGAGTCTGGTTTTTCAGGGCAGTTTCCGCTTTTACTCGGCTACTTCAATACCAAAACGAAAAATGTAATATTGGCGAGTGCAGGGCTGGAAGCTGAAATAACGACTGAAAACCATCACTATCATTTAGATCGTAATATTCCTTTAGGTACCTTGAAGTCCTACCATTCAAATCGTTTAGATTTTCATGGCGCTCAATGGAAATGCCTTATTCGGAATAATGATCAGCGAATTAAGCTGATGTTTAATCCTGACAGTGAGCTGTAAATCGATTATTAAAAATAACTTCAGATATCATCAATTAGACTCATTACTATTTATTCAGTTTTGATTCCTGATATACTTGCGCGCACTAAAAATGCACCATGGTATATCATTGAATAATAGTGAAGGGTGCTTAGAAAAATTCTGGAGTTATAAAAATGATTAAACGCAAGGTGCGTAAAGCTGTAATCCCAGTAGCGGGTCTAGGAACGCGTATGCTTCCAGCAACAAAAGCGATCCCGAAAGAAATGCTACCAATCGTTGATAAACCTCTGATTCAGTATGTGGTTAATGAGTGTATTGCAGCAGGTATTAATGAAATTGTTTTAGTGACTCACTCATCTAAGAACTCCATTGAAAACCACTTTGATACTAGCTTCGAGCTTGAAGCTATCTTAGAAGCGCGAGTGAAACGTCAGCTCCTTGATGAAGTAAAGTCAATTTGTCCAAGCCATGTCACTATTATGCAAACGCGCCAAGGGATTGCAAAAGGGCTAGGTCACGCTATTTTATGTGCTAAGCCATTAGTGGGGAATGAGCCTTTTGCTGTTATTCTCCCTGATGTAATTTTAGACCGTTACAGTACTGATTTAACGAAGTTTAATCTCAGAGAAATGCTCGAACACTTTGAGGAAACTGGGGCTAGCCAAATTTTAGTTGAGCCTGTACCAGAAGAAGAAGTCTCTAACTACGGTATTGTTGACTGCAATGGCATTACGCTGAATCCTGGAGACAGTAAGCCTGTTTCGCGGATGGTCGAAAAACCAACTAAAGAAGAGGCTCCTTCCAATTTATCGATTGTGGGTCGTTATGTGTTATCCGAAAAAATTTGGGATGCATTAGCAAGAACTGCACCAGGCGCTGGTGATGAAATTCAATTAACTGATGCTATTGCTCTTATGATGGAAAATGATGAACCTGTTGAAGCTTACCATTTATGCGGTAAAAGCCATGACTGTGGAAATAAATTAGGCTATATGAAAGCATTTGTAGAATATGGTATTCAACATGATACTTTAGGAAAAGATTTTTCGTTATGGGTTAAAGAGTTTGCGGCTAAATTAGCAGCATCAGAAACAACGAAATAATCCAACCAGTTAGTTGTTAATTATTAAAAGCTAGCCAATAGGTTAGCTTTTTTTATGTCTAGAAATAAAACCATATACTCATTTTTTAAGCGTCAATTAATGATGATGTACATATATATACTATTACATGCATGACGTGTAAATTAAATGCAAAAATAAGTAATGAGTCTTGACGAGATTAAATACGTAACTTTACTTTAACTGAAATTTTATTTCATATAGTTATTTTTTAACTGAAGAGGTAGTAAAGGGATAACTGAATAAAAGAATGTGAAGTCAGTCAGGATTATTATGATATATATAAAAAAACACCCTTATGAAAAGGGTGTTTTTAATAAAGGAGAATTTGGTTATTAGATTAAGAAATCATCTAAAGATTTACCTTGTTCTTCGATTGCTACTTTGATGACGGCTGGAGTACGGCCTTGGCCTGTCCAAGTTTTAGTTTCGCCATTTTCATCAACGTATTTATATTTAGCAGGGCGTGCAGCGCGTTTAGCTCTGGTGCTAGTCCCTTTAACTGAATCCATTGTTTGCAGAAGGTCATTTAAATCTACACCTTGCTCTAAAATCATTTCACGAACTTTTTCCAATTTACGGTTACGTTCTTCAACTTCAGCACGAGCTTGGCTTTCTTCTTCTCTGCGTTCTTCAACAACGACAGTTAATTTTTCTAGCATTTCTTCCAATGACTCTAAAGTAACTTCGCGAGCTTGAGCACGAAGAGTACGGATGTTATTTAATGCTTTTAATGATTCGCTCATTTTCCTGGTCTCAATTTTATATGTTGGCATGTGTACAGTAATAATAGAGTGCTATTTTAAATTCTGCAATAGCTAAATTACCTTCTTAGTTTAAAAGTTATCTTTAACGAATGCAATTTTTTTACAAGGGAAATATAAAAATTTTCACTATTATAAATAGCTCTATTATCAATAACAGAATTAATGGAAAAAGGTAATTAGAAACACCCTCTAGCTTTTATATTAATACACATAACAAACAGTTTCACTTTTGGATGCAGAGGAATAAAAGAGAAACCTTTAACTTAAATTTTCTTTTTTTGATACAGTTAATTAGCAATACGTGCTACGGATTATACCTACTGAGGATAATATCAAATAGGAATTTATTGTATTTAACTCATAGATTGCGTTAAATTTATCGTCTAATTTAACATAGTAGTGGAGAACAGTTTTGTATGATTGACTGTAAATGCAGAGTTAGGGTTAATCTTAAAATGCCTTTATGATAAAGTATTTACGAATATTATTTTTAGGGAATAGCCAGATGGCACAGCTATATTTTTATTATTCTGCGATGAACGCAGGTAAGTCAACAGCATTATTGCAGTCTTCATATAACTACCATGAACGTGGTATGCGCACACTTATTTTTACTGCAGAAATTGACAATCGCTTTAGTCATGGAAAAGTCTCTTCTCGAATTGGCTTATCAGCAGATGCGTTATTATTTTCGCCTACAACGGATATGGCTGACATTATCAAAAAAGAAAACAGCGCGCAAAAAGTGAATTGTGTGTTAATTGATGAGTGTCAATTTCTTACCAAATTACAGGTGGAGCAGTTATGTGATGTCGTCGATAATGTCGATATTCCTATCTTATGTTATGGGCTACGTACAGATTTTTCCGGAGAGCTATTTGCTGGAAGTCAGTATTTATTAGCATGGGCTGATAAGCTCGTTGAGCTTAAAACGGTCTGCTATTGTGGGCGTAAGGCGAATAAAGTTTTACGTATTGGTAGTGATGGGATCCCAATGTATGAAGGAGCGCAGGTCGATATCGGCGGTAATGAAAAGTATATTTCAGTTTGCCGAAAACATTACTCTGATGCCATAAAACAAGCACAGTTAATGAATAGTGGCATTATTCAAAAAAAGCCCATCAATTTCAATTAATGGCTGATTAATATTAATAAACCAAATAATTTACTAATGCTAATATCACGCAATATGGGTGATTTTGTCAGAAAAAGTAAATTAATGATTTAAATTAAAAACTTGATTTGTCGCACTAGATAGTCGAACAGTGTTAAATACTAGAATAATGGTGACATCAATTTATGATAAACCCCATGCCTTTAACATGGGGTTTTCTTTTTATGAGTTCGCTTACTTTTTCTTTATAAAGGTGTATTTATCTTTAGTTCATGAGTTTTTCTAACAAATAATAGTGATATGAAGCTATTCGGTTTTATTTCACTCATTCATTTTTTAGTGAGATTAAAGAATAATCTATGAGGATTAGGTTATATCTTATTGATTGTTTCCAGCAGATACCGGATATGTCAAAACTTTAGATAGCCCCCCATAGTCATTGACTACTTGCCAACTTGCATGGGTGATATTACGAGGAGCCTCTGAGAGGGGCATTCTACTCAAAGGGGGCAAAATTAAACTATTTCCGTAGTCATGCTGGTTTAATTTAATTTTTACCAACGTGACATAATAGGGAGTAGGGTTATCGAATTGCCACTGAGCATCTTTCTTACTTAGTGTCACTTTCTGGAATATTTGGTTATTAGGAACCGCTAAGTGGCTTGGGCGGTAGATTACCTTAATAATGATATTCATGGTAATTGTCTGCTTGTTATTCTTACTACGGTCGTTGGAGCGCTTATGAGCGGGTATCGCACGAGTACTGAGAAAAAATAGTGATTCAGTATCCGCAGGTAGTTTATTCTTTTCTTTTAATAATACTTGAGGACTAAATTTACTGTTTGCATCCAGCCCAAATAAAGGTGGATTGACTTCAACCTGCGAGGATTTTTCACCCTCAATAGTATTCGTTACAGTAGCTTGAATTAAATAGGGAAAGCTATCGTCATTGACGACAGTAAAAGTTGTATCAGGATTGGCGTTATTAATGATTAACCGTGTCTGTTCTAAATGTAAGCCCGCACTATGGGCAGCAAAGTTAGCAGCTAGGAGCGGTATAGTGAAGATAAGTTGAGTCAGTTTTTTCATACTACCTCTTCTCATTGATAAAGAAAGTTTGATAGTCCTGACATCAGTATAAATTGAATTATCTATTTGATCCTTATTGATAAATGAGGATCAGATAAGGATTAGTGGCTAATTATTAATAAAAAGGCTCCAATAGACATTGGAAAAAGATCCAACACTATTGAAGCCTTATAACGGGTTAGTTGGCTAAATCACCAAGAAATACCAGTTTATTTTTTAGTGACTTTCTTTTCTGCTTTTGGTGCTGTTGAAGCAACGCTTGGCTCAGAAAATTCGCGACCGTAGTAAGAATCCAGTAACAGCTGTTTAATTTCTGAAATCAGTGGATAACGAGGGTTTGCACCAGTACATTGGTCATCGAACGCATCTTCAGATAACTTGTCTAAACGTGCTAGGAAGTCTGCTTCGGCAACACCCGCTTCACGGATAGATTTAGGAATACCTAAATCTGCTTTCATACTTTCTAACCACTCCAAGAGACGCTCAATTTTAGCACCAGTACGGTCGCCTGCTTTTGATAGACCAAGATGATCTGCAATTTCAGCATATTGGCGGCGCGCTTGAGGGCGGTCATATTGGCTAAATGCAGTTTGCTTAGTTGGGTTATCATTCGCATTAAAGCGGATAACGTTACAGATTAATAACGCATTTGCTAAACCGTGTGGAATGTGGAACTCAGAACCTAATTTATGAGCCATCGAGTGGCATACACCCAAGAAGGCGTTCGCAAACGCAATACCTGCTAAGGTTGCCGCATTATGCACGCGCTCTCTGGCAACTGGATTTTTAGCACCTTCATGATAGCTAGCTGGCAGGAAGTCTTTCAGTAAACTTAGTGCCTTCAGCGCTTGTCCATCAGAGAATTCATTTGCTAGTACAGAAACATAAGATTCTAGTGCATGGGTGACAGCATCCAAACCACCAAAGGCGGTTAAAGATTTTGGCATATTCATGACTAAGTTAGCATCAACAATTGCCATGTTTGGCGTTAATGCATAATCAGCTAATGGATATTTTTGGCCTGTTTTATCATCGGTTACAACCGCAAATGGTGTAACTTCAGAACCTGTACCCGATGTCGTGGTGACAGCAACTAACTTCGCTTTTACGCCCATTTTCGGGAATTTATGAATACGTTTACGAATATCCATAAAGCGTAACGCTAATTCTTCAAAGTGGGTTTCTGGATGTTCATACATAACCCACATGATTTTTGCTGCATCCATTGGAGAGCCACCACCTAATGCGATAATGACATCAGGTTGGAAAGCTTGCATCTGAGCTGCACCTTTACGGACAACCGATAATGTTGGATCCGCTTCAACTTCAAAGAATACGTCAGTTTCAATGTGATGTTTTTTCAGAACATCGACAATTTCATCGACATAACCATTATTGAATAAATAGCTATCAGTAACGATAAAGACTCGTTTTGCTCCGTCAGTGGCAATTTCCTCTAACGCAATAGGGAGGCATCCACGGCGGAAATAGATTGAGTTAGGAAGTTTATGCCATAACATATTTTCAGCTCTTTTCGCGACCGTTTTCTTATTGATTAAATGTTTTGGTCCTACGTTTTCAGAGATGGAGTTACCACCCCAAGAACCACAACCGAGGGTTAACGATGGTGCCAGTTTAAAGTTATAGAGGTCACCGATACCCCCTTGAGATGCTGGAGTATTAATCAATATACGGGCGGTTTTCATTTTTTCGCCGAAATAGCTGACGCGTTCATGTTGGTTATCTTGGTCGGTATATAGGCAAGACGTATGACCAATACCACCCATTTCAACGAGTTGTTCAGCTTTTTCAACTGCATCTTCAAAGTTTTTTGCGCGGTACATTGCTAACAATGGAGACAGTTTTTCATGAGCAAAAGGTTCTGATTCATCGATGGCTTTGACTTCACCAATCAGGATTTTGGTTGTCTCGGGAACGATAACACCTGCCATTTCTGCAATTTTAAATGCAGGTTGGCCAACAATAGCAGCATTTAAATTACCATCTTTAAGGATGATATTTTGTACGGCTTTAAGTTCTTTGCCTTGTAGCAGATAGCCACCGTGGTTAGAGAAACGTTCACGAACTTGGTCATAAACAGCATCAACGACGACAACTGATTGTTCAGATGCGCAAATTACACCGTTATCGAAAGTTTTTGACATTAAGATTGATGCAACAGCACGTTTAATATCAGCAGTTTCATCGATAACAACAGGGGTATTACCTGCACCCACGCCAATAGCCGGTTTACCTGAACTGTAGGCAGCTTTTACCATACCCGGTCCACCAGTGGCTAAAATCAGATTAATGTCAGGATGGTGCATCAGGGCATTGGATAACTCCACTGAAGGGGAATCAATCCAGCCGATAATATCTTTTGGCGCACCAGCGGCAATCGCGGCATTCAAGACAATTTCAGCGGCACGGTTGGTGGCAATTTTTGCACGAGGATGCGGAGAGAAAATAATTGCGTTACGTGTTTTTAAGCTAATTAATGACTTAAAGATAGCCGTTGAGGTTGGGTTAGTTGTTGGCACGATACCACAAATAATCCCGATAGGTTCGGCGATGGTAATTGTACCAAAAGTTGGATCTTCAGAAAGTATACCGCAGGTTTTTTCATCCTTATAAGCGTTATAAATATATTCCGAAGCAAAGTGGTTTTTAATCACTTTATCTTCCACAATTCCCATTCCAGACTCTTCAACAGCCAGTTTTGCTAATGGAATACGCGCATCGGCAGCTGCTAGTGCAGCGGCACGGAAGATTCTATCCACTTTCTCTTGAGAAAAGTTGGCAAATTCACGTTGTGCTTTTTTGACTCGAGCAACAAGTTCATTGAGTTCAGTAACATTAGTTACGGACATAGATTACTCCTGATAAAGTTAAAATTTTTAAGCCAATGAGCAAATTATCTATAAAAAACTATTGTAATAAGACCACCCAAAACAAAAGTATAGATAAACTTAGCAATAAGTCCTTACTTCACTGCCGATTGGCTTATAAATCTCAACTAAATAGCTCTAAAAGTAAAAGCACGGATAAACTAACTTATCGATTTCTTAAGTGTAGATTAGCAAAAAAGGAATTTTATAAAGTGATCTAAATCACAAATATTGCATGCTGACACCATTCAGCATGCCTATTTTTCTGTATTGAGAGATTTATGAAAAATTGATTAATTTATCGATAAAAAATGGTGAAGAAATAACTAATTTTTATCGATTGTGTGCAGTTGAAATAAATAATGTCAGTAACACGCACAAAATGATTCTTTCTCTAAGGAATTTAATTGGTTCAGTGATAAAATAAGAAGGGATGACCATGTCGTATTTAAGCATTTTATGAGGATATTAATGGGTGAGCGCAACATTACTTGATTTATCAGGCTATATTAAATTTTTTATTGGTCTATTTGCGTTGGTAAACCCAGTTGGCATCTTGCCTGTGTTTATTAGTATGACGAACTATCAAACGAATGCGAGTCGCAATAGAACCAATACCATCGCTAATACCTCAGTGGCGATTATTTTATGTACTTCACTACTTGTTGGTGACTCTATATTGCAACTTTTTGGTATTTCAATTGATTCATTCCGGATTGCGGGCGGAATCTTGATTGTGACCATCGCGTTATCGATGATTAGCGGTAAGATTGGGGAAGATAAACAAAATAAACAAGAAAAAACAGAAACAGCAATAAGAGACAGTATTGGTGTTGTCCCATTAGCACTCCCATTGATGGCTGGACCTGGTGCGATCAGTTCCTGTATTGTTTGGTCTTCTAGATGGACTGGCTGGCAAAATTTTCTTGGACTAGCATTAACCAGTATTTTATTCGCTTTTTGTTGCTGGTTATTGTTCCGTTCTGCCTCACTGTTGGTGCGTTATCTGGGGCAAACAGGCATTAACGTTATTACTCGTATTATGGGCTTGCTATTAATGTCCCTAGGTATTGAAATTGCAGTGACTGGCGTGAAAGCGATATTCCCAGGCCTTTTATAATCGATTGAAGTAAGCCGCTATCTTTATGCGGCTGCTTTTCTTCTTTGCTTCAATAAACCATCCTCTTCTCGACGTTATAAAATCTTCCACCTATTAAACCAAAGTACATAGCCCAAATAGTTCACTATTGGGATGAATTTTTTTTGTGATTATATGTCGCATAATTTACAAAATTAGGCGAAAAAAGTAAGGAATTGTGAGCTGCGTAAATTTATTCACTATTCTCATCACTGATTGTTAATGATATGTTTGGATTATGAAGATTGAGCTGATTATCTGTATTTTATAATAAAAACTCTATCCAATTGTTTTATTAAAATAAAAATAAATTTTAACCTCAATTTACTTTTAAAAAATAAACAAATAAATCAAAAAATGTTAATAAATTGTATGTTTTTTATTGGTTGTTCACGGGAGCTCATAGCGGAATGGGGCGTTGAATTGTCTATGTTCTGACCATGAAGTTCTGTTTATGAGTTTTTCATCGCCTGTAATAAAGTGAGACAGCTATCCCCTTATCCCAGAAAGGAGCTACGATGAAGTTAACCACAAAATTCAGTCTACTTTCTTATTTAGCCATTTCATTTCTCACCTCAGCTCACGCAGCCGAAACTTTAAAAGTTGATAAAACGCTACAGTCCATCACCATCAATAATGGCTCTGAAGTAACTTCTCTTGATCCCCATAAAGTAGAAGGTGTTCCTGAAGGGAATATTATTTTAAATTTGTTAGAGGGGCTGGTATATGACGATATAAATGGCCAGCCTGTCGCGGGAATGGCAACGAGTTGGGAACATCAAAATTATACGGTATGGACATTTAAATTAAGAAATGGAGCGAAATGGAGTGATGGAACTCCGGTCGTTGCAGAGGATTTTGTATATAGCTGGCAAAGGTTAGCTGACCCCAAAACAGGCTCTCCGTACTCGAGTTATCTACAAAATGCTTATATTGAAAACGCGGATGAGATTTTAAAAGGTAACAAACCAAAAGAGTCCTTAGGCGTGAAAGCGCTAAATAATCAGACGTTACAGGTTACTCTTAGTCATCCGGTACCTTATTTTATCGATATGCTGTCTCATACATCGATGAAGCCAGTTAATCGAAAATGCATTGAAAAATATGGCGATAAATGGACTCAACCCGGAAATTTTGTTGGCAATGGCGCGTATATATTGGATGAGTGGACTGTGAATGAAAGAATCGTTGTAAAGCGCAATCCTCTCTATTGGAATAATCAACAGACTCAAATTGATCATGCGACCTTTTTAGCGATAACATCGGAAGTCAGCGATAATAACCGTTATCGTAGTGGTGAAATTGATATTAGTAATTCTGCTATTCCGCCTAATTTATATCAAAAAATGCTCGCTGAGAAACCGAAAGAGCTCTATGTTCGCCCATATCTTTGTACTTTCTATTATGAAATTAATAACCAAAAAGCGCCGTTTACCGATCCTCGAGTTAGAGAAGCGATTAAATTGGGTTTAGACCGTGAAACAATTACTCATAAAATCATCAATCAGGGACAAACAGTCGCGTATGGCTTTACACCTACTTTTATTAATAATGGTAATTTTGCTCTACCCGAGTGGACAAAATTATCGGCGCAACAACGTTACCAGCGTGCAAAACAATTACTCGCTGATGCAGGATACACACCACAGAATCCATTAAAATTTAATTTGTTATACAACACTTCTGATCAAAATAAACAGCAAGCTATTGTTGCCGCATCTATGTGGAAAAAAAATATCGGCGCAGAGGTCACTCTACAGAATCAAGAATGGAAAACGACGCTACAAAATCGTCATGAAGGAAACTATCAAGTGGCGAGAGCTACATGGTGTGCAGACTATAATGAACCGTCTTCCTTCTTAAATATGATGCTATCGGAAAACAGTAATAATACCGGTTTTTATCAAAACAAAGCTTTCGATAAATTACTACTCGAAGCTTTAACCGCGCCTAATGATGCTGAACGCCAAAAAATTTACCAACAAGCTGAATCCTTATTAGATCAAGACTCTGCGATAGTGCCTGTTTATTATCGAGTGAGTGCAAGAATGATCAAACCCACAATCGCAGGATTTAAAGGAAATGACCCCCTTGATCATATGGATATTAAGCGGTTATATATAAGCACAACTAATTAATAATATCTAAATAAACACAATAACTGTTTACTTACAAAGTAAACAGAAATATCCACAACACAACCAAAACAAGAGTATGGGAGTAACCAAAATAATGAGCAAATTATTGAATAAATCCTTTGTTGCTTTAAGCGTTGCCGCTGGATTGCTCGCGACAACGATGGCAACCAGTTATGCCGCGGTTGTTCCTGCTGGGGTTGAACTGTCTAATAAACAAATGCTAGTAAGAAATAATGGTTCTGAGCCTCAATCCCTTGATCCTCATAAAATTGAAGGGGTTCCTGAATCTGCACTCGCAAGAGATCTTTTGGAAGGGATTACGATTATTGGACCTAATGGGGAGATTTTACCGGGATCCGCAGTGAGTTGGGATAACAAAGATTTTACGGAATGGACATTTAAAATTCGCGATGGTGCCAAATGGTCTAATGGTGATCCCGTTACTGCTCAAGATTTTGTGTATAGCTGGCAACGCTTAGCTTCTCCAGATACAGCATCTCCGTATGCGAGCTATTTACAATATGCTCATATTAAAAATGTTGATGACGTTATTGCAGGCAAAAAGAAGCCTGAAGAATTAGGTGTAAAAGCGCTAGATGACAAAACGCTCGTGATTACATTGAGTGAAGCCGTCCCTTACATTCCAAAATTATTAGCTCACTCATCGATGTCCCCAGTCAATAAAAAAGCCATTGAGCAACATGGCGCTAAATGGACTCAGCCCGCAAATTTTGTGGGTAATGGTGCATATAAGCTGAAAGATTGGACGGTGAATGAACGTATTGTATTAGAGCGCAGCCCAACATATTGGGACAATGGAAATACAATTATCGAACAAGTGACATTCTTGCCAATTTCATCAGAGGTGACGGATGTTAACCGTTATCGTAGCGGTGAAATTGACATGACTTATAGTAATTTACCGATTGAGCAGTTTAAAAGCTTACAACAAAACATGCCAAAAGAGCTGAAAGTCAGCCCATACTTATGTACGTACTACTATGAAATTAATAACGAAAAACCGCCATTTAATGACCCAAGAGTCAGAGAAGCATTAAAGCTTTCTATGGATAGAGATACCATTACCTATAAAGTTAAAGCGCAGGGAGATATTCCCGCTTATGGTTTCACTCCGCCATTTACGAGCGGCATGAAAGCAGAAAAACCGGATTGGTATGCCAATATGACCCAAGAACAACGTAACGAAAAGGCAAAGAAATTATTAGAAGAAGCGGGCTATAACAAATCTAATCCATTGAAATTTAACTTATTATATAATACATCCGATTTGCATAAACGCATTGCTATCGCGGCGTCCTCCATGTGGAAGAAAAATATTGGCGCTGAAGTTAAATTGGAAAACCAAGAATGGAAAACTTTCTTAGATAGCCGTCACCAAGGTGCTTATGATGTTGCGCGAGCAGGCTGGTGTGCGGATTATAATGAACCATCCTCATTCTTAAATATGTTGTTGTCTTATAGCAGTAATAATACCGTGCATTATAAAAATAAAGACTTCGATGCCGCCATGAAAAAAACCTTACAGGTCAAAACGGATGAAGAACGTGCTGCACTGTATCAACAAGCAGAAAAAATCTTAGATAAAGATTCCGGTATCGTTCCTCTTTATTACTATGTAAATACCCGCTTAGTGAAGCCATATGTGGGTGGATACACGGGTAAAGATCCATTAGATAACTTGCATACAAAAGATCTGTATATCTTCAAACATTAATTACAACAGGCGGGCTGAATGCTAGCCCGCCATTTGCCAACTTGGCGTATGAAGTAGGAAAGGGCAATGTTTAAATTTATTGTGCGTCGTTTGCTTGAGGCAATTCCGACCCTGTTGATTCTTATCACTATCTCATTTTTTATGATGAGATTAGCACCGGGAAGCCCTTTCACAGGAGAACGAAAACTGCCTCCTGAAGTCATGGCGAACATTGAGGCGAAATATCACCTGAATGACCCAATGTATAAGCAATATTTCAACTATTTGGTTCAGCTTTCTAAAGGGGATTTTGGTCCCTCTTTTAAATATAAAGATTATAGTGTCAATGAGTTAGTTGCAAAAGCCTTCCCTGTATCAGCAAAACTTGGTGCCACAGCATTTGTCGTCGCTGTGCTCTTTGGGGTTTCTGCAGGGGTGATTGCGGCATTAAATCAAAATACGAAATGGGATTTTACAGTCATGGGATTTGCCATGACGGGGGTTGTCATCCCAAGCTTTGTTGTTGCACCGTTATTGGTGCTGATTTTTGCTATTCATTTGAAATGGCTCCCCGGTGGAGGTTGGGATGGCGGTAATTTAACGCATATGATTTTGCCGATGGTGGCATTGTCGCTCGCTTATATCGCCAGTATCTCCCGTATTACGCGTGGTTCAATGATTGAAGTTATGCACTCTAACTTTATCCGTACGGCGAGAGCGAAAGGTTTACCGCTACGCACTATCATTTTACGCCATGCTTTGAAGCCTGCATTATTACCTGTTTTATCGTACATGGGACCTGCATTTGTCGGGATCATTACTGGTTCAATGGTGATTGAAACAATTTTTGGATTACCGGGTATTGGACAGCTCTTTGTCAATGGTGCGCTTAATCGTGACTATTCATTAGTATTGAGCTTAACCATTTTAGTGGGCGTACTGACGATTGCTTTTAATGCGATTGTGGATGTGTTGTATGCCGTTATTGATCCTAAAATTCGTTATTAAACCGGAGGAGCACTATGTTATTAAATAAAAAAAATAGTGAAGCTCTGGAAAACTTTTCTGAGCAATTGGATATTGAAGGACGTAGCCTCTGGCAAGATGCGAGACGCCGGTTTATCCATAACCGAGCTGCAATTTTTAGTTTATGCCTGCTATTTTGCATTACATTATTCGTTATTTTTGCTCCCATGTTATCGCCATTTTTGTATGACGATACGGATTGGGAAATGATGTCCATGCCACCAGATATGGCGACGGGGCATTATTTTGGTACCGATGCCTCGGGTCGAGATTTGCTAGTCCGTGTTGCGATTGGTGGACGGATCTCATTGATGGTCGGTGTGGCGGCAGCATTGGTGGCGGTCGTGGTAGGAACATTATATGGCTCGCTGGCTGGTTATGTAGGCGGGAAAGTTGACTCCATTATGATGCGATTACTGGAGATCTTAAATTCCTTCCCATTTATGTTCTTTGTCATTTTATTAGTGACACTGTTCGGAACCAATATTCTACTCATTTTCGTCGCAATTGGGATGGTGTCATGGCTCGATATGGCGCGTATCGTTCGGGGTCAGACACTAGGTTTAAAGCGTAAAGAATTTATTGAAGCGGCATTAGTGTGTGGTGTAAGTACACGACATATTATTTTACGTCATATTGTTCCCAACGTATTAGGTGTCGTCGTGGTTTATGCATCGTTATTAGTGCCTAGCATGATCTTATTTGAATCATTCTTAAGCTTTTTGGGACTAGGAACTCAAGAGCCTCTGAGTAGCTGGGGAGCATTACTTAGCGATGGTGCTAACTCAATGGAAGTGACACCATGGCTGCTGTTAATACCCGCAGGATTCTTAGTGGTGACACTGTTTTGTTTTAACTTTATCGGCGATGGCTTACGTGATGCCCTCGACCCGAAAGACCGCTAGAGGGATGAAATATGCAAAATTCAACATTCAGTAGCCCTCTGTTATCGGTCAAAGACTTAAATGTCAGTTTTACGACCCAAGATGGTGATGTAACCGCAGTAAATAAACTCAATTTTGAACTTAGTGCTGGGGAAACCTTGGGGATTGTTGGGGAATCGGGTTCAGGAAAATCACAAACTGCTTTTGCATTGATGGGATTATTGGCAAAAAATGGACGGATCGGCGGTTCCGCTGTCTTTAATGGCCGTGAAATTTTAAATTTAAAGGAAAAAGCCCTTAATCGGATGCGTGCTGAAGAAATCGCCATGATTTTTCAGGATCCAATGACGTCGCTCAATCCATACTTAAAAATTGGTATTCAGCTTTCTGAAGTGTTAATGCTACACAAAGGGATGAGCAGAAAACAGGCTTTTGATGAATCAGTACGTATGCTTGATGCGGTAAAAATGCCAGAAGCCCGTAATCGGATGAATATGTACCCTCATGAATTTTCAGGAGGAATGCGCCAAAGAGTTATGATTGCAATGGCGTTATTATGCCAGCCTAAATTATTGATCGCCGATGAACCAACAACCGCGTTAGATGTGACGGTTCAAGCGCAGATTATGACGTTACTTAATGAACTGAAACGAGAATTTGATACGGCAATTATCTTAATCACCCATGACTTGGGAGTTGTTGCGGGTGTTTGTGACAAGGTGTTGGTGATGTATGCCGGCCGAACGATGGAATATGGGAGTGCCCGAGATATTTTCTATCGGCCATCTCATCCGTATTCATTAGGGTTACTTGCGGCTGTGCCTCGGTTGGATGGGGATGATGATAACTTGGCGACGATTCCAGGTAATCCCCCTAATTTATTAAGATTACCTAAAGGCTGTCCATTCTCACCTCGTTGCCAATATGCCAATCAAACTTGTATGGATCAGGAGCCGCAATTATCTGCGTTTGCTCAATCTCGTTTGCGTGCCTGCTTTAAGCCTGTGGAGGAGTTAGTATGACCGATCAAAAAAATAGGCAGGTTCTGCTAGAAGTGAATGATTTAAAAGTTCACTTTTCAATACGAGATAAAAAACAATGGTTTTGGCAACCAGATAAAAGCCTCAAAGCCGTCGACGGGGTAACGCTTCGTTTATATGAAGGGGAAACCTTGGGCGTAGTCGGGGAATCTGGGTGCGGTAAATCGACGTTTGCGAGAGCAATTATTGGATTAGTCAAAGCCACTGGTGGTACGGTGACTTGGTTGGGGCAAGATCTATTATCGATGAATGATAAGCAGTGGCGCAATGTACGCAATGATATTCAGATGATATTTCAAGATCCGCTTGCATCGTTAAACCCACGCATGACGATTGGCGATATTATTGCCGAGCCACTCAAAACCTATCATCCCAAAATGCCCCAGAAACAAATCACTGAAAAAGTGAAAAACATGATGATGAAGGTAGGATTACTGCCAAACTTGATCAACCGTTATCCTCATGAGTTTTCGGGGGGACAATGTCAGCGAATTGGGATTGCTCGTGCATTAATTTTGGAACCTAAGTTGGTGATATGCGATGAGCCAGTTTCAGCCTTGGATGTATCAATTCAGGCGCAAGTTGTGAATTTACTACAAGAATTACAGCGGGAAATGAAGTTATCGCTGATTTTTATTGCCCATGACCTTGCGGTTGTTAAGCATATCTCTGACCGCGTGTTAGTCATGTATTTGGGGCATGCAGTTGAGTTAGGTACTTATGATGAGGTGTATAACAATCCGCTACATCCTTATACACGAGCACTGATGTCAGCTGTTCCTGTTCCCGATCCTGATAAAGAAAAAAATAAGCAAATTGAGTTATTGGAAGGGGAATTACCTTCACCGATCAATCCACCATCAGGTTGTGTATTTCGTACTCGTTGCCCAATTGCAGATGAAGAGTGTGGAAGAACCCGGCCATTGTTGGAGGGAAGCTTCAAGCATGGGGTTTCTTGCTTAAAAATTGATCCTTTATAATTTTTAATCTGTAGAAATGGAAAAAGGACCTATGCAGGTCCTTTTTCTCGTTTAGAACAGCAAGGTGATTTTTACTGTTTCCATTCAATATGCTGGAAAGGATGTTGAGGATTTCGGCTGATCAGAATACGTGCAAAAATATCTTCAATATCATCTTCAGGACTTTTGGCTAGTCCAATGATGATTTCACTCATTTGCTCTAAAGGTAAGCCTTGAGTCGCAAGGATATGCCAGTTTTGACTGAAAGGCACGACTTCAGCTGCACCACATTCTTCAAATTGTAAAGCAAAAATAACTTGATCAGCGGGCTCAAGATTGTCCATTGCGCCTTCAAGGAAAAGGTCATAGGCAATTTCGATGATTTCATCTTCATCGATCAGATTGATATTGGGTGTGTGGCTCATGACTTTTCCCTAAAAAGCAAAACTACAATAATGGACTAAAGAAGTAACAGAGGCGCTCAACAACACGGTTCCAGAAAGGACGTTGTTCCCATTCTTCAATCTCTAAGCGGGTAGAGCGCGCCATATAATCATACTGAACCAGCGTCAGATCGCTACCAAAACTTTTATCATCGATGACCACTGTAATTTCAAAATTTAGCCATAGGCTGCGCATATCAAGGTTTACTGAACCGACTAAACTGAGTTCACCATCTACGGATACACTCTTGGTATGGAGTAAACCATCTTCAAATTGATAAATTTTAACGCCAGCTTCCAGTAACTCGGTGTAGAAAGAGCGGCTTGCCCAGCGAACGAGGAATGAATCATTGTGGCGAGGCATAATTATACTGACATCAACACCTCGCATTGCTGCGGTACAGATAGCATGCAGCAAGTCGTCGCTAGGAACAAAGTACGGGGTAGTCATGATCAGCTGCTTACGCGCGGAAAACATGGCGGTCATTAATGATTGTTGGATTAAATCATCTGGGAAACCGGGACCCGATGCAATCATTTGGGTGGTGTGACCGTTGTCCTGCTCAAATGGCATAACATTGGAATCAGGTGGAGGAGGGAGCAGACGCTTTCCGGTTTCCATTTCCCAGTCAAAAGCATACACAATACCCAGCGTAGTACTGACGGGACCTTCCATTCTCACTAAAATATCTATCCATTCTCCAACACCGGAGTCTTGCTTAAAATAGCGAGGATCCACCATGTTCATACTGCCGGTATAAGAGATATAGTTATCGATGATCACAATTTTACGGTGTTGACGTAAATCCATACGGCGTAAGAAAAAACGCATCAGATTAACTTTTAATGATTCAACAAACTCTATACCTGCCGCCCGCATTTTGTCTGGATAATCACTGCGGAAAAAATGCCAGCTACCAGCAGAGTCAACCATAATACGGCATTTAACTCCGCGTTTAGCAGCATTCAATAAGGCTTCAGTCACTTCATCGACTAACCCGCCTGGTTGCCAAATATAAAACACCATTTCGATGGAGTTCTGTGCATTATTGATATCATTAGCAATTGCTTTTAATGAATCTTCGCTGGTGGTCAATAGCTGGATACGATTACCTTTTACTCCGGCAATTCCTTGGCGTTTCTCACATAGCTGGAATAATGGCTCGGCAACGGGGCTATTATCATTGGCAAAAATATGTTTGGAATGACGCAAGTTTTCGAGCCATGTGGCGACAGAAGGCCACATTTGGTGAGCTTTATCAATGCGACGTCGTCCTAGGTGTAACTCCCCAAAAGCGGCATACGCGATAATTCCCACTAAAGGCAGGATATAAATAATTAGCAGCCAAGTCATTGCCGACGTTACCGGTCTTCTGGTGACCAGAATACGAACGGTTACTGCTGCAACAATCAACCAATATAGGAAAAACAGGAGCCAACTCATTAAGGTGTAGACGGTTGCCATAATTGATAACAAGCCTCACGGACAGAGAGAAAAAAGTGTCATAAAACGAAAATATGTCTTATTAAATATAGACTAAGACTAAACATACCAGAATTTAGCAAAAACACTGAATAAAAACTCTGATAAATAAATAAAAACGCAATTAATGATAATTGCTCAGCGTAATAACAATGAGATTTTTGATCTTGCAAAGGTGTATTAGTATTAAAAGTTCTGCTTGGTTCTCTTGAGTAAAGGAATATAATATTTCGCCATCACGATTATTCATAGGATAAGGATTAAAGAAATGAGACGCAGCAGGCAAGAAGTGGGTCGTTGGAGAATGCTAAGACAAGTTGTTCGCAGACGTCGCCGTTGGTTAGAAAGTCACTCTCGCCGTAATATGCACATTTATACGATCCGTAAACTCGATATCTATCGACGTCGTCATTCTTTGCTGTTCAGCCAGTGGATTGAGTAAGGATATTCACGTTTTTACTCACATTTTTCACTTTGATCGCTAAACCTTATTGAATATGATTGCTATTTGCATTTAAACTATCAGTCATATTCGATAAGTAAACAGCTGTAGGGTAAAAATTACATATGCGTGGGATCAGACTCGTTGTCATCATTGGTATCTCATTATCAATTCATGCCGGCTTAGCGATGGCATGGATTTTTAATCAACCTAAATTTCCTCAACCCGAGGAACCTATCTCGATAGCGATGCTCTCGTTTGCTGAGCCTGCGGCAGAAACTCCAGTGGAAACATCCTCAGAACCGGAACCAGTTGTTGAGCCAGAACCCGAACCGGTCATTGAACCTGTTGTAGAACCCGTGATTGCTCTCCCTCAGAAAAAGCCGGAAGTAAAGAAAAAACCGGAACCGAAGAAAGAACCTAAAAAAGAACAGAAAAAAATTAAAGAAGAGCAAAAGCCTGTTGAGAAAAAATTGGCGATGAATAATTCTTCCTCATCGAATCAAGAGCCAACAAATAAAGAGTTAACTAATAAGGTTGGAGATACTACAGCTAAAAATACGTCACCAGTGGCAAGTCAGACTCAAGGTAGTCGTGGGCCAAAAGCGCTGAATAAACAATTACCTGAATATCCAGACCGTGCTCGTCGCTTAGGTAAAAATGGTTATGTCAAAGTACGTTATGATATCGATGAAGATGGCCGAGTGCAGAATGTTGAATTTGTTGAAACATCCCCGAAAGGGCTTTTTGAGCGGGATGTTAAACGCGCTATGAATCGCTGGCGTTATGAAAAACTCCCTGCTAAAGGGTATGTGACAGAAATCCATTTCAATATTGATGGTTCGGTGAAGCAAGTATAATTTACTATAAAAAATTAATAAAAATGGCGCTTAGGTTAGCGCCATTTTTATAGAAAACATTTCGATGTCACTAAGAAATTATGACTCTGAACTTTCTAATTCAAAATGCTGCTTACCTTCAGGTAATGGACGAGGGGTATTATCATCGTTTACCGCAACATAGGTAAACACTGCATCTGTCGCTTGATAACGTTGACCTACTGGATGAGTTGCTACCTTCTTTACCCATACTTCAATATTGATGGTGATTGAGCTTTTACCTGTTTTTAAACAGCGAGCATAGCAGCAAACCACATCACCCACAGCAACAGGCTTTTGAAATTTAATACCATTGACTGCTACTGTAACTACGCGACCTAAAGCAATCTCTTTTGCTAAAATAGCACCACCAATGTCCATTTGAGACATTAGCCAACCACCAAAAATATCGCCATTCGCATTCGTATCTGAAGGCATAGCTAAAGTACGTAAAACTAGTTCACCGTTAGGTAATTGCATATCCAACTCTTTGTTAAAATTAAATAATGACTATGATTCATTGCTGTTTATAGCAGACAATCGTTAGCATAGTAAACTACAAGGATACATTCAGTCACGATGATTTGTAACAAATCACAACGATAGGTAAAAAAAAAGCTGCGACAATGCGCAGCTTATTTATATGGTTGATAATCCAAAAGAGTTTATTACTCTTCAGGCTTCTCCGTATGGGGTTCTTTAATCATATGTTTGAAAATATACACCACACTGAGAATAGTAAAAATTAAAGTTGCTGCGGTTAGTCCGAAGACTTTAAAGTTTACCCAGACATCTTGAGCCATCCAAAATGCGACATAAATATTAATCCCTGAACATGCGATAAAAAATATCGCCCACGCAGTATTCAATTTTAACCAGTAACTATCGTCTAGCTTAATTTCTTGATTACTGCCCAGCATCCTTTGAATAATCGGCTTTTTAGTGAACCACTGGCTAATTAATAATGCTAACGCGAACAGACCATAAATAATGGTCACTTTCCATTTAATAAATGCATCGCTATGGAAAATAAGCGTTAATGCTGCAAATGCCATGACTATGACACAGGTAATTTTAGCCACTTTTTCGACTTTCTTATAAATAAGGTAAGTCGCCAGTAAAGCAAGAGGCGTCGTGACCATTAAGGCACCACTGGCATAAAAAATATCATATCTTTTGTAAACAATAAAAAAGATAACTAAAGGAATAAAATCAATAAGTTGTTTCATAACAGTGGATTCAGATCCTTGACGTAAATATATTCAACTTAAACATAGTGGAATAGTTTAACGTATTTTGTGGAGATTGTTAAAAGTTTGCGGTTATTTATCCATAATTGATGGCGATAATCTATCGAATTTTCACTATTTTACCTTTATTTGACTTACTCCTAGATAAACTTTATTAGTTCGGATATAAATAGTCTATATAATAAATTAACTTGCTAATTTTTAGAGATTTTTCATCCATGATAAAGGCTAGGTTATATAGTTGGATGCCAGGTTTGCAGACGCTATTTAATTATCAATTGGCGGATTTGGGGCCGGATATTAAAGCGGGGCTATCCGTTGCAGCAGTGGCATTACCCGTTGCTATAGCCTATGCCGAACTGATGGGGATCAATGCTATTGTTGGGTTGTATGCGTGCGTTTTACCCATGCTGATGTACGCCTTATTCGGTACATCAAAACAACTGATTATTGGTCCTGATGCAGCAACCTGTGCAGTGATCGCAGCTGCCGTAGCGCCTTTGGCGATGGGCGATGAAAATATCCGCTGGCAGCTGATTATTGTGATGAGTTTAATGACGGGAATCTGGTGTTTAATTGCCGCTAGATTCCGTTTCGGTATGTTTGCAGATTTTTTATCTGGACCAATTTTACAAGGCTTACTTAATGGCGTGGCATTAACCATTGTCGTCAGCCAATTAGGTAAAATTTTTGGTATTAATTCTTTGCCTTCAGGATTTATTGAGCGACTTGTTGCTTTCCCACTCTCATTATCAGAAACCCATATTCCTACATTTATTGTTGCAGCACTCACTTTAGTGGTGACCATTTTTATCAAGCGGGTGCGTAGCAAGTGGCCTTCGTTACTGATTGCAATGGTATTAGCAACAGGGGCGAGCATGCTTTTTAATCTTGAACAATATGGCATCCATACAGTAGGTAATTTAGGCGATGGTTTGCCTTTTATTGGTACGCCTGATTTTGCACCAGGATTGCTTCGTGACTTGGTCACACCATCCTTAAACTTAGCGGTTATCAGTTTTGTGAGCTTCATGATGACGGCTCGAAGTTTTGCGAGTAAGAATGGCTATGCTGTGGATGCAGATCAAGAATTAAGGGCATTAGGGATTGCGAATATTGCATCGGCACTCTCTCAAGGATTTGCCGTGAGTGCTGCGAGTAGCCGCACTGCAGTAAATGATATGATGGGCGGAAAAACCCAAATGGTTTCCGTGGTGGCGGCATTAAGTATTTTAGTCGTTTTATTATTTTCTGTGGATCTGCTCGGTTATATTCCTATGCCAGCATTAGGCATGGTGCTGATTATCTCCACATTTTCATTAATTAGCTTTCGCAGTATTTATGCGATGCGTAAGCGTAACAGACAAGCGTTTTTCCTGTGCGTATTTACGCTTTGTGCGGTGTTACTTGTCGGGTTGATCAGTGGTGTAGGCTTTGCGGTGTTATTAGGGTTATTGCAATTTATTCGCATTATTTTTAGGCCTACAGATCAGTTATTGGGTGTCGATGAGCAGGGAATGCTACATTCTATGAATCCAGATAATGAAATCCAGCCTGTCGATGATGTGCTGATTTATCGGTTTAATTCCCCATTAACCTATTTCAATGTTAACTATTTTAAAGAAAGACTGAATAAGCATATTGATAGTCAACATAAACGTCCTGCATGGGTAATAATCGATGCTGCGGTGAGTTTTACGCACAATGATGTCAGCGTTTTTTCGGCGTTAAATGATCTGGTCACATCGTTAAAATCTAAAGGCGTCACATTAGTTCTTGCAGGGCGACGTACATCACTTAATCGCTGGCTAGAGCAGAATAAAATTAATCGTTCAGATGATGATCTACTAGTAGTGCCTGATATCTACTTTGCAATCCGTTTAATTCAAAGTAAACAGCATATACAGCAAAAAAGTGTTGATGATCGTCAGAATGAGGAGCACAGATTATTAGATTAAAGGCAAACAAAAGGGCGTACTTATACGCCCTTAAGAGATAAATAAAAACTTAGTTTTTATTGTTTGCTGGTTAGCATATATAAACGGAAAAAGTAAATTAATGCAAAAGCCGCCACCATATTGTTAGCCAAAAATGAAATTCCATTTAAGACGATATGGTTAATCTGCAAATTACTTAAGATCACGCTCACTAACATTTGTGTTGCCATCCAGATTAAAATCATCGGTACAGCCACTCGCCAATTTGCATAAGCTAGCTTCCAACTTTTCCCCATCGCGCCAAATGGATTTATTTTTTCGGTCATTAGAATGGCAGGGGCGAGAGAAAAGCCAATTGCCAATATAACTCCGGGTAAGACCATGAGGGTGATGCCTAATTGAATTAGGAGGGAACAGACGACTAAGAGCAGGAACATCGATGGAGCTTTACTTAGCGAGGAGACCAGCGCTTGAGTTCCCGTCATTGCCTCACCACGGGATAAACCAGCAATATAAGCGAGCACGCCACATATCAGGACTAAACTACCCAGTGTCACGGATAAAATCAAACCAAAAGACACACGTAGAATACTGTTTTTCTCTTCCTCTGGTAAGTTCAGAACCCAGTTCTGCAACCCTGCATTGCCAGCTTCAAGGAGCTGACTTTGGGCTTCAACTAGGACACCAATCATTCGTTCATTGGGGATCAGTACCGCGTAAACAATAACGCTAACGACAGTGGCTAATAGCACGATGGTGAATAGGCCATTCAGCTGGTTTTTGAAAAAATTGACACTATCGCTGAAGAGTGAATTGGCCGAAATGGACATGTAACTGCTCCTATCTACAGACGGAATAAAAATTTGAGGGTGATTGTAACTGAGTATCTGGCTTAGAGGTAGAGAAAGATAAGAAAAGTCTGGGAGTTAATAGGCATGCGTGCATTGAATAACTAATCGGCGTAATTTTATGAATAAGATACACGCTTTAAAGATGTATTTTAAATATATATTTAAAATCGATATTAATTAACCTCAAATATAGAATCATTTTTTATTTTAATAGTTACTTATTAAAAATTGATTCAAATCAAAATAGAAAAAATCAGTAATGGAATAATAAACTCAGATTTATCGCACTGTATATAAATTAGCAAAAGATGTGATCTTGATTTGAATATGGATTCTAATAATAGGCTATATTTTTGCTAAAATAATAAACATAGGAATGGGATTGACAATGAAAAAACTCACTGCGCTTGTATTAGCGGCTGCAACTTTAGCTCCAGCTGCTTCTTTTGCTCATGAAGCTGGCGACTTTTTATTTCGTGCGGGTACCGCAACAGTAAGACCAAATGCTGGCGGCGACGATGTTAAAATTAATGGCCTTGGCAATTTAGGTCATTTCGATGCAAATAATAATACCCAATTAGGTTTAACTTTCGGTTATATGATTACCGATAATATTGGTGTGGAATTATTAGCGGCAACTCCGTTTGAACACAAAGTCGGTACAGGTCCAACAGGTAATATTGCAAGTGTTAAGCATTTACCACCAACCTTAATGGCACAGTATTATTTCGGTAGCAAAGAAGATAAATTGCGTCCTTATTTAGGTGCTGGTATTAACTATACCTTCTTCTTTGATGAAAAATTCAATAATACAGGTAAAGCAGCTGGTCTTTCAGACTTAGATTTATCAAGCTCTTGGGGCTTTGCAGCTCAAGCAGGTATGGACTATATGCTTGATGAAAACTGGATGTTAAACGCCTCTGTATGGTGGATGAATATTGAAACGGATGTTAAATTTAAAGCGGGTGGCGAGCAATATAAAGTTGATACTCGTTTAGACCCATTTGTCTTTATGCTTGGTGTGGGTTACCGCTTCTAATATTTAAAGGATATAAGCAAGTTAACGCTTGAACTAATGGATTAGAAAGCAGTAAGAAATCCGGGAATAAATATATTCTCGGATTTTTTTGTTTTTACAGATAAATAATTTTTAAACGATATTATAAATTCTGAATGTTAAAAATGACAAATAATAATTAACAAGTCATAAACAAGTTTGGCGTTCGCCCTAAGGAAATATAACTAAATTAAAATTATTTAATTTGGAAAGTTCTCTATTTATTAGTTTTGTGATGTCAATTTTTGACACATTTAATATATTGAACTAAAGAAAAAATAAAAATAAAAAGCCATCAAATAGATGATGGCTAAATTAAAATAAAGTTAGGAAATTATTTCGCTGTGGCCGCTTTCATTTTAGAAACAAACTCCGTTAATTTATCGAGCATCACATTGGGTTGGTTTAGATTATTTTCAATAATTTTAACCACAGCAGAACCGGAAATTGCACCCGCAGCACCATTACGAATAGCTTCTGCAACTTGTGCGGGTTCTGAAATACCAAAACCTTGTAGAGCAGGGGCTGCACCATATTGTGTGAGCTTATTCACTAAATGAGTTAATGGCATTTGTGCTCGTTGCTCTGTGCCTGTCACTCCAGCGCGTGAAAGTAAATATGTATACCCCTGACTGTACTTGCCGATGTCTTGCAGTAATTCTTCATCTCCATTTGGTGGGCAGATAAAGATTGGAGCAATACCATGGGAGGCTGCGGACTCACGAAATGGCTTAGATTCGCGCATTGGAACATCGGCAACTAAAACCGAATCAACACCAGCTTGTTGGCAACGTTGATAAAAATTATCGATACCATTAGAAAACACTAAATTTGCATACACTAATAAGCCGATTGGCATCTCTGGATGCTTAGCGCGAATTCGCTTTAACAGTTCAAAACAGAGAGTCGGCGTAATTTCGCTTTTAAAAGCTCTTAGGTTTGCATTTTGAATGGTAGGACCATCCGCTAAAGGATCAGAAAAAGGGATACCAATTTCAAGAGCATCAGCACCACCTGCAATTAAGGCATCCACAATCTTTAATGATTGCTCAGCATCGGGATCACCCAACGTCACAAAAGGGACGAATGCGCCTTGGTTTTTATTCTCTAGGCGTTGAAAAAGTTGAGTATAACGTTCCATTAGATTTCCCCTTTGCTAGCCAAAATATCATGCACAGTAAAAATGTCTTTATCGCCACGTCCGGATAGGTTGACGATCAACAATTGTTCTTTATTTGGTTCTTGCTCTGCCATTTTTAATGCGTAAGCGAGGGCATGGGAAGACTCTAATGCGGGAATAATACCTTCTTTACGGGAAAGTAGCTTAAATGCATTTAGGGCTTCATCATCAGTAATTGAAACGTATTCAGCGCGCCCAATACTGTTTAAATGTGCATGCTGTGGGCCAACTGAGGGAAAATCTAGCCCAGCAGAAATAGAGTAAGATTCCTCAATTTGTCCTTCAGACGTTTGCATCATGGGTGATTTCATTCCGAAATAGATCCCGACTCGTCCATGTTTTAGAGGCGCTCCATGTTGTCCGGACTCGATACCTAATCCTGCGGGCTCAACACCAATCAGACCGACATTCTCTTCAGGTATAAAAGATGCAAATAAACCGATAGCATTAGATCCGCCGCCAATACAGGCGATCACGGCATCAGGTAAGCGACCCTCTCTGTCTAAGATTTGTTGCTTAGCTTCATCACCAATCATCCGCTGAAATTCGCGTACAATGGTTGGATAAGGATGGGGGCCCGCGGCGGTACCCAGTAAATAGTGGGCTTTATCATAGCTACCAGACCAGTCTCTTAATGCTTCATTACAGGCATCTTTTAATGTGGCTGAGCCGCTATGAACAGGGATCACTTCAGCCCCCATGAGTTTCATGCGAAACACATTAGGAGACTGACGCTCAACATCTTTTGCTCCCATATAGATACGGCATTTCATATTCAATAAAGCACAAGCTAGAGCTGTTGCTACACCGTGTTGGCCTGCACCTGTTTCGGCAATAATTTCACTTTTACCCATGCGTTTTGCCAATAAAGCTTGCCCTAAAACCTGATTAGTTTTATGAGCACCGCCATGGAGTAAATCCTCGCGTTTTAGGTACAGTTTAGTTTTTGTACCGGCGGTGAGATTACGGCACAACGTTAATGCGGTTGGACGACCCGCATAGTTTTTCAGTAAGTCATGAAATTCAGTTAAAAAGTCTGGGTCACTTTGCGCTTCAATAAAGGCATCTTCAAGTTGGTTGAGTGCTGGGATTAAAATCTCTGGGACGTATTGTCCACCAAACTCACCGAAATAGGGGTCTAATTTGCTCATTGTCTGTTATCCATTTTATACGTTATTCATTGTTCGTTGGTTGACTATTAACTTACCGAACGAGCGCTTTTTAGCGAAGTAAAAACTTGATTAATTTTTTGCTCAGATTTAATGCCAGGTTCGACTTCAACACCGGAATTAAAATCTAATCCGTTGCAGACCAGCTGTGCAGCATGCTGGCAGTTTTCAGGTGTTAGCCCGCCTGCAATCATTAATTTATGTTGGCTATGTTTAGGGATTGATGACCAATCAAATGTCTCTCCTGTTCCACCAGCACCGTTATCCAGCAGTAAAATATCAATCAATGGGGTGTCGTACTCCGCCAGTTGAGCTTGGGACATATTCACAGCTTTCCAGATTTGGCAGTGCGTAGGTAACAGCTGACGTAATTGCTCAATATAGGGATTATCTTCATTGCCATGGAGTTGTACTGCGTGCAGAGCGAGTTGTTGTGCAATGTGCGCGACAAAATCGACGGATTGATTACGAAAAACGCCGACATAGTGAAGTGGTGCAGAATGAATAATCTGCTTCGCTTGTGACAGCGTCACTTTTCGTGGTGACTGTTCTGCAAAAATAAGCCCGCCAAACATCGCTCCAGCATCGAAAGCTGATTTAGCGTCTTGCTCTCGGGTTAAACCACACACTTTATGCTCGCCCACCAGTAAATTACGTAATGCTTGCTGCAAGTCTGCTTGCTCCATGAGTGCGCTGCCAATCAGAAAACCATTGGCGACATCCTTGAGAGCTTGAATATGCTGGTGCTGATGAATTCCAGATTCACTGATAACAATAGTTTCAGCGGACAGCTGCGGTGCTAATTGACGAGTACGATTGAGATCAATAGACAGGTCTCGTAAGTCGCGATTATTAATTCCTACCACTTTGGATTTCAGCGTAATCGCGCGTTGCAACTCATCCTCATTACTCACTTCGGTTAATACGCCCATATTGAGTTGATGAGCAACGTCCGCCAGTAAAATGTATTGTTCATCGCTTAATACTGAGAGCATCAGTAAAATCGCATCCGCTTGGTAATAGCGAGCAAGATAAATTTGATAAGGGTCAACAATAAAATCTTTGCACAGTACGGGTTGAGCCACGGTGTTACTGACAATCGTCAGATACTCCATATTTCCTTGGAAATATTTTTCATCGGTTAATACTGAAATAGCAGATGCATAGGGAGCATAAATACTGGCAATTTCAGCGGGATCAAAATTTTCTCGAATTAAACCTTTTGATGGAGAGGCTTTTTTACACTCCAGAATAAAAACAGGACGTTTGGCCTGTAACGCAGTGTAAAAACTGCGTTGACTCGGTTGTATTTGGGACTGAAAACTGCTTAATGGTTGGCGCGCTTTGCGTTCCACCAAATACACCATTTTATCGTCAACAATCTTTTGTAATACAGTGCCTTTCATCTTAATGCTCCCTTGCAGCTAGTGCTGTCACACGGCTAAATGCCTTTCCACTACGAATAATATTAAGTGCGTGTTCGCTGTTTTCTTTTAAATCTTCATAACCATTAATGCGCAATAACATAGCAACATTGGCAGCAACGGCAGCTTCATGAGCGGCTTGACCGTGACCTTGTAATAATTGAGTGAGTAAGATGCGGTTTTCGTCCGGCGTACCGCCTTCTAAATCTTTCAATTGATACGGTGCTAACCCAAAATCCTCAGCGGTGAGGATATATTGGTGTACCTCACCATTTTTTAGCTCAGCAACGTGGGTGGGTGCATGTAATGAAACTTCATCCATCCCTCCACTGTGTACCACAGCTGCACGTGTAAACCCAAGCATTTGCATTGTTTTTGCTACAGGTTCTACAAGAGAATCTTGGTAAACACCGACCAATGATAAAGGTGGTCGAGCAGGGTTAATCAATGGACCCAGAACATTAAATAGCGTTCGCGTTTTTAATTGAGTTCGTACCGGCGCGGCATGACGAAAACCACTGTGGTATTGCGGTGCGAATAAGAAACAAATACCTAATTCATCCAGTGCATCGCGAGCACTCTGTGCACTTAAATCTAACGCGATCCCAAATGCAGCTAATAGATCCGATGAACCTGAGCGGCTGGAGACGCTGCGATTACCGTGTTTTGCTACTTTAATTCCACACTCTGCGGCAACAAATGCGCTCGCTGTTGAGATGTTGATGCTGTTTGCACCATCGCCACCGGTACCAACGATATCGCTGAATAGGTAATCAGGACGAGGAAACGGCTGCGCATTTTCTAAGCAGGCTAATGCAGCACCTGCAATTTCTTGTGGTTGTTCACCACGCATTTTCATGCTGATTAATACGGCGGCCAATTGGGCCTCAGTCAGTTCACCCTGAATAATGGCGTTAAATAAATACTGGCTCTCTTGCTGTGTTAATGCTTGAGCTTTAAATAATTTGTCATAAATATTTTGCATGATTGGCTCTCTCTGTCCCATTAGTGCGAATGTGATGTTGTTTTCTTGGGGGTAGAAAGAGCCCACGCCACCGTATTTTCTAACAACTGCTTTCCTTGTGTGGTTAAGATAGATTCCGGATGAAATTGGAACCCGCACACTCGCTGTTCATCATTACGTACTGCCATAACCATGCCATTGGATTGTGCACAGATGGTTAATGCCTCTGGGATCTGACTTCCGACTAAGGAGTGATAACGTGCCACTGAAATTGGATTTTCTAATCCTGCAAACATAGCTTGTTCATCATGAGTTGCCATAGAAGCTTTGCCATGTAAGATTTCTCCTGCGGGAGAGACCAATCCGCCATAAGCTTCCACTATCGCTTGATGCCCTAAGCAAATCCCAATAACTGGGATAGTGCCTTTTACTTTATGTAAGACTTCCGGCATACAGCCTGCTTCACTTGGTTTTCCCGGACCTGGCGATAGCACAAGAATGGGATTTTCCAATGTCTTCAGTACCGTTAAAATATGCTCAGCACAAACGGTGTTACGGTAAATAACCACTTGATGACCGCTAGCACGTAATTGATCTACAAGGTTATAAGTAAAGGAGTCAACGTTATCGAGCAGTAAGATATTTGCCATTAGAATAACTCCTCAACTTGATGGGCTTGGGCAATAGCTCTGATCACCGCACGTGCTTTATTTCGGGTTTCATCCGCTTCTGCTTGTGGGGAAGAATCCAGCACGACACCACCGCCTGCTTGTACAGTCGCCACACCATTTTCGACATAAGCTGAGCGGATCACGATGCAGGTATCAAAATCACCTTTACCATTAAAGTAGCCCACTGCACCGCCGTAGGAGCCACGACGCTCTTGCTCACACAGTGCAATTAATTGCATCGCTTTTACCTTTGGTGCACCAGTGAGTGTGCCCATATTCATACAGGCTTGATAAGCATGAAAAACATCTAAATCGTGACGTAATGTGCCAACAACATGGGAAACTAAATGCATGACAAAAGAGTAGCGATCAACTTTGGTCAAATTGTCGACATAGCGGCTACCAGCTTCACAAATTCGAGCTAAATCATTACGGGCTAAGTCCACCAACATAATGTGTTCAGCCAACTCTTTTTCATCGGTGCGCATTGCCAACTCGATACGGCTATCTAAATCTAAATCAATTTCGCCCAGAGCATTACGACCGCGAGGACGAGTACCCGCAATAGGGTAAATTTCAACAAGACGCGTTTGGGTGTTATATTTTAGTGCGCTTTCAGGAGAGGCGCCGAACAGAGTGAAATCGTTGTCTTGCATATAAAACATATATGGGCTAGGGTTTTGCGCCTTGAGTTTTTGGTAAGCGATTAGGGGCTCTGCACAAGGCATACTGAATTTACGTGATGGTACAACTTGGAAAATATCACCGCGATAAATGGCTTCTTTGAGTGTATTCACTACAGTGCGGTACTCATCATCTTCTTTATTGGTGGTGACAGAAAAAGTTGATTTTTCACCTAATGGTAAAGCGGGTAAAAAAGGGCGGCACAAAGCAATAATCTGGCTGTGACGCTGGTGGATGTTTTCGATAGTTGCCGGGTCATGGGTGAACATTAGAGTTTTTAGGCGGGCGGCTTGGTTCTGATGGTCGATCACTAAATAGTGTTCGGCGACAAAAAAACAAAAATCTGGACATTGATTTGTCGCTTTAACCTCCGGCAATGCTTCAAAGTTAGCAACCAGGTCATAAGCAAATAAACCGCCCATAAATAGCATTTCAGGTTTGGTCAAATAAGCTTGCGCTAAAGCAGGTAATGCCCGTAAGACATCAAGGCATGATGCGCTTTTCAGACGATTATCTTCATCAAGTTGATTATCTGGTGAGGAAAATGAGACCGTCAAGTGGTCAGCACAGATTTCAGCGCTTGCCATGTGATCAGCTAATTGATCTTGGATTAATGGCAGCAATGCTTGGCCATTTTCAGTCAATGCTTCAATTTCTACGCGTTGACCAAACGCACGGATACGTAGGGCGCTATCAACAATCAGCAAGCTTTGAAGATTCGCTTTATTTGTCACTTCTGCTGATTCTAATAACATAGAGGCAGGCTTATTCTGGCATAAGTGATTAAATAGCAACGTTGGATCCGGTTGATAGTTTATTGGGCTATCCAGATGATTAAAATGTGCTAATGTTGTGTTTTGTTTATTCATTTTCTTGCCTTAAGCTAATTTTAGACATAAAAAAACCCGTCAGTTGAGGACGGGTTAGGCACTGAGGCATTAATAATCTATGCGTGTGCGGCTTCCGCCCAATTTGGGAAGTCGCGCCACCAACGATTTGATAAATTTAATACGCTCATAGAATGCCTCACTGGATAACTAAATTGATTTTAATCTTAACTAATCTTGCGTACTAGTAAACTGGATCGCGATGATTGTGTCAACCGCTATTTGTATTTATTTTAAATTTTCGTTAATTCGAAAATGGAGACGATAAAATTATGTCGCAAGAGTCGACGTCAATACTGACTCGCTATGACTTACATAGCCATACGAACGCTTCAGATGGAGATCTAACCCCCGCTGAGCTGGTCGAGCGTGCGATACAAATGGGAGTTAACATTTTATCCATTACTGACCACGATACTTGCGACGGCTTAATTGAGGCAAGAAATTATGTCGCAGAAACTCAACGCCCGTTGACGTTGGTCAATGGTGTAGAGCTTTCCACATTGTGGGAAAATATTGAAATTCATATTGTAGGTTTAAATTTTTCACCTTCGCATACGGCGATGGCGTCTTTACTAAATGCTCAATCTCAACGCCGATTAGAGCGTGGAGTTGAAATGGGGCGTCGATTACAAAAAGCAGGTATTGAAGATGCATGGGAAAATGCCCAAGCACTTTCTGGTGGAGGGCAGGTAACGCGCGCCCATTTTGCACAATATATTGTTAAAATTGGCAAAGAAAAAACCATTAATAATGTATTTAAACGCTACCTTTCCAAAGGAAAAACCGGATATGTACCTGCGCAGTGGTGCAGCATTCAAGACTCTATAGACGCTATTCATGCTGCGGGTGGAGTCGCTGTGCTCGCACATCCATCAAAATATCAGCTGTCTAATAAGTGGCTTAAACGGTTAATTGCACATTTTAAAGAGTGTGGCGGGGATGCCATGGAGATATCTCATTGCCAACAGCCAGCGAATGAAAAACGGTTTTTAGGTGAGTTAGCCTTGTCTGCGGAGTTAAAAACATCTGTTGGTTCAGATTTCCATCGACCTTGTTCTTGGATTGAGATTGGGCGTAATTTATGGTTACCCGATGATGAACAAGCCGTTTGGACACTTTGGGATCAGATAAAAACCGCATAATCATCTGAATATCGCCTAATTTATTGATGGAACATAGATTGGGTGTAAAATAGTTCACATAAAAATTGTTTCGTTTAACCACTGCCATGATGGCAAATTGAATGTGCTGTGGTTGTATTATTTAGCAAGTAGATAGTGCCATTTTTAGGTCATTTACCGGATGATGCTGTCGATATTAAAGATCAGAGGTCACTATGAGCCAGTTTTTTTATATCCATCCGGACAATCCACAGGCGAGGTTGATCAGCCAAAGTGTTGATATCTTGAATAAAGGTGGAGTTGTCGTTTATCCAACAGATTCAGGTTACGCCATTGGTTGTCGTTTAGAAGACAAAGATGCCCTTCAACGCATTTGCCGTATCCGTCAATTGGATGCGAACCATAACTTTACATTAATGTGCCGTGACCTCTCGGAAATATCAAACTATGCCCATGTTGACAACACGGTATTTAGATTGATTAAAAATAATACGCCGGGTAACTATACGTTTATCCTGAAAGGCACAAAAGAAGTCCCTCGCCGTTTGATGAACGAAAAGAAAAAAACCATTGGTTTACGCGTACCATCCAACCCAATTGCCCGTGATTTATTAGAAGCGGTTGGTGAACCATTAATGTCGACGAGCTTAATTTTGCCGGGGGATGATTTTACGCAATCTGATCCTGAAGAAATTCGTGACTTACTCGATAAACAAGTGGATTTAGTGATCCACGGTGGTTATATCGGGCAAAAACCAACAACAGTCATTGATTTTACTGATGATGTTCCAGTTGTTGTCCGTGTCGGAACTGGGGACCCAACCCCGTTTGAATAAGCCCAGTTAAGCCGAAGATTAGTAATAGGGGATTAAGATAAACCTGTGTATAATGCGCAGGTTTTCAAATTCATCACTTTTTGCTGATTGAGCGAGAAGTTATTTGACGCCTGTGAAGGCGACAACTGAGGATCTTATGAGTTCTAAACCGCAACAAACTGAAAAATTACAAAAAATTCTTGCCCGCTCTGGGCATGGTTCCCGCCGAGAAATTGAGGGCTTCCTGAAAGAAGGCCGCATTAGTGTCGATGGTAAAATGGCCACATTAGGTGACCGAGTTGAAGTTACAACATCAACTAAAATTCGTCTTGATGGTCGCCTATTAACTATCAGAGAGCCAGAAAAAGACATTTGTCGTGTAATGGCATATTACAAACCTGAAGGGGAATTGTGTACACGCCATGACCCTGAAGGTCGTCCAACGGTATTTACGCGTTTACCAAAATTAACTGGAGCACGTTGGATTGCTGTGGGTCGTTTGGATGTGAATACAAGTGGATTACTGTTATTCACGACGGATGGTGAATTAGCTAACCGTTTAATGCATCCAAGCCGTGAAGTTGAGCGTGAATATGCAGTACGCGTATTCGGTGAAATCACGGATGCAAAAATTCGCCAGTTAACCATGGGCGTCCAGTTAGAAGATGGTCCAGCCTCATTTAAAACGGTTTCATTCCGTGGTGGTGAGGGAATGAACCAATGGTATAACGTGACATTAACTGAGGGACGTAACCGTGAAGTTCGTCGCCTATGGGAAGCGGTTGGTGTGCAAGTTAGCCGATTAATTCGTGTTCGCTATGGTGATATTGACCTACCAAAAGGCTTGCCGCGGGGTGGTTGGACAGAGTTAGGATTAGAGCAAACTAACTATTTAAGAGAGTTAGTTGGTTTGTCTGTTGAAACTGAAAGTAAAGTTGCCGTTGAGCGAGATCAACGTCGACTCAAAGCTAATCAGATTCGCCGTGCAGTAAAAAGACATACTCAAGTCGCATCGCGTCCAGCATCAAAACGACAAGCTTCTCGACCTACGGCCAAAAAACGTACTCGAGCTTAATTAAATCGTTTTTGAAATATTATGAAGGCTATGGTGATTACCATAGCTTTTTTTATGCCTTAATTTAACCTGATTAGGTTGAATAATGATCTTATTTGGCTTATGTATTCATTTGTTTTATTTAAAAACAATAAAAGAAAATAAATTACTAATACTAATTATCTGTTTCAATGAAATAAATTGAATGACTTTTTTATATATCTAATGCTGCGGAATTATACATTGTAGTTATTAGCGTTTGAATTAAATAGGGGATTGTTAATTTTAATCGGGTTTTGTCACAAAGTTGCATTTTTATTTTGTTAAAACTACGTATTTAATATATTTTTAACAAAGCTCAATTATCAAAAGGTTCTAAGACTTCATGCAATGTTTAAAATCAGCAAAATGGCTGGCATTATTCAGTCTTGGTACAACCAGTTGCGATGTACACCAACCCTCAGTATCTGAAAATGGGCGATTTTTTTACGCTAATGAATCCTCTGATAATTATAGTTTCTTACTTGATGATAAACCCGCGGTTATTCCTAAATATACAGTAGGCAGTGTGATGCTAAAGCCGGGATTACATTCAATGGCCATAAACGGAGGTAAAGTTATTCATTTTATGGTTTACCCTGGAAATAAAGGGGGAATATTAAATCCTCAAAGAAATTTTTATTACACTTATAATTTTATTTATGGAAATAATGGAATTTCATCTATCTATCATTTAACAGTTCAAGAATTAGTGGTTGGGGATTATTTATTAAAAGGCAGATTACATAGCAGCAATAGCTATGTTATCGATAATAATGTTTTTAATTGTGATTATCCCATAGGGACAAAAATTCCGGAAAATTTAGATTCATCAACTACTGTGAGTAAAGTTAAAACAAAATGTTTCTCTCGAGAAGAATTAATAAAAAATCTTACAGAAGGTGAGATATTTATATCCCAGATGCTAGCGAGAAAAGGTGTTTTTTCACGAGATGAATCCGTTACATTATCATTCGAATATCCGTTAAATCGTCCAGATTTTCGAGATGAGAATATTCAGCATTATGCGGATAATATGATGGAAATTGTTAAGGTGTATCGTGAGTCTACAAACCCAAGCCAAAAGCAGGATTTTTATAATCAATATCATACGATAGTCTTAAAAATGGTAGAGATTTATGATAAGTGGGGAAGTGACGGTGTCTGTGTTGAAGAAAAACAAAAATATGAGGATTTTATGGTACAAACACGTGCAATTTTTAGTGCAGGCACATTAATTCAACAATAATGATAGCGATTATTGTGTTATATGCCTGAACTGAGGATAAGTTACCAATCAATACCTTTTTGAGCTTTAATTCCTGCATCAAAAGCGTGTTTTACTGGGCGCATTTCTGTCACTGTATCTGCAAAATCTAGCAATTCCCGATGGCAAGCTCGGCCTGTAATAATCACTGACTGATTTTCTGGTCGAAGCGTTAATGCATTAATAACGTCAGAAATAGGAAGATAATGATAACTCACCATATACGTGAGTTCATCGAGGACCACTAAGTCATATTGTGGGTCTTGCAGCAGCAGTGATGCATTGTGCCATGTTTCTAAACAGGCTTGTGTATCTGTTTGCTTATTTTGAGTTTCCCATGTAAACCCTGTCGCCATTACATGAAATGGCACGCCTAAAGGTTCAAGAATATTGCGCTCACCGTTATCCCAATTCCCTTTAATGAATTGGACAACGGCGGCTTTTTTTCCATGACCGATTGCACGACATACCGTACCAAATGCTGCCGTTGTTTTACCTTTACCATTTCCCGTATAGACAATGACAATGCCGCGTTCCAGTTGCGCTGCTTCAATACGTTCGTCAACTTTTTGCTTCAAACGCTGTTGACGTTCGCCATGTCGGTCTTGGCTCATTGTTTACTCCGCTTTAATTGGCTTCAGGCTAGGTTGTGCATCTACGCTTGTGCCTGTTTGACCTAAACTATCATCACCCATTAAATAAAGGTAGGTTGGCATAATATCGGCTGGCGTTTTTAATGTTGTTGGATCTTCATTAGGGGCAGCGCCAGCGCGCATTGCTGTACGGGTCCGTCCTGGATTAATGCAATTAACACGTAAGGTTGAATCTTTATACTCATCCGCTAATACTTGCATTAAACCTTCTGTGGCAAATTTAGATACGGCATAAACGCCCCAATTAGCTCGCCCTTGTTTTCCTACACTCGAACTGGTGAAAATTAATGAAGCCTGTGGTGCTTTGAGTAATAAAGGAAGCAATGCTTGCGTTAACATAAAGCCTGCATTGACGTTGATCTGCATGACATCATGCCAAATGTGGGGAGGTTGTTCTGTTATTGGTGCAATGACACCAAGTGCTCCAGCACTGTGTAATACACCATCAAGATGAGAATGTTGTTTTGCGATATTGCTGGCGATAGTTTGACAATCTTCGCTGGTCGCATTAAGTAAGTCAATCAGGTGAGTTTCAGCCGTTTTTCCTGTTAAATCAAAAATATGTTTTTTCACAGCATCTAATTTTTGTGGGTTTCTGCCCAATAAGATTACTGAGGCGCCAAAGCGTGCATAAGTTAATGCCGCTTCTTGACCTATACCATCAGTCGCGCCGGTAATTAAGATAGTTTTACCATTTAAAAGATCTTGTCTAGGCTGATAATGAAGCATATTTTTTCCTATCGTATTTATTCGCGGTGATAGTTATCATCGCTGGGATTACATAGATAGCCCAATTTAACACATTTATTTAACTTCGGTGGTCGCTCGTCATTGTTTTTTTTACTGGTTGTTTGTGACTAATCATGCGATTATTTTTTAGTTAGCGTTAAATATTAGAAGGATCAACTTGTGGAGTATTTCTCTTTGTACGGACTGTTTTTAGCAAAAGTAGTCACTATCGTGGTTGCGATTGTCGTGCTAGCGGTGTTTGTTTTTGGTGTGGGCATGAGACGCCAAGGGAGTAAAGGTGCCTTAAAAATCACTGATTTGGGCGAAGGCTATCGTGAGCGTCAGCGTCAAATGCAACAGACCAAAATGAATGACTCAGAGCAAAAAGCTTGGGCTAAGGCATTTAAAAAACAGCAAAAGGCAAAATCGAAAAATGAAAAAGCAGGGGCTAAAGTCGGGCAATCATCCGTTAAAAAGCCTTGTTTATATGTCTTAGACTTTAAAGGAAGCATGGATGCCCGTGAAGTTAGCTCTTTACGTGAAGAAATCAGTGCAATTCTGGCAGTTGCAGATCAGCAAGATGAAGTTTTACTTCGATTAGAAAGCCCTGGTGGTTTAGTGCATGGTTATGGTTTGGCGGCATCACAATTAATGCGCCTTAAAGAGAAAAATATTTCTCTTACTATTGCAGTGGACAAGGTTGCTGCAAGTGGCGGTTATATGATGGCGTGTATTGCCAATAAAATTGTCGCTGCACCATTTTCTATTATTGGCTCAATTGGCGTTGTTGCTCAAGTTCCGAATATTCATCGTTTACTAAAAAAACATGATGTTGATGTTGAATTGCACACTGCGGGTGAATATAAACGTACATTAACCATGTTAGGTGAAAATACAGAACAAGGGCGTAAGAAATTTGTTGAAGATTTAAATTCAACCCACGAACTATTTAAAGATTTCGTCCATCAAAATCGTCCGTCTCTTGATATTGCTGCGGTAGCAACAGGGGAATACTGGTATGGAACTCAAGCCTTAGAAAAAGGCTTAGTGGATGAAATTGGTGTCAGTGATGATCTGATTATTAATGCTATCGAAACTAAAGAGATTATTAGTGTTCGCTATGTCTTAAGTAAAAAGATGGTTGAGCGTTTTACTAGCAGCGCGGCAGAAAGCGCAGATAAGCTTTTATTACGCTGGTGGCAAAGAGGGCAAAAGCCACTATTGTAATTATCAGAATACATTTGTCATCATCAGATAATTGTTACCAATATTTTATTTTGGACTAACATTAAAAATACCGGCTCATAATATAGCCGGTATTTTTTGGTCATTACTCTGGGTCATTGAGTCGATATTTTTCCGAGAATAGATGGGTTAGATGTTTGTACATGTTAAAAGCGGCTGCGCTTTTAAAGGAGGGGATCCCATTTTCATCGAGGAAAAACTCGCCTTTAAAAACTAAAACATCGCTATGCTGTTCAACGTTATCAACAAACATCCCATGAATGTAATCATCGTGGTTTTTAATGATATCGTTGGCTTTTTCAAGCAGTTCCTGTTTTGAAATGTATTGAATTTCATTGCTCATATTATCGCTCTCTTGAAAAAATAATTGGTTGCTTCTAGCATTTTATCAGGTAGAGTGTGTGGTTTTCAATGTGGCTAAACACCATTATATGGTTAAAATCAGTCAACTAGAGCAGTTTGTATGCTTTTTAGAATAATGTGGCTGACCTACAAAATTTGTTCAAACACAAATTATTGTACGAAAAAATATTGATATATTGTGATTATATCGCAATATAAAAAAGAGATTCTCATTTTGCGCATATGGATAGAAAATGCGCCATTGTTGATATTAGGTAAAGGTAAATATGGGTAAAGCTCTTGTTATAGTGGAGTCCCCGGCAAAAGCCAAAACGATCAATAAGTATCTTGGCAGTGGCTACGTTGTGAAAAGCAGCGTTGGTCACATTCGTGATCTGCCGAAAAGCGGCTCTGGTTCACAATCCGGCTCACAAAAGAGTACAGACTCATCTACCGATAAAGCAAAAGATAAAACAAAGAAAGTCAAAAAAGATCCTCAAGAAGCGTTAGTAAAACGCATGGGGATCGATCCTTATCATGGGTGGAAAGCGAATTATCAAATTCTACCGGGTAAGGAAAAAGTCGTTTCTGAATTACAATCTTTAGCTGAAAATGCAGACCACATCTACCTCGCGACGGATCTTGACCGCGAAGGGGAAGCGATTGCATGGCATTTACGTGAAGTTATCGGCGGTGATGACTCGCGCTTTAGTCGCGTAGTCTTTAACGAAATTACCAAAAACGCAATTACTCAGGCATTTGACAGCCCTGGCGAATTAAACATCGACAGAGTTAATGCGCAACAAGCTCGTCGCTTTATGGACCGTGTCGTCGGTTATATGGTCTCTCCATTATTATGGAAAAAAGTGGCTCGAGGTCTTTCTGCTGGGCGTGTTCAATCCGTTGCGGTGAGATTAATTGTTGAACGTGAGCGCGAAATTAAAGCTTTTGTTCCTGAAGAGTATTGGGAACTTCATGCTGATTTAGCGGATAACGCGGCAATAAACCTGCGAATGGAAGTGACTTCTCAGTCAGGTAAAGCATTCAAGCCAGTTAATAAAGTACAAACTGAATCAGCAGTTAAATTGCTAGAAAAAGCGCGTTTTCAGGTTATTGACCGTGAAGACAAGCCGACTTCAAGTAAGCCAAGCGCACCATTTATTACGTCCACACTTCAGCAGGCTGCGAGTACGCGCTTAAGCTTTGGTGTGAAGAAAACCATGATGATGGCTCAGCGTCTCTATGAAGCGGGTTATATCACCTATATGCGTACTGACTCAACTAACTTGAGCCAAGATGCAGTAAACATGGTTCGTGGGTATATTTCTGACAATTTTGGTGAGCAATATTTGCCAAAAGATGCCAACGTTTATACCAGCAAAGATAACTCTCAAGAAGCGCACGAAGCGATTCGTCCATCCAGTGTCGATGTTTTACCTGACTCACTGAAAGATATGGAAAATGATGCTAAGCGCCTGTATCAGCTGATTTGGAATCAATTTGTTGCTTGTCAAATGACACCGGCAAAATATGATTCGACGACGCTAACAGTAAAAGCTGGGGATTTTGAACTAAAAGCTAAAGGACGCACATTACGTTTTGATGGTTGGACGAGAGTCATGCCAGCACTACGTAAAAATGATGAAGATAAAACCTTACCGCCTATTCAGGTTGGTTCTGAACTATCTCTGCTGGAATTATTACCAAGCCAGCACTTTACTAAACCACCAGCACGTTTTAGTGAAGCTTCATTAGTTAAAGAATTAGAAAAACGTGGAATTGGTCGTCCATCGACTTATGCGGCGATTATCTCAACTATCCAAGATCGTGGTTACGTTAAAGTTGAAAACCGTCGTTTCTATGCAGAAAAAATGGGTGAGATTGTCACGGATCGTTTAGAAGAAAACTTCAGCGACCTGATGAACTACGACTTTACTGCACGAATGGAAAACCAGCTGGACCACGTAGCGAATCATGAAGCTGAGTGGAAAACGGTCTTAGATGAGTTTTTCTCTGACTTTAGCAAGCAGCTAGATGTTGCAGAAAAAGATCCTGAAGAAGGCGGAATGCGTACTAACCCAATGGTTATCACATCAATTATTTGTCCTGATTGTGAGCGTCATATGGGAATTCGTACTGCATCTACAGGGGTGTTTTTAGGCTGTTCTGGTTATGCATTGCCACCAAAAGAGCGCTGCAAGAAAACGATTAATCTGATCCCAGAAGATGAAGTTCTGAATATTCTCGAGGGTGATGATGCCGAAACCAATGCATTAAGAGCGAAACGCCGTTGTCCAAAATGTGGTACAGCGATGGACAGCTATCTCATCGATAATGGACGTAAACTCCATGTTTGTGGTAACAACCCAGCATGTGAAGGTTATGAAATCGAAGAGGGCGAGTTCCGCATCAAAGGTTACGATGGTCCGGTGATTGAGTGCGACAAATGTGGTTCTGAAATGCACCTGAAAATGGGGCGTTTTGGTAAATACATGGGTTGTACCAATGACGAGTGTAAAAATACACGTAAGATCTTAAGAAGTGGTGAGATTGCGCCGCCGAAAGAAGACCCAGTACCGCTACCAGAGCTACCTTGCGAAAAATCGGATGCATATTTCGTACTGCGCGATGGTGCAGCTGGCGTTTTCCTTGCCGCGAATACGTTCCCTAAATCACGGGAAACTCGTGCACCATTAGTTGCTGAGCTGCAACGTTTTAAAGATCGCTTACCTGAGAAATTAGCGTATTTGGCCGATGCGCCAGCGCAAGATCCGGAAGGTAATCCAACAGTGGTTCGCTTTAGTCGTAAGACGAAACAACAGTATGTTTCTTCAGAGAAAGACGGTAAGGCGACAGGTTGGAGTGCGTTTTATGTTGATGGTGGATGGAAAGCCAAAGAATAGTTTTTATTCTTCATACTTTGCACTGTAGCGGCATTGGCTACATTCGCTAACCCTAGTCACATACTTGTGTATGCTCCTAGGGATTAGCTCGATTGCCGCCTTGCTACAGTACAAATTATTTTGAATAAATATATTCGTCATATTTCACGTGATATCCGCGCTAGCCGCCTTGTTCTAGTGCGAACTATTTAGAATAAATTTTGGGAATTTTGTTACGAAGTTCAAAACACGAAACTCAAAGCTAGAATCATTATAGAAGAGCCCTCAGGGCTCTTTTTTTATGCATAATCCGACAGTTATCACATAACAAAAGCAGTAATCGCCCATTGCCATTTATTTATTATGCTAACGTTTAGGTTAAGGGTAATAATCACAGTAAATGACTGGAGGCGGTATGAAGTTCAAGTTATGTTTATTAGCTGCATTATTTACGACTAGTGCGGCGTATGCGGCACAAACTACGGTAGCGCTGAAAGAAGCGACGGCTAAAGGTGACGGTAAAGCCATTGGTGAAGTCGTCATTTCTGAAACCGAGTATGGTTTGCTTTTCACACCTAAATTATTTGGCTTGCAAGCAGGTGGAGTGCATGGCTTTCATGTTCACGAAAATCCAAGTTGTGAACCGGGTGAAAAAGACGGTAAAACTGTTCCTGCACTTAAAGCAGGAGGACATTTAGATCCAGCCAAAACAGGTATACACAAAGGGCCTTATGATAAAACTGGACACCTTGGTGATTTACCGGGTTTAGTCGTTGATAGCAAAGGTAATGCGACTTACAGTGTGTTAGCGCCAAAATTAAAATCCCTGAAAGATATCCAAAATCGTGCATTGATGGTGCATGCGGGTGGGGATAATTATTCGGATCATCCAGAGGCTCTTGGCGGTGGTGGAGCAAGGATGGCTTGCGGCATTATTCCTTCGTCATAATTCGCACTGTAGCTGCGTTGGCTACACTCGCTAACCCTAGTCACATACTTATGTATGCTTCTAGGGATTAGCATGCTTGCCGCCTTGTTCTAACGCGAATTATTTAGAATAAATGGTTATTCAATACGTTGTAAAAAGGCGCTGAAATCAGCGCCTTTGTTTTATATATTTGCAATTTTAAACTACCAAATCTTAATACGTTTTTCTGGGGCGAGGTAAAGAGCATTATCCTTATCAACGCCGAAAGTGGTGTACCAATCATCGATATTACGCACAACTCCATTAGCACGGAATTGGTTTGGACTGTGTGGATCGGTTAGGATTTTATTGCGCTCAGACTCTTTATTAGACAACTCTTGCCAAGTTCTTGCCCATGAAATGAAGAAACGCTGTAATCCTGTTGTACCATCAATAATGGGTGGTTCACCATTAGGATAATTTTCTTTAGCGAATTGCTTATAGGCGCTCAAGGCAATATTTAACCCGCCCAAGTCACCGATATTCTCACCAAGGGTTAATTCACCATTAACTTTTTGTCCATCAACCGCAAATCCATTGTATTGGTCGACCAACTTTGCAGTTTTTTCTTTAAAGTGAGCTTTAGCACTGTCGCTCCACCAGTTACGTAACTGGCCCGTACCATCATATAAGCTACCTTGATCATCAAAACCATGTCCCATTTCATGACCAATCACTGCGCCAATTGCGCCATAGTTATAGGCAGGGTCGACATTTGGGTCAAAGAATGGTGCTTGTAAAATAGCTGCAGGGAAAACAATTTCATTCTGGACTGGATTGAAATAGGCATTGACAGTTTGTGGTGTCATTCCCCATTCCCACTGACGGACTGGTTGACCAAGTTTACTCATCGCATCGTTATAGGACCAAGCTTCAACTTGCTTATAGTTATCGAGTAGAGCATTTGGCTTCAAATTAATGCTACTAAAATCATTCCATTTTTCGGGGTAACCCACTTTAACCGTAAATTGCTCCAATTTTTTCAACGCTTCTTGGCGAGTTTGTTCATCCATCCAGTCATTATCTTTCAAACGGGAATTAAAGGTACCGCGAACATAGCTCACCAGATCGTTAATTTTCTCTTTAGACTGAGGATTGAAATATTTCTCAACATAAATTTGACCTAATGGCTCACCTTGCAAAGAATTAACTGTTTGAATAGCACGTTCTTGGCGAGTTCGCTGCTTCTCAATACCATTAAGTTTTTTCGAGTAAAAATCAAAACGGGCATCGGAAAGGGCTTGATTTAGATAGCCTGCATGGTCACTGACATATTGGAATGTAAGATAATCCTTTAAGACAGAAACAGGCGTTTTTGCGAAAATTTGCGCAGTTTTTTCGACTGCCGTATCATTTTCAACAACAACTTTAGCTAACTGTTGGTCACTTAATTTCCAATGTTGGATAAAATTATTCCACTCAAAACCCGTGGTGAATTTTTTCATCTCAGATAGCGTCATTGGGTGGTAATTTTTGATAGTATCCCGGCGCGCTTCAGGGCTCCAATGAACTTCAGCAATTGATTTTTCTAAATCGAAAATTTGTTGAGCCTTTTTCTTAACATCTTTCTCTCCTGCCAGCTTTAATATCGTCGCAATATAAGCAATATAGTTTTTGCGGATCTCTTTCATCTGTGGCGTATCATCAAGATAATAATTGCGGTTCGGTAAACCAAGCCCACCTTGCCCAATATAGAGCACATAGGTATCAGGGGCTTTTGCGTCCAAATCTACCCAATACGAAATCAATGAACTGTAACCAGGGCGAGTCATCAATTGACTAATATCATCATGATTTTTGGCTTGAGCAATATCATTTAAATCCCCTTTAATTGGGGATAAACCCGCCTTTTCGATACTTTTTTCATCCAGATAGCTTAGGTATAAATTACGAATATTACGTTGGTTATGGTTGAGTTGGTTATCGGGTATTTTTTGAAGTTCTTCAATGATGGCTTGAGTTTGTTTTTCTGTATTTAAATATAAATTTACGAATGAGTTAATGCGTGGCATCCCTGTTGGGATCTTGGCGTTATTAATCCAATCTTTATTCACATATTGGTAAAAATCATTTCCTGGCTGAATTGCATCAGATAACACAATTTTTTGCTGGCCGTAGGATAGCTCTTTGGCTAATAAGTGTGGTGCAAAGGATATGGTCGACATGCCAATTACCATGGCTAAGACTTTCATACGCATTGATAGAACCTCTTATTTAATCGAAATAGGGTAATTCATAACTAAAATATTAGTCTAAAGGGAAATAAAAAACGGCATATTTACCATTCAAGCATAGTTAAAGGGAAAAATAACCTGACTTTGCAATACCTTACTTGCTTATTACCTTTTTATACTCGCTAGATGAAATATTGTCATCATACTGTTTATTCCTCATAATTTAATGTTATATTGGTTATATATATATTAATCAATATTACTTTTTGTTATATGTAATGTTTTTTAGCTATAGCTAAAACGGTTTCAAGCAAGGGGTGGAGCAATAATGAAATTACAGCAACTACGTTATATCGTTGAAGTGGTCAATCATGACCTGAATGTCTCTTCGACGGCGGAAGGCTTATTTACCTCTCAACCGGGGATCAGTAAGCAAGTCAGAATGTTGGAAGATGAGCTTGGAATACAAATTTTTGCGCGTAGCGGAAAGCATTTAACCCATGTTACGCCCGCGGGTGAAGAGGTTGTTCGTATTTCCCGTGAAGTACTTTCAAAAATTGAAGCTATTCGTTCAGTTGCCGGGGAACATACTGTTCCTGATAGAGGTAGCCTTAAAATAGCTACGACTCACACACAAGCACGCTACGCATTACCGCCAGTGATTAAAAGTTTTATTGAGCGGTATCCCCATGTTTCCCTTCACATGCAACAGGGTTCTCCAACCCAAATAGCGGAAGAAGTTTGCAAAGGAAACAGTGATTTTGCGATAGCGACTGAAGCCCTACATTTATACAGTGACTTGATTATGTTGCCTTGCTACCACTGGAACCGTTGTGTGATAGTTCCTAAAGGGCACCCACTGACAGAAAAAAAGAATGTCACAATTGAAGATATTGCTCAGTATCAAATTGTCACCTATACCCACGGTTTTACCGGGCGCTCGGAGTTAGATGTGGCTTTCCAAAAAGTGGGATTAGAGCCAAAAATTATTTTTACAGCAACGGATGCGGATGTGATTAAAACCTACGTTAAATTAGGTTTGGGCATCGGGATCATTGCGAGCATGGCGGTCGATCCTGAAGTTGATAAAGATTTAGTTGTTATTGATATGCGAGATAAATTTAGCTATAGCACCACGAAAATTGGCTTTAAACGAACCAGTTTCTTGCGCAGTTATATGTATGATTTTATCTGGCGATTCGCACCACATTTAACACGGGATGTGGTAGATAAGGCAATTGCCTTGCGAAATAATGAAGATATTGAAGAGTTCTTCAAAGATATTCCGCTACCTATTTTGTAAGTAACAAAACGACATTGGCACAAAATCTATAAAGGAAATTACTAGGGAGACTATGATTAATAGTGCTTAGTAAAAAAATAAGGTGCCCAAAACGCCAAGGAGGAGTTATGTCGTTGAGTTTAAAAACAGAAAGTGCAGCAACGCTGCATGTTGGTGACAAACAGTATAATTACTTCAGCTTATCCCGCGCAGAGCAAAAACTCGGTAGCGGGGAGCGCTTACCTAAATCCCTTAAAGTCTTACTTGAAAATCTACTACGCCATATTGATGGTAAATCTGTGGTGGAAGCTGACCTACAAGCCATTATTGATTGGCAAAAAAATGCTCATGCAGATAGAGAAATTGCGTATCGACCTGCACGGGTCCTAATGCAAGATTTTACGGGTGTTCCTGCGGTTGTTGACCTCGCAGCAATGCGTGAAGCAGTTCAATCCCTCGGCGGAAACGTCAACCAAGTAAACCCATTATCCCCTGTTGATCTGGTTATCGACCACTCAGTGATGGTCGATGAATTTGGCAATCAACAGGCATTTAGCGATAACGTCGAAATTGAAATGCAGCGTAACCATGAACGTTATCTCTTTTTACGCTGGGGGCAAAAAGCTTTTAACCGCTTTAGAGTTGTTCCTCCGGGAACGGGGATTTGTCATCAGGTTAACCTTGAGTATCTTGGCAAAGCCGTATGGTATGAAGAGGTTGGTGGCCAGCTAGTGGCTTATCCGGATACCTTAGTGGGAACAGATTCGCATACCACCATGATTAATGGGTTAGGCGTACTCGGTTGGGGTGTTGGCGGAATTGAAGCGGAAGCCGCAATGTTAGGCCAGCCAGTATCGATGTTGATCCCAGATGTCGTTGGCTTCAAATTAACGGGAAAACTTGCTGAGGGCATAACCGCGACAGATTTAGTGTTGACCGTGACCCAAATGCTCCGTAAACATGGTGTGGTGGGTAAATTTGTTGAGTTTTATGGTGATGGACTCGCCGATCTGCCATTAGCTGATCGTGCAACCATTGCCAATATGGCACCAGAATATGGTGCGACATGTGGATTTTTCCCCGTGGATGAAATCACACTGGCCTATATGACATTAACAGGGCGTCATCAAGATGAGATTGCGCTGGTGGAGTCCTACAGTAAGCAGCAGGGTTTATGGCGCTATCAAGGGGATGAACCCATTTTTACCAGTACATTAGAATTGGATATGGGCACGGTAGAATCTAGCTTGGCTGGACCAAAACGTCCGCAAGATAGAGTAGAGTTAAGCCAAGTACCTCAAGCGTTTCAAGGTGCAGTGGATTTGGAACTTAACAAAAAAGATAAACATGCTCATCCACGGATAAAATATCACGATCAAGAATTTGAACTGACTGATGGCGCGGTGGTAATAGCTGCGATTACCTCTTGTACCAATACTTCTAACCCGAGTGTGTTAATGGCTGCGGGACTATTGGCGAAGAAAGCGGTAGAAAAAGGACTTATGCGCCAACCGTGGGTAAAAACCTCATTAGCTCCGGGTTCTAAAGTCGTTACAGACTATCTTGCATTAGCGGGCCTATCTCCTTATCTCGACCAACTCGGTTTTAACCTTGTGGGTTATGGATGTACTACCTGTATTGGTAACTCCGGTCCATTACCAGCACCGATTGAAGACGCGATAAAACAGTCCGACCTGACCGTCGGAGCGGTACTTTCTGGTAATCGTAACTTTGAAGGGCGCATTCATCCTCTGGTAAAAACAAACTGGCTCGCGTCTCCGCCCCTAGTTGTGGCGTATGCCTTAGCTGGAAATATGCATATCAACCTGAAGACGGAGCCTCTTGGCATCGATAAACAGGGCAATCCGGTTTATCTGAAAGATATTTGGCCATCCAGTGCTGAAATTGCCTTAGCGGTAGAAAAAGTGAAAACCGATATGTTCCGCAAAGAGTACAGCGCGGTATTTGATGGAGATGAAACATGGCAAGCACTGAGTGTTGAAAGTTCGTCAACTTATCATTGGCAAAAAGATTCTACCTATATTCGACATCCTCCATTCTTTGAAAATATGCCAGCAACACCTAAACCGGTTGCAGATATTCATGGTGCCAACATTTTGGCGATCCTCGGTGATTCAGTGACCACTGACCATATTTCACCTGCGGGTAATATCAAGAAAGATAGCCCTGCGGGTCGTTATCTTCAAGAGCATGGTGTTGCCGTCACAGATTTTAACTCCTATGGGTCTCGTCGTGGTAACCACGAAGTGATGATGCGAGGAACCTTTGCGAATATTCGTATTCGTAATGAAATGTTATCCGGTGTTGAAGGCGGCTATACCTTGCATATTCCAACGGGTCAACAAATGGCAATTTTTGATGCTGCGATGTTGTATCAGCAACAAAATCGTCCATTGGCTATCATCGCAGGAAAAGAGTACGGTTCTGGCTCTAGCCGTGACTGGGCGGCAAAAGGGACTAACTTATTAGGCGTGCGTGTGGTGATTGCTGAATCTTATGAACGAATTCATCGTTCCAACCTGATTGGTATGGGGGTTGTTCCTCTTGAGTTTTCGGGGGGTGAGACGCGCAAAACCTTAAAACTCAAAGGGGATGAGCTGATTGATGTTACAGGATTACAATCATTAACACCGGGACAGAATATTAACGTGAAAATTACCTATGGTAATGGAGATGTAAAAGAGGTAGTGACACGTTGCCGTATTGATACCGCGACTGAGATGGAATATTACCGCCATGGCGGGATTTTACATTATGTTATCCGCCAGATGTTGCATTAAATTATTGAACCAATGCCCGCGGCGTATCACTGTGGGCATTTTTTTACTGTTAATTCTTAAACTTTGTTATTTCTCAAGTTTTTCAGCCTAATTCTAAGCTATTGTGTTAGTCAGTATTCAGAAAAAGCTCTGTAGTTTGATGGAATGAAATTACCGCATTTATCGAAATAGCGTAAAGGAAATCAATATGGCAAATATCAATGAAACTGATTTTTATAAGGGCGCACTATGGGCAGCAGATATTTTATTAAGTACCTCTCATTGCGCTGGTGCCAATGATGAAGTACGCGATATTTTAGAACATATTCCCAATTTATATTCCGTCGTGATGAGAACCCCAGAGGCTGAGGTTCATGATTTAAGATTATATGCAGATAAAGAGTTCCCATTGGGAATGAATGCAGAATACACCGCAATTGCGATTGCACCACTGAAAGACTTTTTTGATATTTTGCCAATCACTGAACAAGATCTTGATTGTGCCAGTATGGATGTGGAAACCTGGGGTGTTGTGGCCGATTTACCTGACGGTAAGAAAGATTTATTAATCGCGGGGCTATTATCACCTGAAACTGCTCAAGTTTATGCACAGCGATTGTCTGAGCAGTTAAAATTGCAGCAAAGTACGGCTAATTAACGCTCGCCTTGTATTATAAGTAAGCAAAAATGAACAAAAACGCCGATACTGTATTTATATCCAGTATCGGCGTTTTTTATGACCGCTTTTTAATGTTCCGTAAGATTACAGAATTTTATCTTCTGCCAATTGCAATGCAAAATAGGTGAAAATCAAATCTGCACCGGCACGTTTAATGGCACCAAGGCTTTCTAAAGTGACGCGAGTTTCATCAATAGCACCGGCTTGAGCTGCAAACTTGATCATGGCGTATTCACCGCTAACTTGATATGCACCAATAGGTAATTGAGTGCATTCGCGTAGGTCACGAATAATATCTAAATAAGCCCCAGCAGGTTTTACCATTAACGCATCGGCACCTTCTTGAGCATCAATTAATGACTCATGTAAGGCTTCACGACGGTTCATCGGATTCATTTGATAAGTTTTTCTGTCACCTTTTAAGCATGAACCGGCAGCGTCACGGAATGGACCATACAATGCGGAAGCAAATTTTGTAGAGTAGGACATAATTGCAGTATCCGTAAATCCGGCTTCATCCAATGTGCGACGGATTGCGGCAACTTGTCCATCCATTGCGGCAGAAGGTGCGATGAAGTCAGCACCGGCACGAGCAGCAGCAACAGCTTGTAATCCAAGATTATGGATGGTGGCATCGTTATCAACGAAATCGCCGTGCATAACGCCACAATGACCGTGGGAGGTATATTCACAGAAACAAGTATCGGACATCACCACCATTTCAGGCACGGTGTCTTTACAGATACGTGACATACGAGAGACTAAACCGTTATCTTGCCATGCATCGCTGCCAGTTTCATCGAGATGATGTGAAACCCCAAATGTCATTACTGACTTAATTCCCGCTTTAGCAATGCGCTCAATTTCATAAGCAAGGCGCTTTTCTGGAATGCGGACTACCCCGGGCATGCTAGCGATTGGTGCATAGTCATCTAAGCCTTCTTCAACGAAGATAGGCAAGCATAAGTCGTTAATAGAGAGATGGGTTTCTTGGAATAGGGAGCGGAGTTGTTCACTTTTACGCAATCTTCTCATGCGTTGGATAGAATGCAGGTTATTCACAATATCTCCTTGTTAGACGAAGAATAGGCATACAAGATTAGGATTAATATGCGGTATTTTTTCGATGTAATTTTTTGATATAAAAGTTGCGAACAGTATAAACCCTAAAAAAAGAATGTGAATATAGCAATTAGCAAATGTATTACATTCGATTGTTTTGATGAAAATAGGGGCTAAGGCAGAATGATCAAGGAAGAGTGCAAGACACTCTTCCAAGTTGCAGAAAATGTTATTGATGCTTAAATAGCAGATGACCCATTTTTTCAGCTTTTACATCTAAATAGTGTGCATTACTTGGGTTACGACCAACAATTAATGGCACTCGTTCAACCACATTTATTCCCGCTTCACGCATGATATCAATTTTTTTCGGGTTATTAGTCAGTAAACGGACTTCATTAATCCCCAGCAATTTATACATGTCTGAGCAGAGGGTGAAATCGCGTTCATCCGCTTTAAAGCCTAGTTTAAGATTGGCTTCAACAGTATCTAAGCCCTGGTCTTGTAAAGCATAAGCACGGATTTTATTCAGTAATCCAATATTTCTGCCTTCTTGACGGTGATATAATAAGACACCGCGACCAATCTCACTGATTTGCTTAAGCGCAGCTTCTAACTGAAAGCCACAGTCACAACGTAAACTAAATAATGCATCTCCCGTTAAGCATTCAGAGTGAATACGGCTAAGTACCGGCTCAGCCCCTGAAATATCGCCAAAAATTAATGCGACATGGTCTCGACCTGTTGCAATTTCTTCAAAACCTACCATTAAAAATTCACCGAAAGGTGTCGGTAATTTTGCTTCGGCAACACGTTTTAGCTGCATATTTTCTTTCATTAGTTAAAGTAACTCTTGCTTAATTAATAACGTAAATCGATATAAGACAATTATTATAATATATCGATGCTATATGACGTTTGCATATAGAGTCAGGCATTCTTTGCACACTGCCGACGCTGTACTACTATAACAGAGTAAATAGGTTGTTCATGCAAGTTTTATTAATAAGGAAATAATGAATTTTTATGGAATACATTAAATGAAAAAGACAATTTATCTTATCGCTATTTTTACATTTTTATTGATGTTACCGCCGATAATTATGATAGGCATAGGCTGGCAATGGACACCAGAGCAGCAACCGACAATGAAAGGGTTACTGTGGTTAACGGACACTGCCGGAATGCCCTATAGCATTATCACGTTTATACTGCTGACCTTACTGACTTTGTTTGTCTTTCGTCAGTCTAAAGCGCAGTGGGTTAAACTTATCGTGATTATTTTGGTTTGTATTTTGGGCCAGCAAGGCCTTAAATCATTACTAAAGAGTAGCTTCCAAGAACCAAGACCTTATGTGGTCTGGATGGGGGTAACGTATGGGATTGATGCAACCAAATTTTATGAACTTAAACGCGGTGCGCGTGCAGACATAGTTAAGGATACGGTTAAATCAAATGACCTGATCCCTAAATGGCAACGTAAACATTGGCAAGCTGAAACAGGATATTCTTTCCCATCTGGGCATATGTTATTTGCTGCGGGTTGGGCTTTATTGTTGATCGGTTTATTTTGGCAACGTCGTCAATATACATTAGCTATATTCTTAGGTCTTTGGGCTGAAGGGATTGGGCTAAGCCGAATGTTGCTCGGTATGCATTGGCCAATTGATATCCTGACATCAACGTTTATTAGCGGTTGTTTTGCTTTGATTGGATATGCCATCTTCAAATCACATTGGTTTGAAAGACGTCAAGCATAAGGGGCACTAATAACAGTCACTGGGACTATCTTGATGAAAAAGGAGCATTTTTAGTGCTGGAAGATACGGGCTGTTAATAATTTACTTTGTCTGGAAGCGCCGAAAATGCTACCTTATCAGATAGATGTTTTGGAACGAGAAGAACTGATAACGGGAACAAATGTGAAATACTTTCTGATTTTATTACTGGCGGTCGCTATTTTTATTGTGTCGATTACGCTCGGTTCAAGCAATGATCAGGTTATTACATTTAACTACCTGATTGCAAAAGGGGATTTTTCTTTATCCTCGTTACTTGCTACCTTATTTGGTGTCGGTTTTGTGCTGGGCTGGTTGGTCTGTGCTGTATTTTATTTACGCACGATTGTTAGCTTAAAAAATGCACGTCGTAAAATTAGACGTTTAGAATCACAATTAGGTGCTGAAGAGAAAACTATTTCTGACTCAACCGAATTAGTGACGCCTCAGAACAAGGAATAGTCCTCAATGTTCGAGTTGCTTTTTCTGCTGTTACCTGTTGCCGCCGCATATGGCTGGTACATGGGGCGCAGAAGTGCTCAACAAGATAAGCAGCAGCATGCAAATCGCTTGTCCCGTGATTACGTGACAGGCGTTAACTTTCTATTATCCAATCAACAAGATAAAGCCGTTGATTTATTCCTTGAAATGCTCAAAACGGAAGATAGTTCCGCGTTTGAAGCGCATCTTACCCTTGGTAATCTATTCCGTTCCCGTGGCGAAGTTGAACGCGCCATTCGTATTCACCAATCGCTGGTGGAAAGCGCCGCATTATCCTTTGAACAGCGCCTGTTAGCGACTCAACAATTGGGTCGTGATTATATGACTGCGGGTGTGTATGATCGCGCTGAAAATATGTTCCAACAGCTGACGGATGAAGTCGATTTTAAACAGAGTGCATTGCAATCCCTATTAACTATCTATCAACTGACTAGTGATTGGGGCAAGGCGATTGAGACTGCCACTAAATTAGTGAAATTAGGCGCCGAAGAATTACGCGAGCAAATTGCACATTTTTATTGTGAATTGGCAACCCAAGAGCTTGCAAGTGATGATATTGACGGTGCGTTAAGTTTATTAAATAAAGGTGAGCAGGTAGATAAAAATTGTGCCCGAATTTCAATAATGAAAGGGCGTATTTTTATTGAACAAGTTAATTATGAAAAAGCGATTAACGCATTAAAGCAAGTTTATTCTCAAGATCGTGAACTAGTGTCTGAAACGCTACCTCTATTATACGAGTGTTATCAACACACGGGGCATTCTGATGATTGGGAAGCTTATTTACGTCAATGTGTTGAAGGTAATTCAGGGGCAATTGCTGAGCTTTATCTTGCCGATATTATTGTTGAAAAACAAAATCATGAAGCCGCTGTCAGTTATATTAATGATCAAATTCAACGGCATCCAACCATGCGTTTATTTTACCGTCTGATGGATTACCATTTAGCGGAAGCAGAAGAGGGTCGAGCTAAAGAAAGCTTGATTTTATTACGTAAAATGGTTGGTGAGCAAATCAGAACTAAACCTGATTATCGCTGCCTCAAATGTGGTTTTACATCCCGTGCATTATATTGGCACTGTCCATCTTGCCGCTCTTGGGACACCATTAAGCCCATCCGCGGGTTAGATGGCCAGTGACAACGTCACTTTTTTAATTACGTTAACACTCAATAAAGGCTATAGAATGATTTCCTCAACTGAGAACCTCACTCGCGTTACGACTCACTCGCCAATCATTGTGGCTCTTGATTATGAAGATGCTAATGCGGCGTTAGCGTTTGTCGATAAGATTGACCCGCGCGATTGCCGCTTAAAGGTGGGTAAAGAAATGTTCACTTTTAATGGTCCTCAATTTGTTAAGTCACTCCATGATCGCGGTTTTGACGTTTTTCTTGATCTGAAATTCCATGATATTCCTAATACGGTTGCTCGTGCGGTCTCTGCGGCTGCTGAGATGGGCGTTTGGATGGTGAATGTTCATGCGAGTGGTGGCGCTCGTATGATGGAAGCTGCTCGTCAAGCGCTCGAAGTTTATGGGAAAGATGCCCCTTTATTAACAGCAGTGACCGTTCTCACCAGTATGGATGCCTCTGATTTAGCAGGTATCGGAATCAACTTAACGCCAGCGGAATATGCAGAACACTTAGCATTACTCACTAAGCAGTGTGGCTTAGATGGTGTGGTGTGTTCTGCTCACGAAGCGAAAGCATTGAAAGAGCTATGTGGACACGATTTTAAATTAGTGACCCCAGGAATACGCCCTGTGGGAAGCGAAGTCGGTGACCAGCGTCGTATCATGACGCCACAGCAGGCTATTGAAGCGGGTGTGGATTATATGGTCATTGGGCGACCAATTACTCGCAGTGACGATCCTGCGCTAACCTTGCAACAAATTAACCAGTCAATCAGAGAATTAGTATGAGTGACGCGAATAGCCGTTTAGTTTATAGCACCGATATTGGGCGGATTGAGGAAGAAAAACCACAAGTCACTCGACCTAAAGGCGATGGTATTGTGCGTATTCGCCGCGAAACATCGGGTCGTAAAGGCAAAGGTGTTTGTGTGGTTACGGGGTTAGATCTCAATGATGTGGAGCTAACAAAACTCGCCGCTGAGTTAAAGAAAAAGTGTGGTTGTGGTGGCGCCGTCAAAGAGGGTGATATTGAAATCCAAGGTGATAAACGCGACTTGCTAAAACAGCTTTTAGAAGCCAAAGGCTACCAAGTTAAATTAGCTGGTGGCTGAAATGAAATAAAGAAGGGGAAACATTACGTTTCCCCTTTTGCAGGATATTAAAGGACTTATTTCTTCACTTGATTTCCAATAATACCACCGATAGCCGCTCCACCTACAGTGCCGAGTGCGCTTCCATCTGTTAATATAGCTCCTCCGACAGCACCGATTCCAGCTCCAATTGCTGTATTTTTATCGCGTTTTGACATATTTGAACAAGCACTCACGCTGAATGCGACAGTTGCAATAATGGCCAAAGTGAGGATGCGTTTCATGATAATGACTCCAACATGGTTGTTTCTAGTGATAACTACCTATAAAAATATAGCAGAGTTAAAATATCACGAATAAGGTGTAAATTGATCAGAATAATCAGAAATAAATGTCAAGAAGTGTGGGTTATTTAACATTAAATGCTAATGTTTGAATTATGTAGAGTTTTGGACAAAAAAAGACCACGAGATAAAATCCCGTGGTCAGATAATAACGAAATCTTAGAAATTAAGCCGCTGGGCGAGCCACAATATTTCGTGTTTCCATACGTACTTCAGCAATGTTGACATCGATAATATCATTCAGCTGATAAGCTTTTTCACCTTTAATTAATACGCTACCTGTTTCTTGGCTACATTGAATTTCATCACGTACACTGTGCAAGAATGGTGCAGGGACAAAAGCGACCGCGCCGTTATTAACGAGTCTGACACGAACTCCACCGCGAGTGATATCGATGATCTCCGCAGGGAATTTAGTATCAGTACCCTCGAAAGGTTTCAGATAACGGGAATATAGCCAATCACCTACATCTCTTTCTGCCATACGGTTAGCACGACGACGTTCAGCCAACTTAATCGATAACTCTTCACTCGGTTTCTCAGTGGCTGGCGTTCCTGCAATAATCGACTTCAGCAGACGGTGGTTTACGATATCAGTATATTTACGAATTGGTGATGTCCATGTTGCATAGGCATCAAAGCCCAAACCAAAGTGTGGACCCGGATCGGCTTTCACTTCTGCAAAAGTTTGGAAGCGACGAATACGGCTATCTAAGAACTGGGTTGGTTGAGAATCCAGTTGACGGCGTAACTGACGGAAACCTTCAAGAGTGAGTAACTCATCGCCATTCACTTCAATACCATTATCTTTTAACGTTTGAACTACTTGCTCGATTTGTACAGGGTCAAAGCCCATATGAACGTTAAATACACCAAACCCTAATTTATTTTTCAGTACATTAGCTGCACATAAGTTAGCGGTAATCATCGCTTCTTCAACAATACGGTTAGCCGTACGGCGACTCTCGGCAACGATATCGAGGACATAGCCATTCTCATCTAAGATAAAGCGATAATCTGGTCTATCTTTAAAGACTAATGCATTGTCATTACGCCATTTCAGTCGCTTATCAGCCATCTCTTTTAATAGCAAAATTTGCTGAGTATCGGCATCTGATTTTGGCTTCCATGTGCCAGTTTCTTCTAACCAATCAGAGACTTCATCGTAGACTAATTTAGTTTTCGATTCGACCCAAGCAAGGAAAAACTCAATATTGCTATCAATAGAGCCATCTTGCAGGATTTGAGTGATACAGACTAAAGCGGGGCGACGTTCATTAGGACGTAGGGAACACAGGTCATCTGAAAGTTGGCGAGGCAACATAGGAATGTTGAAGCCCGGCAAATAGTTAGTGTATGAGCGTGCTAATGCTAACTTATCTAACTCGCTACCTTCTTTAATGTAGCTGGTTGGATCAGCGATAGCGATGTACAGCTTTAAATTACCTTCTGCTGTTTTCTCGACATACAGCGCATCATCCATATCTTCGGTACTAGCACTATCGATAGTCACAAAGTGTAGGTCGGTTAAGTCTGTACGCTCGAGACCTTCATCATCGCGCTCGCTGTCAACCATTGCTGGTTCAGTACGGTCTAATTGGTGACGGCGTAACGTTACCCACCATGGGGCATAGTGGTCATCACCATACGTAATGAATTCAGTGATATCAGCGTAAAAGCCTTTATCGCCTTTTAATGGATGACGACGCATTTCTGCGACAACCCAGTCACCTTGTTTAAATTCGTGAGTGATCCCATTGACTGGACGGCAAGATATTGCGTCTTTTAAGAGCGGATGGTCAGGAATGACGAACAGTCGATTATCGTTATCTTTTTTCTGAATTTTACCGACAAAACGGTTAAGAAAAGGCTCAATCAACGCTTCTGGTTCAGCAAATTCACGATCTTTATCGGTGTGGATCGTGGCAGAGATCCGGTCACCATGCATCACTTTTTTCATTTGCGGTGGCGGGATAAAATAGCTTTTTTGTCCGTCGACTTCTAAAAAGCCAAAGCCTTTTTCAGTACTTTTAACCAGACCTTCAGCACGAGGTGTTTGAGCGTGCAACGTTTGTTTCAGTTGCGCTAATAATGGGTTGTCTTGAAACATACTTACCGTTTATTTGAGGTTGAGTTTGGCTCTATTGTTGCGTAAGACAAAGTCTTAGAGCAAGGAAAAAATGCGAATGACATCATATCTGTGTGGTAATTCGCATCTCAGAGCAAAGGGAGTTAATCTTCTGGATAAACTTTATCTTTAAATTCACATAAATCTTCAATAATACAGGATCCACATCGCGGTTTTCGTGCAATGCAGGTATAACGACCGTGTAAGATAAACCAATGGTGGCAATCGACTTTAAATTCAGCGGGAACTACTTTGAGTAGTTTTTCCTCGACTTCTACCACATCTTTTCCCGGCGCAAACTTAGTTCGGTTACACACGCGGAAAATATGGGTGTCGACAGCAATGGTTGGCCAGCCAAATGCTGTATTGAGCACAACATTGGCTGTTTTGCGTCCTACTCCGGGTAAAGCTTCGAGGGCTTCACGATTTTCAGGCACCTGACTGTGATGTTTTTCAATGAGTAACTTACAGGTCTTATACACGTTTTCAGCTTTAGTGTTAAATAACCCGATCGTTTTGATGTACTCTTTGATGCCATCGACGCCAAGAGCTAACATTTTTTCTGGCGTATCAGCGATAGGATACAGTTTAGCTGTCGCTTTATTAACGCTAACATCGGTGGCTTGAGCTGATAACAGGACAGAGATAAGTAACTCAAAAGGGGAGTTAAATGCAAGCTCCGTCGTCGGTTTTGGGTTGTCATCGCGCAGGCGAGTGAGAATTTCAATACGTTTAGTTTTATTCATTGCTCACAAAGCTTCAGGTTTAAGAAAGATGGCTGCCACAACCTTGTTCTTTTTGATATTCACGTGCAGGTTGTTGACCTAATTTTAGAGCGGCGCGCTTTTTCATTTTTTCATCGATAAGATATTTACCTGCCAGCATTAATGCTAGACCGATAAAAGCGCCCGGAGGGAGCATAGCGAGTAAAAATGGTGAGTCAAGGTGTAAGACCTCTATACGTAATGATTTTGCCCATGAACCAAGCAATAAATCAGCGCCATCAAATAGGGTTCCATTACCCAAGATCTCCCGTATTGCTCCGAGCACAAACAGGGCAGCGGTTGCTCCTAATCCCATCGCTAATCCATCAATTGCCGATAAAGGAACGGGGTTACGAGAGGCATAAGCTTCAGCTCGCCCAATCACGATACAGTTAGTCACGATCAATGGAATAAAAATCCCCAGAGACTCGTATAAGCCAAATGCGTAGGCATTGATTAACATTTGTACTGCACTGACTACAGAAGCAATAATCATCACATAAATGGGAATACGAATTTCTGAAGGAACCCAACGGCGAAATGCGGAAACGGCCACATTGGTACATACCAGAACTAATGTGGTTGCTAGCCCAAGACCAAGGGCATTTGTAGCGGTAGAAGAGACCGCTAGCAGAGGGCATAAACCCAGTAGTTGGACTAATGCAGAGTTATTTTTCCATAACCCTTGAGCAAATAAATCTTTCGTTTCACTACTCATTATTCATCCCCACAGATAGGATAATTGGCTAATTCTTCAGGCACAGTTTGAATAAATGCGGCAGTACGTTTTGTGGCATTAACGACCGCTCTTGGTGTGATAGTTGCCCCAGTAAATTGGTCAAAATCACCACCATCTTTTTTCACTGCCCAGTGAGGGTCTTTATCAGATTCAATTTTTTTACCCGTGAAATGCGTGATCCAATCGGAAATTCGGGTTTCAATTTTATCTCCGAGCCCTGGAGTTTCATGATGTTCAGTTACTCGCACACCCAGTACAGTACCTTTAAAATCTGCCCCAACGAGTACGTGGATTGCCCCAGAATAGCCATCTGGAGCCGTACTTTCTAGCGCAGCTGCCACAGGTTGACCATTTTTACGGGCAATATAAAGATGGCGAGGTTTTTTATTTCCTAGTATAGCTTCGTTAGTGACTAGATAGCACTCTTTGGACAGCTCATTATCATATAAAGATTCAGGAACGACTTGATCGAGTAGTTTTTGCTGCACTAATGCAGCTTGCTCCGCAATGGTATCTTTAGTCAGAGTATAAACAGCAGCACTTAATGCTGTTGTCCCTGCGGCAAACAGTGCCAGAATCACTCCATGACGACGCATTGTATTTAACATTCTGGCTCCTTATTTATGTCCGTACGCACGAGGCTGCGTATAGTGGTCAATTAATGGTACGGTGATATTTGCTAATAAGACGGCAAATGCTACCGCATCTGGGTAACCGCCGTAGACACGGATAACCCAGACTAAGAAGCCGATAAGTACCCCAAAAATAATTCGACCTTTTGGGGTTGTTGATGCGGTGACGGGATCCGTCGCGATAAAGAACGCCCCTAACATCGTCGCCCCTGACAGCAACTGTACCAATGGTGGTGAATAACGGGCATCATCGATTAACCAACTGACGATGGCGAGTACTGCCAACGTACCGATAAACGCTACAGGGATATGCCAGCTGATAATTCGGCGGCTGAGCATAATTAATCCCCCCAGAAGATAGGCGATATTGACCCATTGCCAACCAATACCTGCAAGGGAGCCTTGGAGAATAGGTTGCTGCAATACCTCAGAGATCGAGTGAGTGAGTAAGCCAGTTTTAAAACTATCCAATGGAGTGGCTTGGCTCATGCCATCAATACCGGTGCGTAGCTGATCAAGTGTCACGCCAGTTGATGTATGTCCACTAAAAATAACGGCTAGGCTATCTAATCCAGAAATATGTAATTGTTGTAATTCTTGTGGTGGTAGCCAGTTAGTCATTTGGACAGGGAAAGAAATAAGCAGAACTACATATCCCACCATGGCGGGGTTAAATGGATTTTGTCCCAATCCGCCGTAACACTGTTTCGCAATAATAATCGCAAAAATAGTCCCTAAGACAATCAGCCACCAAGGCGATAGCGGCGGTAAACTGACCCCTAAAAGTAATGCAGTCACAATGGCTGAATTATCTTTTAGTACTGGGAGTACAGGCTGCTTACGCAAACGGATAGATATCGCTTCTGTTAATGCGGCAGTCGCCATCGCTAATGCAATTTGGTACAGAGTACCCACGCCGAAAAAGTATGTTTGAACTGCAATTCCGGGAATTGCAGCAAGTAAGACCCAAAACATTACCTGACTGGTACTTTGTTTATCATGAGTAAATGGGGCACTGGCTATTTTTAAACGGCGAGCTTTGTTATCAAGCGGTCTAAATTTCATCTTTTTATCACTTACTCTATAGTTGACTGTTCATTTGATTGTTGCGCTTTTTTCGCTTTGACTCGCGCAATGGCGGCAGCAACGGCAGCTTTA